>JARGGI010000029.1 GCA_029210775.1 Patescibacteria group bacterium | reverse complement strand
GTTGGATCTTGGATGCTGAATTTAAGCCTTGTGCAATAGTTGGCATTAAAACGAAAAAACAGATTATTGATGCTGTTGGAGCTACTAGTTGGAGTTTACAAAAACATGAAATAGATGCTGTTATTATAGCATCTAAAAAAATACAAATACTTCTATAACTTAAGTTTAATCACAGAAAATGCAATCAAAAATAATACTAAAAAAATTGTATAGAAAAATGCTACAAATAAGGCTTTGTGAAGAAAGCTTTATTATACCTATTTTGAACAAAGAAATTCGCTGTCCGATACATCTTTATGTGGGAGAAGAAGCAATTTCGGCTGGAATTGGTGCGGTGCTTAATAATAAAGATGTCATGTTTAGCAATCACAGGTCTCATGGTCATTATCTTAGTAAGGGTGGAGAGCTGAAAGAGTTGATCGCAGAAATATATGGGAAAGAAACGGGATGCTCAAGAGGTAGGGGCGGATCAATGCATTTAATTTACCCTAAAACAGGTTTTTTAGGTTCTGCTCCGATTGTATCTGGAACAATCTCGTTGGCTGTTGGTTCAGCTCTTTCTTTTAAGATCAGAAACAAGAAAAATGTGGCGGTTAGTTTTTTTGGAGATGGAGCAACTGGAGAAGGAGTTTTATTTGAGTCAATGAATTTTGCATCGTTAAAAAAATTACCTTTGATTTTTGTCTGCGAAAATAATTTATATGCTACTCATTTGCAAATTTTAGAAACGCATGCCAAGGATAATATTTGGGAAATGGCAAAACCGTTTGGAATTCCGTCGTTTCGAATTGATGGAAATAATGTTTTGGAGGTTTTTGAAAAAGCTCAAAAGGCCGTGAAATATTGTAAAAGCGGGAAAGGTCCTGTTTTTATAGAGTGCATAACTTATAGACTTATGGGTCATGTCGGGCCCGATGACAATATCCAAGGAAATCATACGGATATCAGACCAAAAAAAGAAATTGAAGCGTGGAAGAAACGTGATCCAATTTTAAAATTTGAAAAATATTTATTAAAGAATAATGTTTTAAATAAAAAAGAAATAGAAGATGTAAAAAATAAAATTCAAAAGAAAATAGAAGAATATCATAATATTTCAATTAAGGAAGAATATCCATTAACAAAAAATTTAGAAAAATATGTCTTCAAAAAATAGCAGAAAACTCTCTTATAGTTTGGCAATCAATGAAGCACTTCATCAAATGATGGAATTTGATTCGTCCGTGTTTCTTATTGGCCAGGGAGTTAAAAGTCCTTGGTATGTTGGAAATACTTGCAATGGTTTAATTGAAAAGTATAGCGAGAAACGGGTAATTGATACTCCAATTTCTGAAAATGCAATAACGGGTGCTGCTGTTGGTGCTGCTCTGTCTGGTATGCGGTCTATTGCTGTTCATCCCAGAATAGATTTTATGATGTACGCACTCGATCCGATTATAAACCAAGCTGCAAATTGGAGTTATATGTTTGGGGGGAAAGTTTCAGTTCCAGTTGTAATTTGGGGTATAATAAATAGAGGTGGAGAACAAGGAGCACAACACTCACAAGCATTGCAGGCTCTATTTTCTCATATACCAGGGCTTAAGGTTGTAATGCCCTCAACTCCATATGATGCAAAAGGTCTTATGATTTCTGCAATAAAAGACGACAATCCAGTTGTTTATATTGATGATCGTTGGCTTTATAAAATTGAAGAGATGGTTCCAGAGAAAATTTATTCCGTTCCGATTGGAAAAGGGGTAATTAGAAAAAGGGGTAATGATGTAACTATTGCTGGAATTTCATATATGGCATCTGAAGCAGTTAAGGCAGCAAATGAACTTGAAAAGCATAATATTAGCTCAGAAGTAATAGACATGAGGACAGTAAAACCATTAGACATTGATTTGGTTTTACAGTCAATAAAAAAAACTGGACGGTTAATTGTTACAGAAGCAGCATGGCTCACAGGAAGTGTTTCAGCTTCAATTGTTGCAGAGGTTCAAAATAGAGGATTTAAATATTTGAAAGCACCAATTGAAAGAATATGTCTTCCTGATTGTCCAGCACCTACGAGCGGTCCATTGGAAAAAGAGTATTATATTAATTCAAATGATATAATATTAAAAGTAAAAAAACTTTTATATAAAAACTGATTTTGATTAATTTTTAAACAAGTAGCATGGAAAAACATTCTGTTATAGAAGCATCTGGTCATAAATTTAGAACAAATAATATTTCTTCGCGAGTACAGAAAATTGTTATTTCTCCTATTAAGGAAATGTCGATTCTGGCAGATGAATTTATGGAAAAAACAGGAAATGATGTTATATCATTTGGGCAAGGCATTCCTCATTTTGATACTCCAGAGTATATTAAGGAGGGGATAATAACTGCACTCAAAGAAATAAGTACCGCCAAATATACTTTAGAGCCTGGAATGACAGAACTCAGGGAGCTTATCGCTGAATTTCTGAAATCATCAAGGAATATTAAAAATATTGATGCGAAAAAAGAAATAATGGTGACCGCAGGATGCCAAGAAGCTGTCGCTTGTTCTATTGCGACGGTAATTGATGAAGGAGATGAAGTTTTGCTTTTTTCTCCAGACTATGCTTCTCACATTGAGCAAATAATTCAATTTGGAGGAGTTCCGATATTTGTATCGCTTGAAGAAAAAAACGGATGGATATTAAAAATCAAAGAGATAAATCAGAAAATAACTGACAGAACAAAAGCCATTATATTTTCAAATCCTTCAAATCCAACAGGTGCTGTGTTAACTGAAAAAGAAATAAATGAAATCGCAGGTGTTGCTAAAAAACATAATCTTATTATAATTGCCGATGAGACTTATGATTTTCTTTTATATGATGGTAAAAAACATCTCTCTCCTTCATCATTAGAAGATATTAGAGATCGTGTGATTTTATGTGGAAGCTTTTCTAAAAAGTATGCATTAACGGGCTATCGTGTTGGATACGCATTTTCTGATTCGGGAATAATCGATCATATGTTGAAAGTTCATGATGCCATCGCCATTTGTGCTCCTGCAATTTCACAGAAAGCTGCAATTTCAGCTCTAAGTGGATCGCAAGATTCTGTTGTTAATTTTGTTGAAAAATTAACTAGTAATAGAGAATTAATGTGCAAAAAACTTGATGAGATGAAAAACTTATTTGAATATCAAAAACCATTTGGAGCTTATTATATTCTTGTAAAATATAAGATACCAGAGATTGATTCGCTTAATCTTGCACTTAAAATTTTATATGAGGCACATGTGATAACAATTCCTGGAATAGCATTCGGACCGACTGGAGAAGGACATATAAGGTTTTCATTTGCATGTCATCCGAAAGAGATTGAAGAAGGATTCAAAAGACTAAAAAAATGGGCTGATAATTTATAATTTTAATAATATATAAACCTAAACTATGAAATATAAAGTACGTTTTGTTAATCCACAAAAACAATATAAGGACCATAAAAAAGAATTTTTAAAAACGATTGATGATGTTTTTTCGCGTGGTGATCTTATTTCGCGTGGTGATCTTGAAAATTTTGAAAAAAAAATAGCTAAATTTGTTGGGGTTAAATATGCAATTGGGGTAAATTCTGGCACAGATGCCCTAACTTTATCTATGCAAGCTGCAGGTATAAATCGAGGTGATGAAGTCATAACAGTCGGACATACTTTCATGGCAAGTATTTCATCAATCTATCACCAAGGTGCAAAAGCTGTTTTAGTTGATGTTGGAAAAGATTTTAATATGAATTCAGATTTGATTGAAAAAGCAATAACATCAAAGACGGTTGCAATTGAACCTGTCCATCTTAATGGAAGGGTTTGTGATATGGACAAGATAATTGCAATTGCAGAAAAAAATAATCTTTCTATTATTGAAGATGCGGCACAAGCTTTGGGAGCAAAATATAAAACCAAAGAGGGAAAATGGAAAATGGCTGGTTCTTTTGGGCTGGCGGGGTGTTTTTCTATGTATCCATTCAAAATGTTGGGAGGATTTGGAGATGCTGGAATGGTAGTGACAAATAATTCTGAAATTGCAAAAAAAATAAAACTCTTACGATTTAATGGAGAGAGTCGTGAAGACAGAAAGTTTTATTATCATGGTTATACTGCTTTATTGGATAATGTTCAAGCGGCGCTTTTGAATGTTAAGTTTAAATATTTTAAACAGTGGATTACAAGGCGTCGTCAGATTGCTAATATATATAGAAATAATCTTAAGGATTTATTAAATATTGAACTTCCTTACTATGGGGATTCGCGTTTTTTTGATGTATACCAAAATTATGTTATAAGAGCTGAAAGAAGGAATGAATTGGTTAAATATTTAAATAAAAGAGGAGTTGAAGTTTTGATTTCATGGGATACGCCAAATTATAAACAACCAGTGATGTGTCCGAATAAAATATTTCTTTGCGAAACGGAAAAGATTTGTAAAGAAGTTATTTCTCTTCCAATGTATCCAGAATTGAATAATACGGAGGTGACATATGTAGCAAATTGTATAATTGATTTTTATAAAAAATAAAGCAAGTCAATGAAAAGAATTTTATCGAAAATTTTAAAAAAAACAACAAAAACTCGTACTTTATTTTTTTTGATTTCTGATATATTTTTGATAGCGTCATCTTTTATTTTAGCCTTTCTTCTTCGGTTTGAGGGGCAAATTCCAGTGCAATATTTTGAAGGAAGTATCCAGGTTGCAGTTTTTATTGCACTGGTTTTTTGTATTCCAATATTCTATTTTTCCAAACTTTATTCATTCACTTGGGCATATGTTAGTACACAAGAGTTAATTACTCTTTTTCGAGCAGTGTCAATTGGTTTTTTGGCGCTGGGAGCCACTTTTTTTATATTTAGAGATTATGAGATTCTAAGTGGTTTTCCTCGCTCAGTTCTTGTTATCAGTTATTTTTTGGTTTTCGTTTCTACTGGTTCAATTCGCTTTTCAAAAAGAATATATTTGAATATAAAAAGAGGAAAAGGAGAATCGGATAAAAAGAAAAGAACACTAATTGTTGGTGCTGGCGATGCGGGCGAACAAATTTTAAGAAGTATATTGATTTCAAAGAGTAGTCAATATTTTCCTGTTGGTTTTGTTGATGACAGTCAAATCAAGCAAGGCGTTATGATTCATGGTTTAAAAGTTTTCGGAAAAATTGAAGATATTCCAAATGTTGTTGAAAGTGAAGGTGTAGAAGAAATGATAATTGCCCTTCCTTCTGCTGGATCTAAAATAATCAAAAGAGCAGTTGAACTTGGCAGGCAGGCTGGAATATCTGATGTAAAAATTGTTCCATCTATTGCTGAGCTTATTGGCGGAGAAGTTTCAATTGGTAATATTAGGGAAGTGGAAGTTGAAGATCTTCTTGGCAGAGAACCCGTTTCGGTAGATATGGGCAAAATTGAAAATTTCATTGAAAACAAAATAGTCTTAATAACAGGAGCTGCTGGTTCAATTGGAAGTGAGCTTGCAAGACAGGTTATCAAATTTAAACCTTTATCTCTTTTGCTTTTTGATCAAGATGAAACAGGAATTTTTTATATTTCAAATGAGCTTAAAAATCATTTTCCAAACATTAAAATTGTTTCAATAATTGCTGACATTCGGGACAAAAAAAATGTTGATGAAATTTTTTGTAAACTAAAGCCAAGTATCGTTTTTCATGCAGCTGCATATAAGCATGTTCCCTTGATGGAAGAAAATTCTCAAGAGGCAGTGAGGAATAATATTTTTGGAATGAAAATCATTTCTGATGCGTCATTAAAAAATGGAGTTGAAAAGTTTGTTTTCATTTCTACTGACAAAGCCATAAATCCAACATCAGTTATGGGCGCTACAAAAAGGGTGGGGGAAATGATTTGTCAGGTTTTAAATCAACAAAATGGTACAAAATTTATCTCAGTTCGTTTCGGAAATGTTCTTGGAAGCAGAGGAAGCGTAATTCCTGTTTTCAAAAAACAGATCAAGCAAGGTGGTCCAGTTAAAGTCACGCATCCTGATATGAAAAGATTTTTCATGATTACTTCGGAAGCTTGTCTTTTGGTGATGCAAGCTGCTGAAATGGGTCAGGGCGGAGAAGTTTTTGTTTTGGATATGGGAGAGCCGGTGAAAATTTTAGATTTAGCGAAAGAAATGATTAAGCTTTCTGGATTTGAACCAGATAAAGATATTTCTATTGTTTTTACCGAGCTTAGGCCGGGAGAAAAGATGTTTGAAGAAATTCTAACTGCTGAAGAAGGGACTGTTGTAACAAAAAATGAAAAGATATTTATTGCGAGACTTTCAAATACAAAAGAAGACAATTTGAATAAAGGATTGGAAAAATTGGATAAAGTTATGTATAATTGTAGTAACGAGGAAGTAAAGGCTGTTTTAAATGAAATTGTCCCAACCTATAAGAATGGGGAAAGCATCAAGTAGACTTTTCTAATAATTATGTTATTTATTTTTCGGCAAACGAATATCTAGACAAGTATATCGGTATTACGTTTGAAAGTAGTTGGATATATTTAAACAATAAATTATATATTTTTTGAGCGAGAGGAGTGAGTCGAGAAATCATATATTTCAGTTCTCGATTCTGTTTTACTACACTTGAACAATATAATTTTTCGTAATATAACAATTAAAATAATTAAAAAATAACTTGAAAAATTTATGAAAGAAAATCAACAATCAGAATATGAAGAAGTAAATCTTATGGACTATGTAAAGGTGATTATTAAAAGAAGAAAGTTAATCGCACAAATATTTGTTATTTCTGTTATAATTGCGGGCGTAATAAGTTTTATGATGCCGAAAATTTATAAAATTAGCACTTCTCTTAATATAGGTTATAGTATAACTCAAGATGGTTTGATGCTTATTGAATCTCCTGATAATATTATTTCAAAAATTAATAATGATGTTTATGGAGTGAGTATTAGAAATAAATTAAATATTTCTGAATCAAGTTATCCTAAGATAAAAGCAGAGAATAAAAAAGGAACGGAGCTTTTAAATATTACAATTGAATCTAGTGATACAAATCAAGCTCAAAATATCTTGAAAGCGATGAACGATTTGATTATTAATGAACATCAAAAGAAAATAAAATTACAAAAAGAACTTACTGAAAAGAA
>JARGGI010000028.1 GCA_029210775.1 Patescibacteria group bacterium | reverse complement strand
GATAAAGTGATAAAAAATATTGAAATTGATAGTAGCGCTACAAAAGAGAGTTTTGATTTGCAGATAAAAGATAAGTTAGAAAAATGGGGAGAAGATTTTGACACAGCTGTCATTAAATCAAGTCATGGAACTTCTTACAGATTGCTGATAAAAATGAACATAACAATTTCTGGAATAGACATTGTTTCAAAAATGTCAGTTACAGACAGAAGCAATCTTGAATTTCCAGTAATAATTGGCAGAAAGAGCCTGGGAAGGTTTTTGGTTGATCCGAGTAAGGCACAAGCGTATATGTCGCCGAAAAATAATTTTGGATTTTATAATGACAAAAAAAGAAAAGATATTGACCAAATTGTAAAAGATATTTTTGAAGCAGAAAAAAATGTATCAGAAGAGAACGTAGAAAATAAAGAAAAAATTATAACATTATCAAAAGAGATAAATTCTGTTGCTGGAGAATTTAATGATGTATTTTCTCTTATAACGCCATTTGGGAAAAAAAGAAGAAACTATTCTGTAGAAATTAATGAGTTTATTGAAAAAATAAGCAAGAAGGATTATAACCCAACTTTCAAATATATTAATCTAAATAGCGTTGATAATAAACAATTAGATGGCGCACTTACTGGCTTGGATAGAATTTGTAAAACGGTAAAGTCAGAAGAAAAAGACGCTGTTAAAACAATTATAGAAGAGTCAATCTTACTTGCAAAAAATAAAATTAATTTTCTAAAATCGGTTAAGAACAGAGAAGAAAAAAAAGCTTTTGAATATGCAAAAAAGGCATACGGAGATATTAATGATAATCTTGTCAAAGAAGCTGAAAAAATATATAAACAACTTTTGACAGAAAAAACTGAAGAAAATTATGATGACAATGTCCTTGAATTAAAAAAGAAAACTTTTAATTCAAAGCAAATAGTGAATAAATTTAAAGCAGTCTTAGAGATTATGAACTTAGATGATTGGGATGTCGTTTCTGATAGTAAAACTTTTCAAATAGATGTAAAATTTGAATCATTAAAATATAACAGACCGACAATTGTTATTCCTCAAAAAAGAAAACTAAACGGCATAAATCTCTCAAAAAGGATTGTTCATGAAATAGTTCACCTCAAGACAAATAGCAACAACAAAGATTTAGGATTTGAAGGAGTTATATTTGGCAGAGACTATGAATTATACCAAGAAGGAATTTCCAGAATTTTGGAAAATGATTATATAAATGACATTTTTGGAATAAAGAAAGAATTGCCAAGCCCTTATTATATTTTGGCTATGAGTAAAGTTAAAAATGGTTTTAATTATCATCAAACATTTGATCATATTTATAAATTAAAATTAGTTGAATATAAATCAAAAAACATTGAAAAAGAAATTGCTGAAAAAATGTCCCTTAGTGAATCACTTCTTGTTTGCAAAAGAATATTCAGGGGATTTAGAGAAAGTCTTTCAAAAGGAGGAGCATATTTCCCGAAAGATAAAATGTATTTTGAAGGTGAAATATTAGCAAAAAAATTGTATGAAAAAAATTTGCACAACTATTTAATAACAGCAAAAATTGATCCGTATTTATTGCCGTTATTTATTGAACTGGGTGCGATTGACAAAAATAAAATAAAATATAATTTGGAAGATGATTTAGAAATTTATCGGAAGTTATTTTTAAATCTATAGAAGATAGTTTATTTATATGGATATGAAAAAAAACATAATTCTTTTTCTAGGCAGTGCTTATAACAGCAATCTTGATGATGTGAAAAATTTTGAGATTTCGCAGAAAAGAAAATTTAGAACAGCTGTTTTGACTTCTCATGAAATAAATTTAAATGAAAAGCCTCCCAAGCAGGAAGGAATGGAAAAGCGATTTGATTTTGTTTTAAGATGTGATACAAAGAATATAAAAGATATAAAAAAAACAATCGCTCCGATTAAAGATGAAATTGTTTTAGTTTTTAATTATTTTGAATCTTGGATGCCTTTATACACCCGTTTGGTAAAATTGTTGCCAGAGGTTAATATGCCAAGTGAAAAGTCATTAAAGATTTGCAATAGCAAGCTTGAAATGAGAAAAAAATTTATAGAAAAATATCCAGAAATTACGCCGAAGTTTATGCTGGTTAATAGCTTAAAAGAAGCTGGCAACATTTCAAAAGAAATCGGATTTCCTTGCATTACAAAACCGCTTAATCTGACAAAAAGCAGATTGGTTATAAAATCTGATAATATAGACGATTTGAAAAAAAATTTAAAACAAACTTTTCAGAAAATAAAAGAAGTTTATAAAAATGTTCATTCAGAAAGCACACCTCAAGTTTTGGCGGAAGAATTTATGGAAGGAAATTTATATTCCATTGACGCTTATATAAATTCTAAAGGTAAAATTTATTTCACGCCGATAGTAAAAGTTATTACAGGAAAAGACATTGGCGTTGACGATTTTTTTAATTATTATAGAGCTCTTCCTGCAGGAATAAGTGAGAATGAAGAAAAAAGAGCTCAAATAGTAGCAAAAAAAGCTCTTAAAGCAACGGTTCCAACTGCAATTACAGTTCATATTGAATTAATGCGAACAGAAAAAGGAAAGTGGAAAATCGTAGAATTACAAACTAGACCTGGAGGATATCGAAATGAAATGTTAAAATTATCTTATGGAATTAAGCATTATGAAAATGATTTTTTAAACAAACTTGGTAAAAAACCAAATATCCCAACCAAAATAAAATCATATACAGCAGTTCTTGAAATATTTCCGGAAAAAGAAGGCAGAATAGTTTCTATTGAAGGAATTGAAGAAATGAAAAAAATGAAATCATTCTTAAGATACGAACAGGCAAAAAACATCGGCGATATGTGCGGATTTTCTCGTGACGGTTATACTTATGTTTTACAGGTTGTTTTGAATCATAAGGATGGAAAAATATTTGAGGGAGACTTGGAAAAAATCAGAAATATAATAAAAATTATTATTAAGTGAAATTTATGAAATTTGAAGAACTAAAAATAAAATCTGCTATTTCAGAGATAAAACAAGCGGAAGAAAAAAAAGAAATTAAAGATGCAGTAGAGGAGTTTGAAACGGAGGCGATTGCTAAAACAATAGAAAGTGAAATATCTGATAGCGTAGAAGACAAAGATGAATTAGAAAAAATAACCGAAGCAGATGAGCTGGTTAAAGAAATGGAATTAAATCCTGAAATAAAAGAGAGAAAAGAGGCGAAGGAAAGATTGAAAAAAAATATTGCGGAAATTTACGAAATTATAGAACCATATGTAGATACCTATGATTTAATCAGGCCTTCGGGAAGAATTGAAAATGGCAGAAGATTAAGTTTGAAAGAAGAGCATGAGATTTTCAAGAAAGAAATCAAAAATAACATCGACTATAATCCAATTTATACTTATGAGAAGATAGAAAATATAAAAAAAGAAGACATAGAAAAAACAATAAAAGATTTAGACGCAAAAAAAGAAAACATCATTGTTGATTCTAATGAGAATGTAAAATCAATAGTGCTTGAATATTTAGAAAGCATGGCAGCTAGAGTAAAATTTATATTAGCAGTAAAAGAAGGAGATGATGAGATAGCATATAAATATTCGGTTGATGCTTATGATGATATTTATGATGAACTTATCAAAGCTAATACGGATTATTATCAAAATAAATTAAAAGATAATTCTGCATATAATAATCCGTTGAGAGAAAAACTAAAAAAAATAAAAATTACTTCAGAGGATTTAAAGGATATTTTTGAAATAGTCAAAGATGTTTTTAGTATAAAAGGGTTTAAGATTGAGCTTAGAAAGAATGAAGAAGGGGTAAGTGTTTCTGATTCTGAAGAAAAAATAAAAATTCCAGAAAATAAGGATTATTCAGCAGACAGAGCAATGAGCCTTGCTTCTCATGAAGTTGCAACTCATGTTGTGTCTATGGAGAATAGCAAAATGGCTGGATTTCCGGGAATTTATGCAGGAAAAAATGCAACAACCTTTCAAGAAGGAATTGCAATGTATACTGAACAACAAACCGAAGAACATATATTTGGTGACAATTGGCCAAATGATAAAGATTGGTATATACATGCAATGGATTATAGAAAAAAGGGAAATGGGTTTGGAAAAGTTTATATAGAAATGAAAGAAAGAATAAAAAATCAACTAATAGCACAAAAACACGATAAGAATATTATTGAAGATGAATCTGAAAACAAGGCTTTAATGGTTTGTAGAAGAATTTTTAGAGGCATGCACGATTTGTCTTCTGAAAGTAAATTTTATTATACAAAAGATGCTAATTATTTTATGGGATATATTGAATCTCAAAAAATGGCGAAAGAAGGGCTGGATCATTATTTAACTAAATTAAGAATTGATCCAAATTTGCTTCCATACTTTATTTCGCTAAAAGCAATTCCCGAAAAAGCTATGATTGCAAATAGAAAAGTGATTGAAGCGATGTGGGATAAGAAAGGATTTACAAGAGATTATCTGGAGAATTATGATTGGTATAGGGAAAATATTCAGATGGATAGGCACATGTCGTATAGAAGAAAGTTTGGGCAGATTGACGAGGAAGTTAAAGATGTAAGAAAAAAAATGAAAGAAGATAATGTTTTATAGCTTTATAGCTTTTTAATAATAATGAATAATAAGAACAGATATGAAAAAGAAAAATTTTGCTTTTATTTCTTCTGATTTAATCACGGGAAATATAGAGGAAGCTGATAAATTATTAATGAATGAAATTAGCCGAAGATACAATTTGATAAAAATTAACCCGAACGAGATTCTTTTAAGAATGGGAAAAAATAAGCTTTCTTTATTTATGAATGGAAAAAAAATTAACAAGATAGATTTTGCCTTGGTAAGGAGAACGAGAGGGGCAGAAGAAAAAGTGTATGAAATAGCCAAATTTTTAGAAAAAACAGGGGTAAAAGTATTAGACAACTCAAATTTGTTATTAAGTGCTCTTTCCAAACAAAATGCTATTTTAGATAGATATGAAAAATTTAATACTCCGGATACTTATTATTGCAATTCCTTCAAGTCTCTTGAAAAATTTTTAATGGAAAATAAAATAATTTATCCGATAATAATTAAACCCCACAAAGGTTATAAAGGAGAGGGGATTATTAAAATAGATTCCAAAAAAAATCTTATTGAATTTGCCAAATTGTTTTTTAGAAAAAAGAAAGAAAACTTATTTTTTCAAGAATATATAAATATAAAACACGAATACAGAGTTTTTGTAATTGGCGATATAGCTCTCGGTGTTGTTGAAAAAATTTCGAGAAAAGGAATGATTGCAAAAAATTACGCTCTTGGAGCTGAGTTCATTCAAATTAAAAAACCAAAAGTTGAAAAGTTAGCAGAGAGTTTGTGTAAAAAATTAAAAGCAAACTTTTCTGGTGTTGATATTATTGAAGACGAAAGAGGCAAATTATATATTTTAGAATGCAATAGAAGTCCGCAATTTATTGGTTTTAGAAATGCTACGGGAATAAAAGTAGAAGAAAAAATTATTGCATATTTTTCTAAAAAGGGTTTATTTTAATTATGTAAATGTTTGAAATGAGAAACTTTAAAAAAATTCTTATACTATATCCCGGGCTTAGTGATATTAATGACAGTAAAACATTAAATGACAAGAATTTAGAGCTTTTTATGAAGAAATTATTTATTAATGGAGAGAAGGAGAAAATTAAATTTTATAGAGCTCCAACTTATTGGTTCAATTTAAATGAAAAATGTTTTGATAAGTCCTGGATTTTGAAAAATGACAAATGGGTCATTGTAAATAAAATAATCCCAGATATTATTTTTGATAGATGCCCATATTCTTTAGAATTAATATCTGCTAAAAACAAAATAGCTTCTATCTTTAAATTTGTAAATAATCCAATATTTGATGAAATTGCAAGTAATAAATTTATAACCTATTCTTTATTAAAAAAATGGATGCCAAAATCTTATTTGATTTATAATAGAGACGAGCTAAATAAAAAGATTTGTAATTCAAAAGATAGTCAATTTATTATTAAGCCAAATATTGGACAAAAGAGAATTGGTGTTAAGATTATTTCAAAAAAAGAAGCAAGAAACATTAAAATTAATGAGCCGATGTTATTGCAAGAATTTATTGATAGTCATTATGGCATTAGTAATATTGTAAAAAATATTCATGACTTGAGAGTGATTATTTTTAACAAAAAGATTTTTGGTTCATATGTAAGAGTCGCGCAAAAAGGTAGTTTTCTTGCGAATATAGCACAAGGAGGAAATAGAATTATAATAAAGAAAAAAGACATCCCTAAAAATGTTTCAACTATTGTAAAAAAAGTAATAAAAGAAATGAATTGTTTTGATAATCTTATCTATAGCATAGATTTTATTTTAAGTAAAAAACAAAAACCATATATATTAGAAATAAATTCAAGACCAGGATTTGCTATTGGAGATAAGAATTCTAAAATTTTTTTTGACAATTATTGCAAGGAGATAATAAAATATTTTTCAGAAATGAATCTTAAATAAATTGTGAAAACCATCATGTTACCAAATTATATAATTGGATATGGAAGTCTTATAAATATGGATAGTATTTCGAAAACTTTAAGAAATTTAGATAATTCCCAAATAAATATTTTGTTAGTTGAAATTCTTGGTATGGAGAGAGGGTGGTTTGTAGAAAGCTCTAAAGTCAATTATACTGCACTTGGTGTCGTAAAGAAACTGATAAGTAAGTTCAATGGGACTTTAATAGGTCCATTGTCAAAAAAACAAATAAATGAATTAGACAAAAGAGAAATGAAATACCGAAGAATAAAAATTGAGAAGGAAAATGTTAAAATAATAAAACAAAATATTTCTATTCCACGTGGTAGTATATGGATTTATGTAGCAAAAAATAAAAAATCATCTTCAAATAATTGTCCTATAATCCAAACTTATGTTGATGTAATAATAAATAGCAGTTTAAAGTTGAGTAAAAGTTTTACAGAAGAATTTATTAAAACTACTACAAATTGGAATGGTATTTGGATTAATGATAGAAGAAGTCCAATATATCAAAGAGCTATGAGTTTGTCGCGAAAAGAAGAAAACAAAATAGATAAGATATTAAAAACATCAATTCCTAAAGAGTTCGAAATGAGAAAAATATTATATTAAATAAATTTTTATAATATAAACAAATCTGGCAAGATAAAGGTTGGCCCGTGGATTATATAAAAGACAAAGAATGGTATGAAAAAAATACGCAAATGGATCGTCATTGGGCATATCGGCAGAAATTTATGAACAAAGATATGACTGATTTGGCGGAAAGTAAAACATGGAAAGATATAGATAATTATTAATATAATATTTAAAATATATAAACAAGGAAAACTTTGAAAATAAAGAAAGTGAAATTAGCTTAGAAGAACAGGTTAAAAAA
>JARGGI010000027.1 GCA_029210775.1 Patescibacteria group bacterium | reverse complement strand
GTGGTTGAAAGGGGCACCCTGCTAAGGTGTTAGGCCTTTACGGGTCTCGAGGGTTCGAATCCCTCCCTCTCCGCCAAATAAAAATAGAGTCTGTAGACTCTATTTTTATTTGGAGGTATCTTTTGATTCGAGGCTGTCCACAATTTGATTCCGTAAAGGAAAAGCGAAATTTCCCCCAAACCCTCTTCCTTTTTGCCCTTTTGCTTTTCGGCGGAGTTTATCCCGCTGGATAGCGGGACCTGATTTTTTTGCGGGGCTTTTATTTTATTAGTTGCCCTTGACCCACCCAACCCATTCGCGGGAAACACAAAGGAACTCTCTAAAAATAGTATAACCTATTTTGGGATATACTACAATAGGATATATACTAATAATAGTATGAGCAAGTCAATCTATTCAAAAGAATACAAAAAAACTATTGAAAAGCTTAAAAGAGCTAGGATTGAGATTGGCTTAAAACAGGAAGAAGTCGCCGAAAAATTAAATAAACCTCAATCCTATATTTCAAAAATTGAAAGAGGCGAACGCAGAATTGATATAGCGGAATTGCAAGATTTTGCGAAGATATATAAAAAAGAAATAAATTATTTTGTTTAAAATATGTATTTAGAAAAATTTGATAAATTTTTACAAACAGTGCCACTAAAAGACTATAGAAAAAAATATAGTAGTATTAAGATTGTTGAAATGGATTTACCAAAAGAGATACAAGCAATTAATCTTTTATATAAAGTTTATTGGGAAGAAAAGAAATTTATTTCTTTTGAAAAATTTTATGAAAGATATTTAGAAGAAAAAAAGGAACTGCTTGAAAAATTTAGAAAGAAAACAACAATGTGTCAGGATTGTTTTGTTCGCGGTATAGAGGCTAGAACTTATAGAACTTGGGCGGGTCTAATAACTCAAATTCATGGTGGTTATGTTGCCGAGTCTGTTTTCGGCGAGGGAACGGTAAGCATGTCAAGAGAACTAGATTCTTTGGGTGCTGATATAAGAGTTAAATATAAAAATCATATTTTAAATTATCAGGTTAAGAAAACAAGTTTTAGTGGAGTAATGAGCAGAGTGCCACTTCCGAGAAAAAAGAAAAATGAAGGGGAAAATATAGATATAAAATATGAAGTACCCACTTGTTTATCTGACCCAAAAACAAAAAAGGGTGAATTTAGATTGCCATATTTAAGATTTTTAGAAGACAAACGAACGGCGTCATTTGATAATGGTTTTGTTGTTTTTACAGCAGAAACCTTTTTGCCGAAGAAAAAAGAAATAGATAATTCATCAAAATAATTTAGGAATATATTTAGCTTTTTCTATATATTTTTCTGCTAACTTAATATAATCGGGATTTATTTCAAAACCGATATAAGATTGTCCTAATTCTTTCGCCGCCACACACTCGGAACCTGTGCCAACGAAAGGCACTAAAACAACACCATCTTTTTGGGGCATAGCAGACAATACTAATTTTTTTGATAATTCAAGAGGTTTTTGTGTTGGATGTTTAACTATTTCATGTTTTGTGTGATTTTTTAACTCTCTTGGTTCAAAAACTTGATTTTTACAAGTTTTACAAATAAACCACCTTTCATTCATTCCAGCGCCACCAGCTAAAGCTGGTATTTTTATTACATCACGAGGCAAAGCACCACCAGCGTGAGCATTATAAACTGTTTCTTTTCCGCTACTGCTAAATCTCCCAACAGTTCCTTTTCTAACTTTCCCCGCAGCTCCGTTTAAAAAACCTTCGGTGTATGGTTCTCTGACATCATCTTTATTAAAAATCGGTTTATCTTTCCAAACGCAAATTATAGCCTCATGACTTCTTTGCCAAAAATTAAGAGAAGCGACATTTTTATTTGTATAATGCCAAATAAGCCAACGCTTATTGATCGGAATTTCAACTGAAAGATAAGCGAGTATTTCACTAAACCCATAAATAAACATTGTCCCCTCAGGCTTCAGCACACGAATTGATTCATTTATCCATTCTTTACACCAAGCAACATACTCTTTCAATTCGCGCTTATCCAAGTTATTTCCAAAATCTTTTCCGATATTATATGGCGGATCAATAATAATAACATCGCAACTTTCATTTGGCAGTTTTTTTAATTCTTCTACGGCATCGCCTAAAATAATTTTATTCAAAGGAAGTATTTTACTTCTTTTTACTTCTTTATTTTCTAAAAGTTTTTCAGCTTGTATTTCTTCCTCGTTTCTTATTACATCAATAACAATACCTTGTATTGTTAGCTCTCTATTTCTCTTTATAATAATCGGCTCTATTGTTTTATTCGCAGGCTGTAGTCTTATATAATTTTTTTCCTTATAAAATTTTTTTAAAGTAGCTTCGTAGTTATCTACAAGTGCAACTACTTTTTGTCCATTTTCGGCAGTATCTTGTTGTTTAACTAAAACTAAATCGCCGTCATTTATATTTTCATCAATCATGCTGTCGCCAACTACCCTTAAAGCGTAAAACTCACCGTTGCGAGATATTTTGCTTCTTGGAACGGCGATCGTTTCTCTATTTTGACTTTGTATCGCTTCAATAGGCTGACCAGCCGCAATTAGTCCGAGCAATGGAATATTAACCATTTTTTCATTTTCATAAACATCAATTGATCTTGGTCTATTGTCCTGCTTTCCTATAAATCCCAAATCTTGCAATTTCTTAACATGAAAATGGGCGGTAGAAACAGAGGCAAGTTTAAATTTCTTGCGTATTTCTTCCAAAGATGGGGCATAGCCATTTTTCTTATGATATAAGGATATAAAGGCTAAAACTTGTTTTTGCCTTTTTGTAAGCATAGTACTTGACTTAATTTTTTATTAGATTTATACTTCTATTATAATAGAAAGAAAATAGAAAGTCCATAGCTTGTTTATCCACATAATTTAATATAAATATATGACCAAATTTACAAATGCAAAAAAATTTAATAAATCCAGCATTAAAAATATTCCTGAGAATAAGCCCATTGTTTACCGATTATTAAATAATCTAAACAAAGAATTATACACAGGCATAGCAAAAAGAAACAGACCGCAAGACAGATTATTAGAACATCTTAATATAAAGAAAGAAAAAATTACTGGGGCGACAAAAATAAAAATTGCTTAAGTCCCAAATTTAGAAAGTGCGGAAAAATTGATACTTGATGATGATGTAACAAAAAAGAGCGGTATTTATCCATATATTTTAACCCGCAATGAAAAATATCTTTCTATTCGTGCTTTTTCGGACGCTACCAAACAAAAAATATTTGAGAAACAAAAAGGCGTTTGCGTAGTATGTAAAGAAAAATTTGAAATTGAAGAAATGGAAGCGGATCATATAACCCCTTGGCATGAGGGCGGAAAAACTACAGATAAAAATTGCCAGATGTTATGCAAAGAATGTAATAGGCGAAAGTCTGGAAAATAAAATTATGAAAATTACAAAGGTTGAAGTACAAAATTATAGACTGTTAAATGATTTTTCTATTGATTTAGAAAAAGATTTATCGTTAGTTGTTGGAAAAAATAATTCCGGAAAAACTTCTTTGTTGTCCGTGATGGACAAGTTTTTAAATTCCTCATCTCCCCACCCTTTTTCTTTTAATGACTTTAATTTGGTCTTTTCCAGTGAATTAGAAAAGATTATTGAAAATAACATATCAGAAGACTATGGGGCTAAAGGAATAGTCTTAAAATTATTTATTGATTATGACAAAAAAGACAATCTCGCAAATATAAGTAAATTGATGATGGACTTAGATCCTGATAACAATAAAATTATATTATTATTTGAATATATTTTGACTATTGATGATTTAAAAGAACTCAAAGAAGATTTTGTTAAATTTAAAAAAGAAAAGAAGAAAGATTTATCTTTTTTTTTGAAGGATAACTATCAAAAGTATTTTAAACTATTTAGAAAAACGGTTGACCCTACTAACGACGAAAAATTTATTGATTTAGATCAAGAAAAAATATTTCTAAAGAATGTTATCAATTACAAATTTATTAAAGCAAACAGAGATGTTTCAAATAAAGATTCTGATAAATCACTCTCTTCACTTTCTTCAAATATTTACGAAAAAATAGAAACTAGCGAAGAACATCAATCTAAAATAGATAAGTTCAAAGAGGAATTGCACAAAACAGACGATTCATTGAATAGAGTTTATAGTGATATATTTGAGAATGTCATAGAAAAGGTAAGAAAATTTGGCGGCATTAAGCCAGATGATACAAAAATTTCCATAACCTCAACACTACAACATAAAGATATATTGAAAGGCAATACAACCGTTTTATACAATCACGGAATCCACGAATTGCCTGAAAATTATAATGGCTTAGGGTATATGAATCTCATAAATATGATTTTTGAGATTGAAATAAAAATTAATGAATTTAAAAAGGGGAAAGAAAAAACGCCTGCTGATATTAATTTGCTTTTTATTGAAGAACCAGAGGCTCATACGCACCCACAAATGCAATATATCTTTATAAAAAATATTAAAGATTTGCTAAAAGATGGAATTGATACGACTCATAAGTTGCAATACATTGTGAGTACACATTCATCACATATTGTTTCTGAAAGTGATTTTGATGATATTAAATATTTAAAAATGGTAAACGGCAGTATTGTTGCTAGAAATCTGAAAAGTCTAGAAAAGGAATACGAAACAGATGGAGAAAAACAAAATTATAAATTTCTTAAACAATACCTCACTTTACATCGAGCGGAATTATTTTTTGCAGATAAAGCAATTTTTATTGAGGGTGATACCGAAAGAATTTTATTACCAGCAATGATGAAACAGGTTGATCAAGAAGATTCTGATAACCCACTACTTTCTCAAAATATATCTATTGTAGAAACGGGAAATTACTCACATATTTTTGAAAAATTTATTGATTTTATTGGCGTTAAATCTTTAATTATTACTGATATTGATTCTGCTAAAAATGATAGTACAAAATGTAAGGTAGCTGATACTAACGCAAAAATTACCACAAATGACTCTTTAAAATTCTTTTATGAAAGTAATAAACTTGATGATTTTAAAGACAAAACCATAGATGGTATGACTCTTAAAAAGGACACCTCAACAAAAAAATGGACTAAAGACAAAGATGGTTTTTTGGTTTGTGTTTATCAAAACAACGAGAAAAATTCCAAGAATGAAGAATACTACGCGAGAAGTTTTGAAGATTCTTTTTTTCATATCAATCGCCAATTTATTATTGATAATAAGGAAAGTTTTAAAAGTTTAAAAAATATTAATAATTTTGATGATGATTTAAAAGATTCATATGATTTGGCTGAAAATTGTGTCAACAAAAAACCACCGTTTGCTATAGAGATTTTATTAAACAGTAAAACAGATGAAGCAACAGGAAAAGATTTTAGTAATTGGGAAATTCCTGATTATATTAAACAAGGATTATCATGGCTCAAGAAAGACTAATGTTAGAATCTGAGGTTCAAGAAATATTAAGCCATATTAATAATGGTGATAATTTTTTGTTAAGTGGTGGAGCTGGAAGCGGTAAGACATATTCTTTGGTCGGAGTTATAAAGCAAATAATTTCAGAAAATCCAGTATCTAAAATTGCTTGCATGACTTACACAAACTCAGCAGTGAAAGAAATTGAAGAAAGAGTTAATCATAAAAATTTAGTTGTTTCAACAATACATGATTTTTTATGGGACAATATCAAACATTTTCAAAAAGAGCTTAAAAGTTCTTTAGTGGAACTGATGAATGAAGAAGAGTCTAAAATAAAAAATCCAGAAGAAACTGTAGTATCTGCTGATTATTTTAATGATACGGAAGATGGGATTCAATATAAAGAATATTTAAGCATAAAAGACGGGATTATATCTCATGACGAGGTTTTAATTTTAGCAAATCATATATTTGGAAAACATCCGAAGATCTGCGATATCTTAAAAGATAAGTTTCATTTTATTTTTATAGATGAGTATCAAGATACAAATGAAAATGTCATTGAAATTCTCCTTACTCATTTAAAACAAAGCGAAAAGAATAATATTATTGGTTTTTTTGGGGATTCAATGCAAGCTATTTATGACGACGGAGTTGGTGATTTAGATAATTACAAAGATGACATTAAAGAAGTTCAAAAGAAACAGAACAGAAGAAATCCTCAGTCAATTATCAATCTCGCGAATATTTTAAGAAAAAACATTGATGGAATTGAACAAGAACCGTCTAAAGATACACATGCTCCAAATATGCAAAATGGAGTAATTAAGGACGGGAATATTAAGTTTTATTATTCAAATAATAATGATATTGATTTTATAAAATCAAAAATAGAGTGGGATTTTGAAGATAATAAAGAAACAAAAATACTAAATCTAACTCATAATCTCATTGCCCCAAAAGCTGGGTTTACAAATTTGATGGAAATTTATAATGGAGATAAAATCATTGATTTTAAAAATAGAATCAAAAGTTATATAAAAGATAATAAAATTGATACTGATTTTTCTAGTCTTTCTTTTGGTGAAGTTGTAGATTCATTACAGACAGGAAAAACAGGTGCGGAGCTAAAAAAAGTTTCTCCGACAAATGGAATGCAAGAATTTATAAATTCTAATTCTGATTTGTATAATTCCACAAAAACTCAAAAATATGAAGTTTTTTCAAAAATATACTTAGATAAAGACTCTTTAGTTGATGATAAAAAACAAGATAAGGATGAAGAAAGTAAAAAAGGTTCTAAAAGAGATGATTTGATAAAGCATCTTTTCAAAATTCAACATAATATATTTTTGTATAATTCAAGGCAGTTTAATAAATTTATAAGAAAAACTGAATATAGAATAAGCTCTGTCGCCGACAAATCAAAGTTGAAAGATCAAATTGAAAAATTAATAAAAGTAAAGGATAAAACGATAGAAGAAATTGTGGATGAGGCTGATAAATACGGAATTTGTAAAAAAGATGATAAATTAACCAGATTTATAGAAAGAAAAGAGTATGTTTACGATAGAGTAAAACAAATAAAGTTTTTTGAATTTCAGAAATTATATAACTATCTTGAAGGCTACACACCACTGTCAACTCAACATAAAACAAAAGGAAACGAATTTGATAATGTCTTGGTTATTTTAGATAATGGAGGTTGGAGAAACTATGATTTTGAAAAATTATTTATAGGTGGTAGTTCTGAAAGTGTTGAAACTCGTACTCAAAAAATATTTTATGTTTGTTGCACCCGTGCAAAAGAAAATCTAGCAGTATTCTTTCACAATCCAACAGATGGAGTAATAGCCAAAGCAAAAGAATGGTTTGGTGACAACAATGTTTGCAAAATATGAATAAATAAAAGCTCCACAAAAAAATCGGGCGAAGCCCGAAAAGCAAAAGGGCAAAAAGGAAGGGGGTTGGGGGAAAGGAATTTTTGCCCTTTTGCGATTAAGATTTGAGCGTTTCCGCTTTTCTCTGATTAAGAGAAAACTCCGCCAAAGGCGGACAGGCGCCACAGAAAATTTTTCATCTCCTATTAAAAGACAAGGTGAATTGCGAAGCAAGAGAGAGTGCCCTATGGTAAAAAAATGGGGGGCAGAAAAAATTAAAGAATGTAGAGAAAAAATTTCTGTTTTGGTTTGCCGTAGCTTCGCTGCGGCAAGCGGAAACGCACCAACAGAATTACCAATTTTCTCGGAGTGTAAGATTCCGCTGCGAGCCACCACGCGCTCGGCGCGTGGTCAGTCGGGGTTCTGTTCAAAAAAAGTTAGAATTTCAACCAAAAGGGACCGCCAAGAATAAAATTACATACCATTTTGGTGTGTGATTTTTTTATATCAAACTGGGATTTAAGTTAAACAACCTC
>JARGGI010000026.1 GCA_029210775.1 Patescibacteria group bacterium | reverse complement strand
AAGCAAGGAGTATTCACCGCTCTCACCTACATTCTGCCCCCAAATTCAATTTAAACTGATTAATTAGATTTATGTTCTTAAGTAAAAAATACCCACATGTTAAACTGGGATAATTTAGTTTGTACCACATAGGGGAAATCTTACTGCTCGCCTATTGGCTCAGCTCAAAAAGGCTTCATCCCTCTGGCACTCTCTTCGTTCACTGTCACCCCGAACGGTAAACTACCATTTCCCGACCCCATTGTGTTCGATTATCCTTAAAATTATACAAAAATAAATACAGGCTACAAAGCCTGAATTCTATTTTTTGTACCACCTAGGGGAATCGAACCCCTATTGCCAGGATGAGAACCTGGTGTCCTAACCGTTAGACGAAGGCGGCGAAAACAAAATAATAATAATATAAAAATGCAAATAAGTAAAGTATTTATTTGCATTTTAAAAGTCTCAAATTTAAACTATTTTACAAGTAGCTCCCCTGCAAGCTCTGGTTTTACCATAATTTCCCGAACAACATCCTCCATATGCATTGCCCTTGAACCTTTTATCAATATTATATCTCCATTTTTAATATTATGTTTCAGTGCCTCAATTAACATCTTTTTGTTCTCAAAATGCTTTATATTCTCCTTTTTCATTCCCATATCCTTTGCTTTTTGAAATATTATTTTACTTCTTGAGCCATATGTAAAAAGCATATCAACTGATGTAAACACAGCCTTTCCAACTTCCCTGTGACCCTTTTCACAATATTCGCCAAGCTCAAGCATATCACCTAAAACTGCAATTTTTCTTTCAGCTGCCAGTTTTTCAACAGTTTCAAGAGCAGATAAAGTTGAGCTGGGACTTGCATTAAATGTATCATCAATTATCAAAGAATTATTAATCCCTTTTATCATCTTCATTCTTCCAGCAAGAGGTTGATATTCCGATAGAGCTTCTGACATTTCGACAAGATTTAAACCAAAATGAATTCCAACTGCCACTGCAGACAAAGTTGAATAAATTTGTCCCTTCCCAAGCGCATAAGGAAGCCTAAACGGCACAGTTGTTCCTTTATAAGATATTTTAAAACCCATCCCCATTGACCCGTCTTCAGTTCTTATTTTTTTATTTCCCATCAAAACTTCAACTGCTTTTATTTCAGAGTTATCGCCAAAACCGTAAGTAATTATTTTTCCTTTAATACTGTCAGTCAAATCTTTAATTGATTTATCATCACAATTTAAAATTGCCAGATCCTTCTTTCCTAAAGACTTTACAATCAATGATTTTTCCTTTGTAACATGTTTTGCATCTTTGAAATATTTTGTATGTGAAGGAAATTTTCCAATATTAGTTATAACAGCAATATCAGGTTTTACAACTTTTAACATTTTTTTCATATCACCTGGTCCATTTACACCCATCTCTAAAAGTAAAATATCAGGATAGTCAAATTTTTTTATTAACCTTATTAATGCTTTAATGATTATTTTTATCCATTTTCTAACTGAACGACCACCACTTTCAAGTCCAATTATTGCAAGTGGAATCCCAACCTCAACACTATAATCACTCTTGTCTCCATATACTTTATATTTTTGTTTTAATATTTCATAAATTGCTTTTTTTGAACTACTCTTTCCAACACTTCCCGTAATCCCAATAACAACTGGTTTATATTTTACCAATATTTCTTTTGCTAATATATTCAAAATTTCTATTACTATTCTTCTCATTTATGTTTTTATTAATTACAATTTCTATAAATCTTCGGTTGGAGGAATATTATAATAATTTATTAATTCTTGAGACAAATCTTTAAATATTGGAGCAGTCGTGTCTGCAGAAAATGATGCGTTTGTAGGTTCATCTAATTTTATCAAAATCGAAAATTTCGGATCTGGCATCGGTCCAAAACCAACAAAAGTATGAATAGTCTTTTCTTCTTCATATCCACCTTCTTCTTTATTTGGAATTTGAGCAGTTCCAGTTTTCCCAGCAAAACTATATCCTTTAACTTTAGCTTGTTGCGCATGTCCGTTTTTTATAACGCTAACCATCATAGCAGCAATCAAATTTGCTGTTTTTGATGTTACAACTTGTCTTATCACTTCTGGCTCGATCATATCAGATGAACCGTCGGCATGAATAAATTCACTTACAATATGAGGTTTCATAAGTTTTCCATCGTTTGCAAACACTGATACTGCATTTAACATCGCAAGCGGAGTGATTGAAATGCCTTGTCCATATGAAGCAGTGGCATAATTTATATCACTTCTTTTTCTCAAATTTGAAAGATCTCCCTTAGCTTCTCCTGATATTTCCACGCCTGTCAATTCATCAATCCCAAAATTTTTTAAATATTTATAATAATCATCCTTATTAATTTGACTTGCTACAAAAATTGTTCCTGTATTTAGCGATTTTTCAAGAACTTGAGTCATCGTTTGCTTTCCATTAGCTTTTCCGTCAGAATTTCTAATTGTCCATATATCAATCTTCGAAAAACCTTCATCTTCATAAGTTGTATTTGGACCAATTTTCCCTAAATCAATTCCAATTGCCAAGGTAATTGGTTTTTGAACTGAGCCAGGTTCATAAACGCCGTGAATACTTGAGTTCAAATATATTCCCATATCTTCCTCTATATAATATTCATTTGGATTATAATTTGGATATTGTGCTAAAGCTAATATAGCACCAGTTTTAGGATTCATAATAATCAAATCTCCTTTTATCGCTCCATATTTATCAATCGCATCTTTCAATTTTTTTTCAGCAAGATACTGTATTGTTTGGTCTATAGTTAATATAATATCATCACCATCTTTCGGTGCTTGAGAACTCTTTAATCCAAATGATATCCAATTCCCCTTTGCATCTTTTTCAATTTCCAAAAAACCCATTGTTCCTTTGAGTTTATCGTCATAATATCCCTCAATTCCATATTGACCAACTCTTTCTGTTCCCTTATGACCTAAAAAACCAACAACATTCGAAGCAAGATTCTCTCCAGGATAATATCTCACAATCTCAGGACTAATTTCAATTCCAAAAATCTTTTCATTTCTAATTTTTTCAGCAACATCATCAGAAACCTTGTTCTTTATTACTTCATAAGGATCATCTTTTTTATTTATAATATTAAAAATATCCTCTTCTTCAAGATCTAATATTTTTGAAAGCTTTCTTGCAACATTATTTTTATTTTCAATATTTTTAGGAACAGCATATATAAAACTCATTTCCTTGTTAACCGCCAAAGGATAAAGTCTATCAGAATATAAATCCTTTATAAAGATTTCTCCTCTTTTGGGCAAAGTCTTTGTAAAAAATTCATGTTGCCCCTGTGCTAATGCTTTATAAAAATCATTCTTCAAAATTTGAATTTGAAAAAGCCTTAAAAGAATTAAAAAAAACAGTATTAAAATTATACCAATTAAAATATATATACGAAAAATAAAATCATTTTTATCATATAAATTCGAATGGAGTTTTTTCATAATATTTTATATCAAGAATAATTTTCTCAAACAGAAATAAAAAACTATCTTCCAATTGCAACTGCACTAGATTTCGAAGTTATATATGTCACATTATTATATTCAACAGCTATTAATCCACTACTCTCACTATCAAGATTACGCATCGCTTTTAAATCAGCCAATTCAATTATTATTTTTTGATTTTCTTTTTTTAAATTTTCAAGATTCTGTTCATATTTTTCAATTTCATAACCATTAGTTGCAATTGTGCTCATTTGGAAAATATATAACAAACTCATAACAACAATTGAGACACTACAAAATATGCCAATAATTTTTTCACTTTCTTTGATCCTTTGAGAAACAGTTTTTCTTTTCATACCTCTCCTAATTTTTACAATAAACACTTTTGACATAAATATCATTATTAATTATTATATTTTTTTTGCAATTCTAAGTTTTGCACTTCTTGCTCTTGAATTACTTAAAATTTCTTTTTCCTTTGCTTGAATCGGCTTTTTGGTAAGAATCTCTAATCTTTTTTTATGCCCGCAATTACAAACTGGAACTTTTAAATCACATATACAATCTTTTGATTCCTTTTGAAAAAATCTCTTAACTATTCGATCTTCAAGAGAATGAAAAGATATAATCGCGATTCTTCCTCCTGTTTCAATATTATCCAAAATTTGTGGTAATACAATTTCCAAATTTTCAAGTTCACTATTTACCGCTATTCGAAGTGCTTGAAAAGTTTTTGTAGCAAAGTGTATTTTTTGTTTTTTATATTTTTCTGGAACGACTTTTGATATTAAATCAACGAGTTGTTGTGTATTAACAATTCTTGATTCTTTTCTCACTTTGATTATTTCTCTTGCAATAAGAGTCGCATATCTTTCTTCTCCATATTCTTTAATAATTAATTTAATCTTTTCTTCTTTATAATTATTAACAATATCTTCTGCACTTATTTTATTATCTCCATCTTCACTTATTCCACCAATTCTCATATCCAAAGGAGCTTCTTTTAAAAATGATATACCAACTGAATTGCTCTTTAGTTGTTGTGAAGAAAATCCAAGATCAAGAAAAAATATATTTATATTCTGAAAATTATGCTCCTTTACAATATTTACAAAGTCAACAAAATTTCCCTTTTTCAAAATTATTCTATCAGAATATTTTCCAAGACTCTTTCTACTCTCAGACAATGCTTCATCATCCAAATCAATTCCCAAAAGTTTTCCATCTGGAGAAATTTTCTCAAGAAAAAGTCCTGCATGACCCCCACCACCAAGCGTTCCATCAACTAAATTTTCCCCTGGCATAGGATCTACAATTTCTATAACCTCCTTAGATAAAACTGGAATATGAAAATACGGCATTGCCAAATACTTTATTTTATAAAATTTATTCGATAACTAATTTTATACTCCTAATTCACCAAGTTTTTCTGCTATATCGCCACTTTCTTTTTCAGTCACATTCTTATATTTTTCCCAAGTTTCTTCATCCCAGATTTCCAAGCGATTATACAAACCGCCAATAACAACTTTTTTCTTTAAACTTGCATATTTTCTCAAATAATCTGGAAGAACAACCCTTCCTTGTTTATCAAGTTGAACATCCATAGCGCCTGCAAGCATAAGCCTTGCAAAAGCTCTTGTATTTGATTGACTGATTGGTAAATTGCTCAACTTTTCTGCCAAAACTTTCCATTCACTCATTGTATATAAAAATAAACAACCATCAAGTCCCCTTGTAACAACAGCTCCTTTTTTCAAATCATTTCGAAACTTAACAGGAACAGCAAGTCTTCCCTTTTCATCTAAGTTATGATTGTATTCTCCAATAAACATGTTTTGAAACTTATACACATTAATTTAATCTTTTCCCCACTTTTATCCACTTTTCTTACCTATGTTTCCATTATACACCACTTAACATATTAGTCAAACCATCCACTTCCCCCTACAACTTTATATGTTTTTGGCTTAAATAAAATATTATTAAAAAAATGAACAATAAAAATAAGACAAGCTATCCACAGCTTGCCCACTTTTACACAAAATTTATAATAATCCTATCTTTTAAAAATCACTAATGTCCCCTATTAACAATAAAATCAGCAAAATTATTCAGAAACTTTACATTTTCTTTTGAAATAGAAATGTTTTTTATTTCCTTTTTTGCATTTTCTACGAGTTCCAATGCTTTTTTATTTGAAAATTCCAAAGATCCAGTATTAATAATAATGTCTTTCACATTGTCTATATCTTTAATACTAATATTTTTATTGCCCAAAGATTTATCTAATATCTTTTTTTGAGTATCATCTGCATTTTCTACAGCCTTAGCTAATAGCAAAGTTTTCTTTCCTTCCATAATATCAGATCCAACAGGTTTTCCAATTTTTACTTTGTCACCAAAAACTCCAATAATGTCATCTTGAATTTGAAAAGCAATGCCAAGAGGAATTGCAAACTTGCTCAAAGAATCTAAAAAATCATTGTCAGCTCCCGCAAGAATTGCTCCCAAATGTAATGGGCCCTCTATCGTATATTTAGCAGTTTTACAAGTCTGCATCTCAAAAATTTCATCAATACAATAATTTTTATTTTGTTCTAAATTTAAATCAAGAGCTTGACCAAAAATTGTGTCACAGATTATTTTATCTAACTTACTCAAAGCTTTTGTCTTTAGTGTTTTTTTAAACTTTGAGGAATTTAAAATTTCATAACCAAAAGCGGAAGATAAATCGCCCACAATAATTCCCATTGAAATCCCAAAATGATCCGAATCAATATTCTTAAATTCTTCTTCTGCTTTTTTTGCATAACTATGATGCATAGAAAAATTTCCATGACGGAAATCATCACGATCAATTATATCATCGTGAATCAAAAAATATGAGTGTATAAATTCAATAGAAATTGAAGTTTTTAAAATTTCTTTTATATTTTTTCCATTTGCTAAAATATAACCATAATAAAAAAGAATTGGCCGAATTCTTTTTCCAGAACTTAGAATAAATTTTTCAAGATTTTCTGTCATCCCAACGAGCTCACATAAATCATTTTTCTTTTTAATTTTCTCGATTTTACACTCAAAATATTCCCTCAGTTCATTATCAATATCTTCTTTAAGTTTCACAAGATGATCTTCAATTTTCATATTTTCTATTGTTGTTATAAATTAAATTCTATTCCCCCTGATTAATTTTCAGATATATTTTAACGATCGCACCTTTTCCCCTCCCTTTACTTTCAAGCTCAATTTTTCCTCCATGTGTTTTGATGATTTTCCTTGCTATAAATAATCCCAATCCGCTTCCTGAAGCATTTTCAACTACTGCGTTTTTTCCTCGTGTAAATTTTTCAAAAATCTTTTTTGTATCTCCCTTATTCACACCAACTCCAGTATCCTTAACTATAACTTTAATAAATTTTTTATCACTAACGCCAACACTGACAGTAACTCCGCCTTTTTTTGTATATTTACATGCATTATCAATTATATTCATAAACACCTGCCTAATATAATTTGGCTCAACTTCAACATGAGGCACATTTGAAGAATTTTCAAGTTTTATATATATTTTTTTATCATCAAAATTAGGTTTCAAGGTTTCAATAATTTCTTTTATAATTCCTACTATAGAAACTGATTTAAATTGAAATTTCAAAAATCCACCTTCAAGTTCAAGAGCATCAAGCATATCATTTGTGATATTATTCAATCTCTCTGTGCTAACAAGTATTCTTTTTACCATTTTTCTCTTTTCTTTTTTAGGCAAATCATCAAAATCACCGTCATACCACATCGAGATCATGCCTCGAATCGCAGTCAAGGGCGTTCGAAGCTGATGAGAAGTAATGTGTAAAAATTCATTCTTAACTTCCAAAAGTTCTTTTAGTTTGACATTTGCTCTTCCAAGGTCAGTGTTCAGTCTTGCCATTTCTTTAATTTGTTTGTTAGTCTGCTCATATAACCTTGCATTCTCAACTGCATTACCAATATGTGAAGAAAACATAAATAAAATATTCTTATCCCTTTGGGTTATATCTTTTTCTTTTTTAGTTCCCACAAATAACAAAGATCCTACAACACTTCCTCTTGAATATAGCGGAACAGAAACAAATGATTTTGCTCTAATTAATTTCTGAATCAACCTGCAAATCTTAACACTAACAGTTGGCGAGATAAAATCTTCAAGCTTGCTTCCAACAAAGATTTTCCTTTGCTTAATTGTTTGTGCTGTAAAATTATTCACCTCATCAATATTTTCAATATGCCCTTCTAAAGATTTTCCAAGAAGCTTCCTTGCTTTTTGGGCAATCTTTGATTCAGTTATTGCGTATGTATTTAATGTTTTCTTTTCTCTATTATACAAAACAAACACGCCCCCTTTGTTGCCTAAATGTCCAAGACTTTTTGGAATAATATCTACAATTCCCTGCGCTATCTTTTTTGAATCCATGTTCTCAATTACAGAATCATTGGCATCCAACAACGCCTTTAAATCTTCATTGCCCTCTTCTAATATTTTATTCGTTTCTTCTAATTTTTCAACATATTGTCTTACCTTTTCATTTGCATCCTGTAATTTTCTAGACGCCTTTTTTTCTTTTTCAACGCTCACTATCAATCCTCGACCAAAATATAAAAATGTTATCAAGACTCCAATTTTTAAAATTAACATAAAACCATCTCTTGTAAGAAGAGTTATGTCAATTAACAATATAATTGACATAACAACTATCAATAACTGCGTCAAAATAGTTTTTATGCCCATTAAATTGCTTTCAGTTATAGCGTAAGCAGTAAGGATTAAAAAAATTATAGCAGAATTATTTCCAATATATGCATAAGGAATCATTCCGAAACGAGGAGACAGAAATACATTAAATATAAAATTTATTAAAGTAAACAGCAGCAATCCCAAAGCTATATAATTTATTTTATTTTTTTCTGTTTTAGATATCTTTAAATATTTTTGAAATAAAGTTACAAACAATATTATAAACAAAACAAATATGATTAAATAAATTAAAGGCCAATATCTACCTAAAATTGGATTAGAAGATATTTCGCCAATATTTGCATCCATAACAAGTGCGTCTGTAAAAATAGTTATAAAAAACAATAATAAAACAGAAGAAACAACAATAAAGCTTATAATTTTATTCTCAAACTTTTTCTTTGGGAAATATATAATAAAATAATATGTACTTACAAGCCATAAAAAAACTCCTGCATATGCAATTTTTGCATAGAGAATAACTATATTTTTATATTGTCCAGGCAAAGTGATTAAATATCCAAAAATAATCCAAATCAAAATTCCAAAAGTCATCAAAAAAAATATTTGATTGACCTTATTTTCTTTATTATTGTAATATACCCAAACAGACAACCAAGCTCCTACTAAAACAATCAAAAGAGTAAGAATTTTATTTACAAGATATAGTTCTATCATAATTCATAATTATTTATAACCAATACTTGTTAAATGCATTATTAAAAATTTTTTTAATCCTTTATTTATTTTTTTAACATCTACAGATTTTATTTTATCGTCAAAACTTTCAATTTTTTTATAATACCATTCCCACTCTTTTAAAAGTTCATCCTCTGCTTTAGAGTTTTTTATCTTTTTAATTATATCTTTTTCTTTTCCTTTTTGTAAATCATTGTATTTTATAAAGCCAGAGTCTATTGCATATGCAAAAACACCGCTTGTAAAATCAGCATCACGAACTTCTCTTTCCCATGTACTAATCCAATTACCAATCCTTAAAACTTCTTGAGAATACCAACTAACTTCTCTCATTTTTCCCAATTCATTTATATTGAACATTGGTGAATTCATTAAATCAATGTCCATACTTATCATAGCAAACATATTAGCAGGTTGATATATATAAAATTCAGTTTTATTTATTATATATAAATTTTTAAGTACTAAATAAGAAAATCTTAAAGAATTTATAAATTGTCGATAATCAAAAATGTAAATGTCTTTAAATTCTTTATACCGTGGATATTTTTTTATCTTTCTTTCAATATAATCCCATGCATCTTTAACAAGACTTAAATATCGCAAATCTTCTTTATCAAATTTTTTTTTGTTAAAATTCGTTCCATTTTTTTCAAAAGAAAAACAATTTATTGCCTCCTCTAGCATACATATATTTTTTCTCTTATCAATAATATCATCAACTAACACATCAATAATAATATTAATTGTTTTTAAAATACAAACATCTTCTATATCCGTTTTTCGAACACTAGATAATGTATATAAATGCATTCCAAAATAAGTCCATTTCCAAATAAAATCATCTCTTTCTCCTCCCACTTTTTTATATTCATCTACCCATTTTCTCAATTCTTTTGGAAGCTTCAAATTATTTATTTTTTCTATCTCTTTTTCTTTAATTTCAGGAGTAATCTTTTCTAAAATTTGTTTAGTCTTCATTTTTTTTAAAAATTTAATATATTATTGTTAAGAATACAACTTAATTAAAAATCCCAACAAAGTTAGGCTTTTTGCCACTTAAAAATATGGCATCGCTAAAAACAAAGGGTTATATTTACGCATAGCACAATAATATAAAATCATTCTTAAAAACGATCTAAAAAAATTTCTATTTTCCATTTTTATTTTTTAAAACGCTGTATCATAGTTGTTTTTACCATCCCACTAAACAAGAAATCAACCACAAATTTTATTTGTTTAGTAAATTATAACACAAAAACAATGTTATCACAACAATATGTACAAGACGCATACATAGGTAACACATTACTAAATTTCATAGGAGTTTCATAATTTAGGGTTTGATGCGGTCTGC
>JARGGI010000025.1 GCA_029210775.1 Patescibacteria group bacterium | reverse complement strand
TTTATCAATATAATTCTACAAATTCTTTAGTTATCCACCACAGTTATTAGTGTAGAGCCCTTTTTGTTTGACAAAATATTTTTAAAGCTTTAAATTTAAATTAAACAAAATATCGAAAACAAAACCAAAAGGAGGATGAAAAATGACGAAACGCTCTTTTCAAAATAAAATACATACATATATTTCCAAATTAGAATCTTTAGAAGTATCTTATGGCAGAAAACATACAGACATTATGTGTTTGAAAATAATTAATCCATGGTTTGAAGATTATCTAAATATATTAACAAGTACTTCGTTGTTTCGATTGAATGGCAAAATGCAAGTTCATCCCTTAAACAATGGATTTGATGGTTCCAACATAACAAGCCCACATATAAGCACCAGAAGAATGCATACTGATTTGGTAATAAAAATCGCTGTAATTATTGCTTCAAAATTAGGATTAAATATAGCCCTTTGTATGGCAATTGCTGCCGGTCATGATGTTGGACATCCTCCATTCGGTCATAATGGAGAAAGAGTCCTTGGAGTTAAACATCCTCTTATTTCAGCTATTATGCTGCAAATGATTGAAAGAAATGGCAAGGGACTTAATTTGACATGGGAAGTGGTATGCGGAATTATAAACCATTCAAGAAATAATGAAGAATTATATTTTGAGCATAATCTTCCAAATGAAATTAATGTCGTTGTAATAGCAGATAAACTTGCATATTTATTTTTGGACATTAAAGAATTAGAGAATAACAAACCTAATTGGTTAAGCCCAAAGGAAATATCAGAAATTGTAAATATTGTAAACAGATTAGGAATAAATCGAACCGAAAGGACAAAAAGCTGTATAAATGAAATAGTAAATGAAAGTTTAGAAGAAGGCAAAGTATCTTTTTCAAAAAGCGAAGAAGCTAAAATATTTAGAATCGCAAGAGATTGGATGTATAAAAATTATTACAAAGTAATGGATTTTAAAGAAGAAAGACTTCATCAAGCTAACAAATTAAAGTTGGTTCTCGAATTTTTCGCTAATAATGAATTGTGTAAAAATTTAGCGCCCGAATTTGTAGTTAGTATGTTAGTTGACAATGAAATAAATTGGCTTGCAAATTTACTCCATTACAGATATCCGACAAAAGAAGATTTCAAACAAATATATCAATTGTCAGCAGTTGAAATAGTAAGCTCTCTTGATCCAAATATTGAAATAAATCATAATGAAAGCCCATTATGGGAACATAGTCCGTGAAATAATCACGGATTTTATTTTCTATAATTTTATTTATTTCTATATTCTGCTATAATACTAATATAAAAATAATATAAACAAATATGAATCTAATAGAGCTATCTCAAAAAGAGGAAAGACTAACTTCGGGACATCGTCTTTGTGCTGGATGTTCTGAACCAATTAATGCAAAATTAACTTTAGCTGCAATCAACGAGCCAGTTGTCGTGATCAATGCAACAAGTTGTCTTGAAGTTGCAACAACAATCTATCCTTATACGGCTTGGAAAGTGCCTTGGATTCATAACGCTTTTGAAAACGCTTCCGCTACGGCAAGCGGAATCATTGAGGCATACAAAGTTTTACTCAGAAAAAAAACAACAGATAGGCCTGACTGGGCAAAAAAACTTCCTGAAAATATTAAATTTGTTGTTTTCGGCGGAGACGGCGGAACTTATGATATTGGCCTGCAAAGTTTATCCGGAGCTCTTGAAAGAGGACATCAATTTCTCTATGTCTGCTATGACAACGAAGCATATATGAACACAGGGAATCAAAGATCGGGTGCAACTCCTCGAGGATCTCACACCACAACTTCGCCAGTAGGAAAGGTACAACAAGGCAAAAGAGAATATAAAAAAGATTTAACAGCAATTATTGAAGGTCATCATATCAACTATGTTGCTCAATCTTCTTGCTCAAATTTTGCAGATCTAACAAAAAAAGCAAAAAGGGCGCTTGAAGTTGAAGGACCATCATTTATAAATTTAATTAGTCCATGTCAACGAAGCTGGGGATTTGATCCTGCACAAACCGTTCGAATTTGTGATTTGGCTGTACAAACAAATTTTTGGCCACTTTATGAAGTTGATCATGGAAAATTTGTCTTGAATTACGAACCAAAGGAAAGAAAATCAATAATTGAGTGGTATAAATCTCAAAAAAGATTTAAACATCTTCTCAAGCCAGAAAATGAAAGACTTGTTCAAGAAATTCAACAGCATATTGATAATGAGTTTGATAGAATCAAAAAAAGAGCTACTGATTGTAAAGAATAAATAATATTGTTATTCTAAACTTGTTTCAAAATCTGTCGTTAAATATAGTTTTGATATTTTTAATAAACTACCTAACCACCCAAAGAAGTGAAATTAAAATCTAATTTAATAATATAAATGCAAAACAGAGATCAATTTATAAAATATGCAATTTGGATATTAATCTTTATATTAATCTTTAAACCAACATTTCTCTTTTGGTTGATTTTTGGAGCAGTTTTTCTCCTTCCTATAATTTTTGCCGTTAAAGAAGAATCTAAGAAAAAGGGGATTAATCTTAATTTCTCTGGAACCAAAGACACAAAGCAATACTTTACAAAAAATAATCCATTTAATTTTACTAACAAAATAACTTTGAATAATATGAACAAAAAAACAACAAGCACTGCTATTGTGATTGTCTTAGCTCTTATAATTCTAATCAAATCAGTCGTAATCATTCCAGCAGGAGAAACTGGTGTCTATCATTTATTCGGAAAGGTAAAAGATAGCGAAGTAAAATCTGGTTTTCATCTTATTAATCCGCTTGCGAAAATTACAAAATTAAGCATCAGGACAGAGCAATACACAATGAGTATTGCAAAAAGTGAAGGTCAAAAACTTGGAGATGACTCAATTGACGCTCTTACGAGTGAAGGATTAACAGTCAAACTCGATATTACTGTTTTTTATCATCTTGTTGAAAACAGTGCATCTGATGTTTTCAAAGAACTCGGAACAGATTATCAAGAAAAAATCATCAGACCTGAGATTAGAAGCGCAATTCGAGAAGTTGTCGCCGGATATGATTCAAAATCTATTTATTCCGACAAGAGAGATGAGATTATTACAACTATCAAAGAAAAAATGACAAACAACATTGAACCAAGAGGAATTGCGATTGAACAAGTTCTCCTTCGAAATGTAATTCTTCCAGCAAAGCTTGACTCCAGCATTCAAGAAAAACTTCAAGCAGAACAAGAAAGCCAAAGATATGATTTTATTCTTGAAAAAGAAAAGAAAGAAGCAGATCGAAAGAGAATTGAAGCGGAGGGGCAAAGAGACGCACAAACAACAATCAATGAAAGCTTAACGCCTGAATATCTGAATTACTTATATATAAGAGAATTAAAAGACAGAGAAGGAACAATTTATGTCCCAACTAACCCAGATAATGGAATGCCAATGTTCAAAGGAATACAGTAATATATATTAAATCAAATTCAACACAAAAAGACAGTCCTTAGCACAATAGAACTGTCTTTTTCATTATAATCTCTAAATCATTTTATGAGAACTTAGGCAATATTATATTATTTTCTACTTTGAATTACGAAATAGCTAAATTTGTCATAGTGAGCCTGCCTGTCGGCAGACAGGCTTAGAGTGGCAAATATATTGAATTTCGTAATTCAAGGTAAATTATTTTTTTAAATAATATAAATTTTGAATAAAGCTACTGAAATGATATAATAAATTTATAAATTATAAATTAATCTCATTTATGCAAAAATGCTGGATTGTAAACAAAAAATATCCGGAAACATTTGCAAAAGAATTTCCAGAATTTTCTTCAATTTATTTACAACTTTTGTGGAATAGAAATATAAACAACCAAACTCTTATTGATGAGTTTTTTAATTCTGACTACGAACAAGATATACACGACCCATATTTAATGAAAGATATGGACATCGCCGTCAAAAGGATTTTTAAAGCAATTGAAAGTGATGAAAAAATAACAGTTTATGGAGATTATGATGTTGATGGAATAACTTCATCTGTTGTTTTAATTAATATGCTAATTGAATTAAAATCAGTCATAAAACAAATAAGCCAAGAAGAAGCAAAAGATTACATTGATATATATGTTCCAGATCGAGAAATTGAAGGCTATGGTTTGAATAAAAAAGCAATTAATAAAATCAAAAAAAATAACACGGACTTAATAATTACGGTTGATTGCGGTGTTTCAAATTTTGATAGTGTAGAAAAGATAAAAAGCTTAGCAATGGATATTATCGTGACAGATCATCATCATGTTCCAGAAAAAACGCCTAATGCTTTGGCAATAATTAATCCAAGACAAAAAGACTGTAAATATCCTTTTAAAGAGCTTGCGGGTGTTGGAGTGTCTTTCAAACTTGTTCAAGCGCTTCTCATTGAACTTGAAAAAAGAAAATTAAAAGGAAAAATCAAACTAACAAAAGGATTTGAAAAATGGCTTTTAGATTTAGTTGCTCTTGGAACAATTGCAGATTGTGTCGCTCTTGTTGGAGAGAATAGAACTCTTGTAAAATATGGTTTATTGGTAATTAATAAAACACGTCGTTTGGGTCTGCAAAAGCTCATTAAAAATGCAGGAACAAGAGTCAGAGAAAATGGAAATGTAACAGAAATAAAATCGATTGATGCGACATCAATTGGATTTATGCTGGCTCCAAGGCTCAATGCCGCAGGAAGAATGGACCATGCGAATACTTCTTATGAGCTTTTGATTTCTGAAAATGAAGCAGAAGCAGAAGAACTTTCAAATAAACTTGAAAAAAATAATCAAAATCGACAAAGAATTACAGAAAAAGCAATGGTTGAAATCAGACAGAGAATTGGCAAATATAAAAAAATTCCTAAATTAATTATTGAACAAGATTCTGATTGGAGAATTGGAATTGTAGGGCTTGTGGCTGGAAAATTGTCTGATGAATATTCTCGTCCGATTTTAATACTTCAACAAAAAGAAGATATATTTGCTGGTTCAGGAAGAAGCATCCCAGAATTTAATTTGATAAAAGCGATTGAAAAATGCAAAGACATTTTGATTAGTTTTGGAGGACATTCTCAAGCTGCAGGACTTAAAATTGAAAAAAAGAATTTCAAAAAATTAAAAAAAAAGCTTGAACAAATTGCTGAAGAATCTATAAAAGACGAAGATTTAATTCCATCAGCTGAGATTGATTGTCAAATTGAACATAACCAAATTAATTGGAAGCTAATTGATGAAATTGAAAAGTTTAAACCTTTTGGACAAGGAAACAACAAACCAGTTTTTTTGACAAGAAAACTTGAAGTGCATGAAATTAGAACTGTGGGAAATGACAACGCGCATCTCAAGCTTTGTTTTAAATCAAATTTAGATGAGAGAAAAGTAAAATATTTCAACGCAATTGGATTTCGCTTGGGAAAATTTGCAAATGAAATGCCAAATGGCAAACCTGCGCTTCGTTGGGGCGACATAGTTGATGTTGTTTTTCAGTTGGAAATTAATGAATGGAATGGAAACAGAGAATTGCAAATGAATATTTTGGATTTAAAGATTAGTGAGTAAAATTTTTATATAAAAAATATAGGTGATAACTTATCAAGTTACCACCCAATGTCTCACTCTGTTTTCTATACTTTGAAGATAGAAGTTGAAACTTCTATATTTGAATAAAAGCTTGGTCCCAGATTTATCCCATTTGCAGATCCAATTGCACCTCCTTTGGAATATACGTAACAATCCATATTTTTAGGATATTCAGGATCGCTCTTGTTATAGCGTATGATTTCAGGACTTTCATCACTTTCCCATGTCACTGTGATATTATTTAAGACAATATCACTATAGATTGGATACCATTGTGATAAAATAATATCAGTAGAAAAATTTGCCCTTACTGATTTTGGATTTATCTTGATTTGGAAATCTCCATTCTCAAAAATCTTAGATCCATAGGCTCCTGAAAGGAATGTTCCATTCTGGTCACGAATATCTTGACCAACATATAGATACATTTTGTCGTTGTATTCAAACACATCTACTGTAAGTAGTATGTTTTGTAACTCCGCACCTTTTGTGCTAAACGAAGCGTGCAAATTTGCTTCATTTATTACCTGCTCTTTCATTGCCGTTGCAGTTCCCATGCTTATGACAAATAAAATTGCCAACAACGCCAATACTCCTAATATTATTTTTTTGTTCATTCTTTTCACATTCCCGCTGGCTATGTAATTACTATTATTAAGCCAGCATTTCTATTTTACAAAAATTATAATAATTGTCAACCCATTAAATAAAGAGAAGTGTTTGTTTAAGAAACACAATAGTGATAGAATAAAAATATATTAATAAAACAAAATATGCTTTCTAAAATAAATTCCTGTGCTGTCGTTGGACTTGATTGTGAAGCAATTGAAGTCGAACTTGACATAAGCCCGGGTCTTGGAAGTATTACGGTTGTTGGACTTCCCGACACCGCAGTTCAAGAGTCAAAAGAAAGAGTTCGTGCGGCAATTAAAAATTCCGGTTTTGAATATCCAACAACTCGCATCACAATTAATCTTGCGCCAGCTGATATTAAAAAAGCAGGTCCCGCTTATGATTTGCCAATTGCAATTGGAATTCTTAAAGCATCAAAACAACTTGATGCAAATATTGATGACAGCCTTTTTATAGGAGAACTTTCTTTAAATGGAAAATTAAGACACACAAATGGAATTTTGCCAATTGCAATTTTTGCTAAGCAAAAAGGATATAAAAGATTATATGTTCCGAGGGTAAACGAATTTGAAGCAAGCTTAGTTGAAGGAGTTGAAATCATTCCCGTTGAAAGCTTGTTACAACTTTTTGAACATCTTATTGATGAAAAAATTATTAAACCAGCAAAAACACATGGAATAGGAGATACTGAAGAAAACGAGAATTTTTCAGTTGATTTTGCTTATGTTAAAGGACAAGAACACATCAAAAGAGCTCTTGAAATTGCTGCAAGCGGAGGACATAATGTGATTATGAGCGGACCTCCGGGAACTGGCAAAACTCTTCTTGCAAGAGCCGTTCCTACAATTTTACCAAAAATGACAAAAGAAGAAGCATTAGAAGTCACTAAAATATATAGTATTGCAGGATTGCTTCCAAGCGACAGACCGCTTATAAAAATCAGACCATTTCGAACTCCTCACCACAGCGCCACAGCACCATCACTTGTCGGAGGTGGAACATTTCCAAAACCAGGGGAGATAAGTTTGGCTCATCGCGGGGTTTTGTTTCTTGATGAGCTTCCAGAATTTCCCCGCGGAATTTTGGAAAATCTTCGACAACCACTTGAGGACGGAATCGTTACCATTGGAAGAGCTCAAGGCACGCTCACTTTTCCCGCAAAATTTTCACTCATTGCCAGTATGAATCCTTGTCCATGCGGATATTCAAGCGATCCGGACCGCGACTGTAGTTGTTCACCAACACAAATAATCAAATATCAAAAGAAAATTTCAGGTCCTCTTTTGGATAGAATTGATCTTCATATTGAAGTTCCGCGAATTAAATTTGAAAAACTTACAGATGATAATTTGTCAGAATCTTCAAAATCAATAAGAGAGCGCGTAGAAAAAGCAAGAGAAATTCAACAGAAAAGATTTGAAAATAAGAAAATTTTAACAAATTCAGAAATGAGCTCTCAAGATGTGAAAGAATTTTGTAGAACAAACTCTCAAACAATTGACCTTCTCAAAACTGCGGTTAATCAATTCCAACTTAGCGCAAGATCATTTTATAAAATCCTCAAACTTGCTAGAACAATTGCGGACCTTGAAGAAAAACAAAATATTGAGAGTTCTCACATCGCCGAAGCCCTACAATACAGGCCAAGAACAAATGTAGTCTAATTTTATCCATAAAATAAAACCATGATCAATGAAGAACAAATTACGGAAATCTTGAAACAAAATCAAGAACTTTTGAAAAAAACTTATGAATCTGCAGAAAAAACAAGAAAATACATTCTTTATTCTGCAATTTTCACAATTCTAATGTTCGTACTTCCGATTATTGGACTGATTATTATTATCCCAATGTTTTTAAATTCTTATATAGGATCTCTTGATGGATTGATATAAAAAAAGATGAAATAATATTCATCTATAAAATAAATTTAATATGTTTATCTCAAACTCTTCTATTATTTTAGAATCTTTATAGATAAAAGTGCAAACAAGAATCCAAAATAGATAGGAAAGAAAACAAGTAATCAAGAATTCTATAATTTCAGGCAGTCTATATTCAGAAAGAAACAACCCCAAACACACTACATATGTGATGATAATAAAAATAGAAAATCTGATTTCTTTTTTATATTTACTCCAAAAAATTGATATATTTTTTGACACCAATATCTCCTCCTGCTTTTTTTATAGCACATAAATTTAAAATTAGCAATAACAAAATATATTATAAAAATTGTCATACTTCTCCTCCAAATTCTGTAACTTTTTTTGGACAGCAGAAAATAAAAATTATTTATATAAACCTCTTCACTGGACAAAAAATATGTTATATATTATAATAAAAAAACATTATTTATTTCATAAATTTATAAATAAAAAATTAACCACATGAAAAAGATCAACAAAAAGTTACCAAAGAATCCAATAAAAAATGATTTGACCAAAAATATCCTAACTATAATTTTACTTTTCATCTTTATGTCTGCTCTCTTTTCCATAGCAGACATTTCAAAAGAAAAACCAACAGAAATTTCTATGAGCCAGCTTGTTCAGCAAGTTGATGAAGAAAAAGTCAAAGAAATTTTAGTCAGAGAAGATAAAGTTGAAATCACTCTAAATGACGAGAATAATACAAAAGAAACCCTGCTAAAAGGGGGCATAACTTCGCTTGAAGATGAACTTATAAATGTTCATAAATTACCACAAGAAAAAGTTTATAAAGCAAATATTCTAAATAAAGACAAAACTCCAACTGAAAAATTTCTAACCGCTTTTGGACCTTATATCCTAATGTTTTTATTAATTGGCTTTCTTTTATGGATGATGCTCGGACAGGCTCAAAAACAAAACAGCCAAGCAATGTCATTTGGAAGATCAACAGCAAGATTTTTAAAACCAGGTGAAAAAAAGAAAAAAACAACATTTAAAGATGTAGCTGGTGTGAAAGAAGCAAAAGAAGAACTTTTTGAAATTGTAGATTTTTTGAAAAATCCAAAAAAATTTTTAGACCTCGGCGCAAGAATTCCAAGAGGAGTCCTGCTTTTAGGACCTCCAGGAACAGGAAAAACTTTGCTTGCAAAAGCAGTTTCTGGAGAAGCTGATGTTCCTTTTTTTAACATTTCAGGTTCAGAATTTGTGGAAATGTTTGTTGGAGTTGGAGCATCAAGGGTTCGAGACCTTTTCAAAACAGCAAAGAAAAATGCTCCAAGCATTTTGTTCATTGATGAAATTGATGCCGTTGGAAGACATCGTGGTGCTGGACTTGGTGGAGGACACGACGAAAGAGAACAAACTCTCAACCAAATTCTTGTTGAAATGGATGGATTTGACACTGAAACAAATGTAATTGTTATGGCAGCGACAAATAGACCTGATGTTCTTGACCCAGCACTACTTCGTCCTGGAAGATTTGACAGAAGGATTGTACTCGACCTTCCTGACATTAAAGACAGAGAAGCAATATTAAAAGTTCATGCAAAGGGAAAACCAATTGAAAAAGATGCAGACCTGCACAAAATCGCTGAACGAACACCAGGATTTTCTGGAGCAGAGCTTTTCAATCTTCTTAATGAAGCAGCAATTTTGACTGCGAAAAGAAACAAGAAAATTGTTGGGAACAAAGAAATTCTCGAATCAATTGAAAAAGTGATTCTTGGTCCAGAAAGACAAAGCAATATTTTATTAAAGAGAGAAAAAGAAATCGCCGCCTATCATGAAGCAGGACATGCGCTTCTTGGACATCTTCTTGAGAATACTGATCCAATTCATAAAATTTCCATCATTTCAAGAGGTCGCGCTGCTGGATATACGCTCAATCTTCCAACAGAAGACAAACATCTTCATTCAAAATCAGAATTTGTTGACAATATGGCAATGCTTCTTGGTGGATATGCTGCTGAAAAGACAATTTTTAACGATCTTACAACAGGAGCAAGCAATGACCTTATGAAAGCAAGCGCAATTGCAAGAGAGCTTGTCACAAAATATGGAATGAGTGAAAAAATCGGACCAATTGTTTTCGGTCAACATAGTGAAACGGTTTTTCTTGGAAAAGAAATCCATGAGCAAAGAAATTATAGCGAAAAAGTTGCTTCTGAAATTGACCACGAAGTTGAGAACTTTCTTAATAATGCGCTGGAAACTGCAATGAACACAATAGAAAAAAACAAAGATAAGCTTGAAAAAATAGCAAAAAAACTTGTTGAAGTTGAAAGTATCGAAAAAGAAGAATTTGAGGATCTGATGAAATAAAAA
>JARGGI010000024.1 GCA_029210775.1 Patescibacteria group bacterium | reverse complement strand
CCTTTTGTTGATCATTTATGTAAAGCCGAATACATCTAACATAATGTTCACATGTCATTGGATGATCAACTTTCCCAACTTTCACAATAATTTCAAATTCCTCATTTTTCTTTATAAACTCATCAACAACAATCCAAGGTAAATGCATTTGTTCAAAACTTGTTAAATTCTTTGGATTTTTTGCTTTTTGTATTTTCATGTTTTTGTTAATTATTTTAAATCAAAATATTTTAATATTTTAATTAATTATGAACTTTTTTTAGAAATTAGGCAAATTATTTTTACGCTATAATATTTTTTTTCAACAAAAAAACCGCCATTCAATGCGTTTTTTTGTTTTTTATAAATTTTAAAGAGTTTTTAGAGGGCAGATAGTAAAGAAATAATAATCATAATTTCCTCCCTTACGATTTTTCTCTCTACTCATCTGCCCTTCTTTTTTTGTTGGAACGGCTAAAAGTCTTCTTCTGTTGGATCTGTCTGATCCAAAACCGCCTGAAAGTGGCCTATGCCACCGTATCCAGTATCGTTTTTAATATCGACTTCTATCATTCCATTTTCATCTATTATTTTGCACATTTAAATTTTCCTCCTCTCTTTTAATCTCCACCCCGATGTGGAAATCGTTAATTAAACCTTATCACAAACCCCCGCTCTTGTCAATACCAATTTTTTTATGTAAAATAACAGTAACAATGCAATGTTGTATATTAACATCATATATTATAAATTTAAGATTGCCATATTGTCACACAGCTCCTTCTCGCAATGACAGAATAACACTAAACACTAAACACTAATATTATGCCAAAATCAAAATGGGGCACTCCATATTATATAGGAAAACCATCACCACTTAAAGCTGCAAACAGATTTATGTTGGTTCTACTTATAATTCTAATGGCTGGATTTGTAAAAGCTGGTTTTCGAGAGGGCTGGTTTGAGCCACTTAGAAGGTTTATTCTATCCTAAAAATTTATTTACTGATCAAGACAAAATAAAAGACGAGAAAATTCTCGTCTTTTATTTTTATATTCAATTTGAAAGAAAATTACTTTTTGTCGTTATCTTTCTTGTCGTCTGTTTTATCATCTTTCACTTCTTCATATTCTCCTTCAACTGGACCTTTATCTTCTTCTTTCTTCTTATCTTCGCTTTCTTTGTCTTGCTGTGCTTGCTGTTGATACATAGCCGTTCCAATTTTCTGTGCTTCAAGGGAAAGTTCTTCAGAAGCTTTTTTAATTGCTTCAATATCATCTGTATCCTTTACTTTTTTCACGGCCTCAACTTTTTCTTCAATTGATTTCTTGTCTTCTTCTTTAATTTTATCTCCCGATTCACGCAAAAGTTTTTCAGTTGTATAGACAAGTGTGTCAGCATTATTTTTTATTTCAATCTTTTCTTTTGCTTTCTTATCTTCTTCGGCATGTACTTGTGCATCCTTTTGCATTTTTTCAATTTCTTCCTTGGAAAGTCCAGATGAAGCTTCAATTCTAATTGACTGTTCTTTGTTTGTTGCCTTGTCTTTTGCTTTAACACTGAGAATTCCATTTGCATCAATATCAAATGTAACTTCAACTTGAGGCAAGCCTCTTGGTGCAGGAGGAATTCCATCTAATATAAATCTGCCCAAAGACTTGTTTCCAGTCGCCATCTCTCTTTCTCCCTGAAGAACATTAATTTCAACTGAAGGTTGATTGTCCGCTGCTGTTGAAAATACTTGAGTCTTGGCAGCTGGAATTGTAGTATTTTTTTCAATTAACTTTGTCGAAACTCCACCTAATGTTTCGATACCAAGAGAAAGCGGTGTAACATCTAAAAGTAATACATCTTTCACATCTCCAGCAAGAACTCCACCTTGAATTGCAGCGCCAAGTGCAACAACCTCATCGGGATTGATTCCCTTATGTGGCTCTTTTCCAAAAAACTTTTTTACCACTTCTTGAACTGCTGGCATTCTTGTCATTCCTCCAACCAATATCACTTCATTTATATCACCAGCACTAAATTTTGAATCAGATAGAGCTTTTTTACATGGCTCAAGAGTTCCTTGTACTAAGTCATCAACAAGCTCTTCAAATTTTGCTCTTGTCAACTTTAAATTCAAATGTTTTGGACCAGAATCATCAACACTAATAAATGGCTGATTAATTTCAGTTTCAACTGATGTCGATAACTCGTGTTTTGCTTTTTCCGCAGCTTCCTTGAGTCTTTGGAGAGCCATCTGGTCTTTTGAAAGATCAACTCCCTGATCTTTTTTGAATTCTTCTACAATCCAACTAATAATTCTCTGATCAAAATCATCTCCACCCAAATGAGTATCGCCGTTTGTAGCTTTCACTTCAACTGTGTCATCTCCCACTTCAAGCACTGAAACGTCAAATGTTCCCCCGCCCAAATCATACACCACAATTTTTTCGTCCTTCTTTTTATTAAATCCATATGCAAGAGCTGCGGCTGTTGGTTCATTAATAATTCTTTTCACTTCAAGACCAGCAATTTTTCCAGCATCTTTTGTTGCCTGTCTTTGAGAGTCGTTAAAATATGCTGGAACAGTGATCACAGCTTCTGTAATCTTTTCACCAAGTTTTTCTTCAGCATCATTTTTTAATTTCTGCAATATCATTGCAGAAACTTCTTGTGGAGTATGTTCCTTTTCTCCGATTTTTACCTTAACCCCACCATTTGATTTTATAATTTTATAAGGCAGTAACTTTAAATCTCTTTGAACCTCTTCATCTTCAAAACTTCTCCCAATTAATCTTTTAATTGAAAAAATCGTATTTTCAGGATTAGTAACAGCCTGTCTTTTTGCAATTACACCAACAAGTCTTTCACCAGACTTGTTCACAGCAACAACAGAAGGAGTTGTTCTATTCCCCTCTTTATTTTCTAAAACTCTTGGATCTCCTGCCTCGACAATTGCCATGGCGGAATTTGTTGTTCCAAGATCAATTCCTAAAATTTTACTCATTTTGTTTTTTCCTTTCTTAATATATTAGTTAACTATTTATTATTACTCCAAATGGTAAAACTAATTAATAATTTTACCATGTAGAGATCCGACTCAATAAGTCGGAACTCTAATCTATTAAGTTCATTTCAGATAGTTATTTCTTATTAACAATTTTTATAGGTATTTCTTTTAACATCTTTCTTTCATCTTTTGGAATCGTAATTTTCAAAACACCATTTTTACTTTCTGCTTGTGCCCTATCAGCTTTTACATGAGAAGGTAAACTCATAGATCGCATAAAGCTTCCAGATCTGATTTCTTTGCAATAATAATCTTTTTCCTTAGTTTCTTTTTCTTTTTTCATCTCTCCTTTCACGGTTAAAACATCATCTTCAACAGAAACCTTCACATCATTCGGATCAACTCCCGCAAGAGCAACCTCTGCAACAACATCTTCTTTTGTCTGATATATATCTATTGCAGGTTTCGATTTTCGAGATATTGCAGGAATAACAGGAAAAAAATCGTCCTGATCAAAAAATTTATCAATATCTCTAAATGGACTCCATTTTATAATATCCATATTTATCACCTCCTTTTTTAGTTAGGTTTATTTAAATATGTAATTAACAATACAGACTATTTTACCTCTTCTCCATGACAACCCGTATGACATCCACTACACCCAGGACAACTAAATAGTTCTTCTTCGTTTATTTCAATCATTTCAACTCCACAACAAGTTGGAACTTTTTCCTTATCATTTTCTTCAATACTTCCACATCCCTTTGCACATTTATATAGCTTTGACATAATTTTATTATTAATTAATAAATATTTACTTTTTCTTTGAAATTTTTACTTTTGCTGGACGAATAACTTTCCCAAATAGCTTATATCCTTTCTGAATTTCAACGACAATAATATCTTCTTCTTTATCAGATTCTTCTTCTCCAATTGATTCGTGTAAATTTGGATCGAAATTGCTTCCAATTGACTGAATTTCTTCCACGCCAATATCTTTTAAAAAGTTATCAAATTGACTTTTAATACACATCATACCCTTTGTCCAATCAGCATCTTTTAGGTCTTCAGGTAAATGTTTTATCGCCAATTCAAAATTATCTATTGTCGGCAAAAGTTTTATAATTATATCCTCATTTGCATACTTTCGAAAATCTTCAATTGATTTTTCTTGTTCTTTTTTATAATTTAAAAAGTCTGCTTTGGCTCTCTGCCAACCAATTAAATTCTCTTCTGCCTGCTTTTTACATTCTTCTAAATCTTGATCTATTTTTTTAAAATCCTTCTGCTGATCTTTTTTAATTTTTGGTTTTTTAGAGGTTGACATAAATAATTTTTTGAATGTTAAATTATAATAAAATTTAAACAATAGTAAAAAGTTGATAAGTTGCTAAAAATATGTTTTTATTCAATATTTTTTGTAATAATATTTATTATTTTAAGGTTATATTTCAAAAACTAATAATGATAATGACATCTTTTTTTATATCTTTTTACTAAGATTTATATTGATTTAAATTTTACTATCACTGTGAGGCTCGTCAGAACCGTGACAATCCAGTGCAAAAGTTTATCTAACTTTATATGATAATTTTATGTCTATAAACTATATATTACTTCGTCGCTATCGCTCCTCGTAATGACATCACACCATTTACAAACTTTCAGTTCATCCGCCCAGTAATTTCTTCAGATATTCAATCAGTGACACATTATGAGAATATTTCATTCTTTTCGGTCCGATAATTGCCAGTAATCCTTTTTCTCCACTTTCTAAATTATATTTTGAAACGACCATACTACACTCATCAGCTTTACTTATTGGATTTTCTTTTCCAATAAACACTTCAATTTCAGATTTATTTTTTAATTCCCTTGAAAGATTCTCAATGCTTTCATCCAAATAATCAACTATTTCAGCAATTTTACATACACTATCCAAACTACTGAACTCAGGTTGAGTCAATAAATTTTGCAAACCAGATTTATAATATTCTTCTGAATCAATAATGCCACTAATAGCCAAATTCCCAGACATTGCTGAAAGAAGTTTTGCTGTTGTTCGAGCAAGCATCTTGTTTTGTGCCTTCAGTTTCAATGTTTCAACTTGCAATGATTTTTGCTCACATTTTGTCAAATTACTTTCTGACATCAAAACATCTACAAAATATCTAAAACCTTTGTCTGTAGGTATTCTTCCTGCTGATGTATGAGGTTGATAGAGATATCCATCATTTTCAAGATCCAGCATCACTGCTCTAATTGTCGCAGGACTTAAACTAAATTCATATTTTTCACAAATCAATGACGAACTTATGGGAATTGCCAAATCAACATATTCTTTGACAACTGAGCTTAAAATTAATTCATACCTATTTTCCATGTTCATATTCAATTATTAGCACTATCACACTTAGAGTGCTAATTTAATTATAATGGATTTAAAATATGAGTCAATACCTTGTATTAGGTCAAAATTAATTAGTAGATACCTTGAATTACGAAATTCAATATATTTGTCACTCTGAGCTTGTCAAAGGATGGAAAATGCATCAAATTTATCATAGTTCGACAAGCTCACTATGATAAATTTAGCTATTTGTAATTTAAAGTAGATAATAAAAAAGTGAATTACTAATTCAATTGGGTAATTCTTATCCTCTGTTCAGTATCATAACCAATCTTATATTAGACTCTCTGCGGAACATCATCGTTAAATCGTTCTTATCTGAGAATTGATATTTGATAAAATTTTTCATACGAGTGGTGTAAATTGTTAATTTATCAATATAATTCTACCACTTCTTTAGTTATCCACAACAGTTATTAGTGTAGAGCCCTAATAATTTGTCAATTATCTAAAAAATCGTTATAATATAAATAAATTCGCATTTATATTTATATTGACAAAAATGAAAAAAAAAATTACAAACAATAATATCAAATGGATTGATGTTATAAATCCGAACAAAGACACTATTGACTTTCTAAAGAAAGATTTTGAGATATGCCCATCAATTTTAAAAGAGTATGTTCCAAAAATCAAAAGACCAAAAGTTGAAACTTACAATAAATACTTATTTATTGTAATTCACTTTCCTATATTTAATAAAAAGTTAAGAAAAACAACTTCAACAGAACTAGATATAATCCTGTTTAAAAACACGCTAATCACAAGTCACTCTGGCTTACTCCCTGAGCTTAAAAAAATATTTGAAAAATGTAATTCAAATGAACAAGTAAAAAATTACTACCTAAAAAATAGTGCCGTTGAGCTCACATTCAAAATATTAGATAAATTAATTGACACAAGAATGCCAATGCTCGATCATGTCGATGATCGTATAAACGACATTGACGAAGGAATATTTAATGGAGATGAGAAAAAAATGGTTAGTGAAATTGCAATTGTAAAACACGACATAATCAGCTTCAGAAGAACAATTAAACCCCAAAGGATGATCTTAGAAAGTCTTTCAAGAAACATTTACAAAATAACTGACGAAAACCTAACTCGTCTTTCTGCTGAAGTAATTGGTTCAAATATAAAAGTTTGGAACACGCTCGAAAATCACAAAGAGATGATTGAAGCCCTTGAACATACAAATGAATCATTACTTTCCTACAAACTTAACGATACAATGAAAATATTGACCGCATTTTCTGTTATTATGCTTCCCTTATCCCTTATGGCGAATGTCTTTGGAATGAATATAACGAATGGAATGCCTTTTGAAAGTCAACCTCTTGGTTTTTGGACTGTTTTGTTTATGATGATTGTTGTTACTTCTTTTTCATTTATTTTTTTCAAATATAAAAAATGGTTATAACATTCAACAAAATTACAATTATAAAAACTCAAAATTTACTAAAACAAAAAGTGTCTCTGACATAAACTTTTGTTTTTTTAAATTAATAAATATAAATTACCTTAAATTACGAAATTCAATATATTTGTCACCCTGAGCTTGTCGAAGGGTGGAAAATGTGTCAAATTTGTCATAGTTTGACAAGCTCACTATGACAAATTTAGCTATTTTGTAATTCAAAGAAATTAATAAAATAAAAATATGAATGTATTTAAACAAAAAACAATATTGCATATTTTTTAGATTCGATTATATTTCAAATTATCTTCTTATTGATGTTCAGCGTCAATTTTTTATTAGCACAAACATTTAACACGATTTCTTTTTTAATAAAAATAAACGACTCTATCGTAAGTTCCGGTTCAACAATTAACGGAATAAAAAATATAAGCAAAATTGCCATTAGTCATTGCTAATAAAGAAAAATTGAAACAAGCACTTATAAATTTGATTGGTAATTCTATAAAATATACAGAAAAAGGAAGTATAAAAATTACAATAAAAGTTGCAGATGATAAATTAGAGCTTAAAATTGCAGACACTGGAATTGGAATGGCTGCCGAAGAACAAAAACATCTCTTTGAGAAATTCCACAGGGTTCAAAATGAAAAAACTGCTAAAATCACAGGGACTGGTTTGGGGCTTTGGATTACAAAACAAATTATTGAACTATGAATGGCAAAATTTATCTCGAAAGTATGAAAGATGTTGGAACACAAATCACAATTAAACTTGTTTTAGCAAAATAAATAAAGTAAATTTCCTCAAATCAAAAATATTTTAAAGTTGTCATCTTGGATCACAATATCATCTTAAAAATCAATGTCATTTAATTAATGTGATTTGATAAACTTATCTATTCAACAAAAAAGCTTACCTGTGGATAACACCTAAAAATGACTCTAAATAACTACTTACTATACTATTGACGTATATACATAAAATTGATATTATTAATTTAGATACAAAGTATCTAAATAAAATTCAACATAGTAGGGGCGTGGTATCCTTTCCATAAAATTAATCAAGCTCATTGATTAAAACCACCCCCCCCTACTTCATTACCTTAACAGCCAGTAAGGTTTTTTTTATTGGCAAATTTTGTTTATTATGCAATAATTATTCAAGAGTTAATTAACAAATTTTATATGACAATAAAGCTATATAACACATACACAAAAAAAATCGAAGAATTTAAACCAATTGAAAAAGGGAAAGTTAGAATGTATAATTGCGGACCGACAGTTTATGATTATGTTCATATCGGAAATTATCGAACATATTTAATGGCAGATTTTCTCCGCCGAGTTTTTGAATACTCAGGATATAAAGTCAAGCAGATAAAAAACATAACTGATGTCGGCCATTTGACTCAAGACGACATTGAAGCTGGTGAAGACAAAATACTTAAAGCTGCAAAAAGAGAAAGAAAAAGTCCAATTGAAATTGCACGATTTTATGAAAGCGTTTTTTTTGAAGATGAAAAGAAGTTAAATATACTTCCTGCCCACAAATTCCCGAAGGCAACTGAATATATTAATCAAATGATTGAAATGATTAAAACTCTAATTGAAAAAAAATATGCTTATGAGGTTAATGGTTCTGTTTATTATGATGTAACTAAATTTCAAAATTATGGAAAATTGTCTGGAAATACTATTGAAAATCTCAAAAACGGAGCAAGACTTGACATTCATCCTGACAAAAAAAACGCTTATGACTTTGCTTTGTGGCTCAAAGCCTCTCCAGAACATTTAATGCAATGGAAGTCTCCATGGGGAAAAGGTTATCCAGGGTGGCATATTGAATGTAGCGCTATGAGCAGTTCAAATCTTGGAAGCACAATTGATATTCATACAGGAGGAGAAGATAATATATTCCCCCACCACGAAGATGAAATAGCTCAATCAGAAGGAACAAGTGAAAAAAAATTTGTAAATTATTGGATTCATGGAAGACATCTTATGGTTGATGGAAAAAAAATGTCAAAATCAAAAAACAATTTTTACAAAATATCAGACATTGAAAAAAAAGGATTTAATCCTCTTGCTTTTAGATATTTATGTTTTACAACGCACTTTCAATCACAGTTAAATTTCACTTGGAAAAGTTTAGAAGCCAGCCAAAACGCACTAAATAAATTATATAATTTTATAAGATCTAATGATGTCATTGCAAAGAGCGAAGCGACAAAGCAATCCCTCAACTACATGCAAATAACCAAAAATTATAATAAACAGTTTCAACAAGCACTTGAAAATAATTTAGACACTCCAAAAGCTATAGCTATAATTTGGGAAATAATAAAGTCTAATAAATTAGATCATAATTTAAAAAAAGAATTATTATTAAAATTTGATAAAGTTTTAGGACTGGATTTAGATAAAATCAAACAAGATAAAATTAAACTAGTAACAAAATTTAAAATCCCAATAGGAGTAAAAATGATAGAAATTACTAACACCACAGGAGAAATTATTACCGATGAAATTCGTGATTTTATAGCAGAAAGAGAAAAAGCAAGAAAAGAAAAAAACTTTATAAAATCTGATGAAATAAGAAATAGGATATTAAATAAGGGTTATATTATTGAAGAAAATAAGAATGGAAAAACTATTAGAAAAAAATAAAAAAAATTCGTTTATCTAAACAGAAGTATCAATCTATAGACCTCAACAACCTGTGCAATAACTGCGTATAAATAAGCTATTGATTAATATGGCTTATTTTTATATACTAAGTTCATAACGAAAGTGTACTCAAAAGAGATAATCAAATATTTAGCCTTATAAACCATGGCAAAAGAAGTAAAAAATCCAGATTTTAATACTGAAAAACTACCTCCACAAAACATTGAGGCTGAACAGTCTGTTTTAGGATCTCTAATGATAGATAAAAATGCAATTATAAAAGTCAGTGACCTAATTGAGCCAGAAGATTTCTATAAAGATATTAATGGAAAGATTTATAGAACAATGATCTATCTCTATGAACACCATGAACCAATAGACCTTTTGAGTCTTTCAAATAGATTGAAAGAAACAGAGGAACTTGAACAAATTGGCGGACATAGCTATTTGGCATCCCTTGCAAATACTGTTCCAACAGCAGCAAATGTAGTACATTACGCAAAAATTGTTTCAAAAAAATCAGTTCTTCGAAAACTAATAAGTAATGCTTCTGAAATTATAACAGAAGCATATAAGGAAACCGAGGAAATCGAAAAAACCTTAGACGATGCTGAACAAAAAATATTTGCTGTATCAAAAAAACATGTCAGACAAGACTTTACTCCAGTTAAACCAATTTTGGAAGAAGCTTTTGACAGAATTGATGATCTTCATAAAAACAAAGGAAAGATGCGTGGAGTTCCGACAGGTTTTCATGATCTTGATAATATTCTTTCTGGTCTCCAAGAATCAAATTTGATTATAATCGGAGCAAGACCAAGTGTTGGAAAGTCATCACTTGCAATGGATTTGGCAAGACACGCCTCAGTAAAAGAGAAAGTTCCAGTTGGAGTTTTTTCTCTTGAAATGTCAAAAGGAGAAGTTATTGATAGACTAATTTGTTCACAGGCTAATATTGATCTTTGGAAAATGAGAACGGGAAAACTTTCAAGTATAGGAGAAAACGATGATTTTTCAAAAATTGGACACGCAATGGGCGTACTCTCTGAAGCCCCTCTTTTTATCGACGACACACCTGGAATTAATGTAATGGGAATGAGAACAATGGCAAGAAGACTTCAAGCAGAGCATGGTCTTGGAATGATTATCATTGATTACCTGCAACTCATTGAAGGCAGGGGTGGAAAGATTGAAAATCGAGTCCTTGAAGTCAGTGATATTTCAAGATCTTTAAAAGGCCTTGCAAGAGAACTAAACATTCCAATCATTGCTCTTTCCCAACTTTCAAGAGGTATTGAATCTCGAACTGACCAAAAGCCAAAACTGTCCGATCTTCGAGAAAGTGGATCAATCGAACAAGACGCTGATGTTGTCTTATTTATCTACAGAGAAGACAAAGCTAATCGAGAATCTGAAAATAAAAATATAGCTGAAATAATCGTAGCAAAACACAGAAATGGACCAATCGGAAGTGCTAATTTATTTTTTAATGAACAATATACAAGCTTTAGAAATTTAGATAAAAATCACTAATTATATAACTTATTTTTTATAATACTTTTGAATTACGAAATAGCTAAATTTGTCATAGTGAGCTTGTCAAACTATGATAAATTTGACGCATTTTCCACCCTTCGACAAGCTCAGGGTGACAAATATATTGAATTTCGTAATTCAAGTTAATACACTATTTACATGTCCTATCCAAAGCCAATTCAAAACCTTATTAATGAATTCTCAAAATTACCAGGAATCGGACCGCGAACTGCAGCCCGATTTGCTTTTAATCTTCTCCGCCGTGAAGACTTTGATGCAGAGCAGTTGGCAAATGCAATTTCAAGTTTAAAAAAAGAAACAATGATTTGCAAAAATTGCTATAATATTTCTCAAACAGAACTATGCGAATTCTGTTCAGATCCCAAAAGAGACAAATCAATCATATGCGTCATTGAAGAAGCAATCAACATTCCAGCTATTGAAAATACAAGAAATTTCATTGGACTATATCATGTCCTGGGTGGAACTATAAAACCTAATGAAGGAATAGGTCCTGATAAACTGAGCATCAAAGAATTAACCGAAAAAATCAAAGCAAATGGATTAAAAGAAATCATCATTGCCACAAACCCAAACACTGAAGGAGAAACAACTGCTTTATATTTATTCAATGTTCTAAAAAACTTTGATATAAAAATAACTCGTCTTGCAAAAGGATTATCCACTGGCAGTGATCTTGAATATGTCGACCAAACAACAATTTCAAATGCTCTGTCTGGAAGAGTAGAATATAAATAAATTAACTACACTACAAAGATAACAATATAAAATAATTTAATTCCTTTGAATTACGAAATAGCTAAATTTGTCATAGTGAGCTTGTCGAACTATGATAAATTTGATGCATTTTCTACCCTTCGACAAGCTTAGGGTGACAAATATATTGAATTTCGTAATTCAAAGTATCTACTAATTAATTTTGATCTAATACAGGATATTGACGCATAAACAAAATAAAAACTCCCCTTTCGGGAAGTTTTTTTTCATATTAGAAACTATTTTTAAGCTTTTACAATATTTTCAATCTCAACTTCTGTAAAATATTGTCTGTGTCCATTTTTAACATTATATCTCTTCTTTGCTTTATGTTTTATAACTTCTATTTTTTTTGCTCTTGCTTGTCTGATAATTTTTGCTTCAACCTTTACACCCTTCACTACTGGGTCACCAATGTTTATATCTTTTCCATCATCTTCAGAAATCAAAAGAACTTGATCAAAAAAGATTTTTTTTCCTTCCTCGCCTTCAAGTTTTTCAACTTTTAGTTTATCTTTTGGAGAAACTTTATACTGCTTCCCACCTGTTTTTATTACTGCAATCATAATTATTTGTTATTTAAATGTTTAAAAATATATTTTAAGAAAAGTGCCGAACTATAAATTATTTTAGAGATATTGCTGGCGAAATTTTAAAATTTATTTTGATGAGCTTATTTTAATTTAATCCATCTTCTATAAACCATTCTTTAGACGAGCTGTATTACCTTCGTCCACGTTTCTCACCTCCTCTTTTTTTTACTGGCAATAGGGTATTAAACCAGTAATAAAATCTTAGCAATAAAATATCTTTATGTCAAACAAAAAGGGCTCTACACTAATAACTGTGGTGGATAACTAAAGAAGTGGTAGAATTATATTGAAGAATTAACAATTCACACTATTCCCATAAAAAAAGATATATGATATCAATTCCCAGATAAGAGCGATTCCTCCCTACGGTCGGAACGACAGCTATAAATTACTATTCTCATTAATACAAAACTATATATCTAAAGTCATGTTAGCTGTTAGCCACCACAAGTTTTGACAAAGAGCCACAAAAGAATTAACGAGGATGCCCTGCATCTTACAGGTCATCTGTTTGGATTCATACTATATCTAAAAATGTTCTGTAAGATTCAGGGAATTCTTAAAAAATTACAAGAATTTAAGCCAGCTTTAATCATTATACAAATTAATCGTATAAAATAAATTTAGAGAAATAATATCTTTAAACTTTTTCTCGCAAAACCCTCGTCAAAATAAAATAGGAAAAAACAAACAAAAATAACAAAACTACAAATTTTCCCAGACTTTGAAACAAAATAGCGGAAACGCCAAAGATTAGACAGATAAAATATATAAATAAAACCACCTTTTTTTGAGACCAACCTCTCTCTAAAAGTTTATAGTGCAAATGACGCGTATCACCTTCAAATGGAGATTTTCCTGCCTTTATTCTTTGCGCAATTACCCAAAACGCATCTAAAATCGGAAAACCCATCACTAATAGTGCAGTAGCAATTTTTCCTCCAGAAAAAATGGCCAACACAGCTAAAATAAAACCCAAAAACATTGACCCGCTCGTTCCCATAAAAATCTTTGCAAGATTGAAATTAAAAACTAAAAAACCCAAAATCGCGCCAGCAACTGTTATAGAAATTATCCCAAGTGGTGGTTGATTAACTAATCCAGAAATACTAAGAAAAAATAAGGTCACCATTCCGATAAAAGCTACTCCTCCCGCCAATCCATCAAGTCCGTCCAGCCAGTTCATCACATTCATAAAACCGATAATCCAAAATAAAATAAAGAGCGAGCCTAAAATAGAATACTGAATATTGAATATTGAATATTGAAAAACATCTAATCTAAATTCTGGTCCACTAAATGGATTAGCGATATAGTCAACTTGCAACCCTGCGTAAATCATAACTAAAACAACAACAACTTGTCCAAATAATTGTTGTTTCCATGATAAATTTTTGAAATCATCATAAAGTCCAAAAAATAAAATTATCACAGAAGAGATAACTATCCCCCATTTTAAATTATCAAAAACCAAATCCCCGCTTAAAAATATCGTCAGTAAAAAAGAAGTGATAATTGCGACTCCACCAAAACGAGTAATGTTTTTCTGAGAATTATTATAAAATGCAATCTTGTCATTTCGAGTGAAGCGAGAAATCTGTAGTTTTAACCATTTACACGCATTTAGATTTCTCACCCTATCGGGTTCGAAATGACAATTGTTATATTTTCTACTAAACAAAATAAGTGCCTTTGTCAAAACAAGACTAAAAATAAATGTTATTAAAAATGGTTGAAAATAGAGAATTATGCTTGACATAATGATATGATTTGGCAAGATTTAAAAAAGGAGGTTTTTAAAGTGATAATAAAATTTTTAAAGTGGACAATAGAAATAAAAATAAATTGCGACCCTGAATTAAAAATAAATGCAGTGAACAAGTATTGCAATCTTGAATCCAGAATACTTGAAATTCTTAAATTCGAAAATAAAAAATTTCTCAATTACACGATTATGCAATATACTTGATATAAGAGATGATAATATTGTTGCATCAGCAATGGCAAATCTTGAAGCACAAGGAGATGTTATTTTAAGCGGATTTCGCAAAATTTATTGCGAAGATGGAGGGGAAATACACCTATCGTTATATTCTATAGTTTAGCAATAAGTTTAGACCATTTTTTTATGGCTCTTTGTCAAAATGTGTGGTGGCTAACAGCTAACATGACTTTAGATATATAGTTTTGTATTAATGAGAATAGTAATTTATAGCT
>JARGGI010000023.1:8420-15975 GCA_029210775.1 Patescibacteria group bacterium | reverse complement strand
TAATCCTTCCATGTTTTCATAATCTTCTCCTGGCTCCCGTAAAACTTTTCATAAAATTACATCTATTGTCGGGAGCCAAACTAATTACTATCAAAAAATAATAATCAAATTGACTCCAAACAATTCACAAGCGAAATTTGGAAAGATATATTTTCTATTTTTTTAATGAACAACTCACTTCTTTTCTCCGTTGCTCTCCATCTCAGATGAGGAGGGTTAGGGATGGTGTCGATTTTCTTTTGCAAGATTCTCAATCACCCCTGCCCCTCCTTACATAATGAGGGGATTTTTACAAGGAGTGCAGGAAGTCGAATCTATTCATTACTTGAAGTTGAGTGATCAAAAAAATCTTGATTGTGCTTTCGCACGAGATTGCTTCGTCACCTTTCTCCTCGCAATGACATCTTCGGCACCCGCGCACTTTTTGTAAACTGAATCTAACCGAGGTCTGCTACCCTACATCTTAGATGTAAGATGACTCTCTCCTTTTAGAGAAAACAGGCCTCAATCACGATCACTTGTTTTTAAATTTTGTCCTCTTCTCGCAAGTTCCTCTTTTCAAAGTTTGAATTATTTTCACAGCTCTCTCCGTCTGTAATCATAATTACCATTGATTTGAAAAGTTCTTGCCAAGCATAGAGGTTGATGGAAATGAGTTTATTGCTATGATTTGACATCCTTCGACAAGCTCAGGATGACAATAAGATAACAGATTTGATATTTTTGGTCTTGCAGATTTTATTATGATTTTATCTCAAGCCTCAATCATTTCTCCGCGATAATGTTCTATATGAACATATCCTTTGAAATTTCTCTCCTCATTTGCATCAATCTTTATGCTTTGATTTTTGCTGTCACTGTGAACCAGTCTACCAGACAGGCAGGCTTGATTCAGAGTAACAATTTTCACAACCACCCCTACCCCTCCTTACTTAATGAAGGAATGATAAAAATGTTTTTACAACCACCCCCATTCATCCTTGCTTCAATGAAGGGATGATAAAAATGTTTTCACAACCACCCCTACCCCTCCTTACTTAATGAGGGGATAATAAGAATGTTTTTACAACTGTCCCAGATCCTTCTGGGATTTAAAAAAGCGGCTGGAAAATTTCTCAATCTGTTTCAAATTTATAATTTCAAATTAAATTTGAATCGGAGAGATCTTTCCAACCGCTTTTATGTTATAATAAAATTGCGATTAGTTTTCATTAAATTTATATTCATTCAATATTGTTCTAAATAAACAATTCTTCAACAAGCTTAGGATGACTTATTTGATAACAGTATGAAAATATAAATTATTAATGACTCTCTCCTTCCATTAATGATTTTGTTTTAAAGAACTTTCTCTTAACAGAGAATGGACTTTTCTCATCTCCGTTTAAGAGATAAGAAAAATGTCACTATCTGCTAATATCAGTTTTATTCTTTTGGATTAGACTTTGACCGCGCTCTCTCCTTCGCGTTTCACCGTCATTCAAACCCGCCTGAATAAAAGTTGATAATATTTGATAATATTTATAAATTTTAATGTTCTTGTGTTACTTCTTTTCTTTTTTATCGTAACTGTGCAGTATAGCATACATTCAAATACTTGTCAATACTACAGAACTATTAATATATGATATGACAATGAGACCTTATACAATAAGCTTTATTCCCTTTTGATAAGCATAGTTATTTGTCATCTTGTCGTGACTATTATTGACATTAATCCGTTTAGGTGCTATACTTAAGATATAATTTTAAGACACAGAAATGTATAAAGACATTTTCATAGACATAAATCTTAGTCCAGGAGAGTCAATCATCTATGAATATCTTCTCAAAAATGGCGAATCGCCTGCTGGCGAAATAATCAAAAAAACCACCCTAAAAAGAGGGTTGGTTTATAAAGTATTGAGTAATTTAAAGGAAAAAGGCCTGATTATTGAAAAAAAGTCTATCCCAAGCAAAAAACAAGGAAAAAGCAAAATATCTCATTTTTTGCCAAACCATCCCGAAAAACTCCGCGAATTCATTGAAACTGAAAAGAAAAAGCTTGATCAAGCTAAAAATACGCTTGAAGCAACGATGCCTTCAATCATTTCCGACTTCAATCTTGTTTCTGGCAAACCGGGAGTGCGATTTTTTGAAGGGCTTGAGGGAATAAAAAATGTTTTGTCAGATTCATTGCGGGCCAAAGAAATTATTTATAGCTATGCAGATTTAGAGGCCGTTGTTAAGTTTGTTGATAAAGTTAATAAAGAATATTCTGAAAAAAGAGATAATTTAAACATAAAGAAAAAGGTAATCTTTATAGATTCCCCTTTTGCGAGAAATTATTTAAGAAACTATCACAGAAAAACAACTTTTATGAAATTTATTGATCATAAATTATATCCATTTAATTCAGTAATGCAAATCTATGACGGAAAAATCTCTTATATAACACTTTCCAGTACAAGTAAAATTGGCGTTATAATTGAAGATAAAAATATTTATCAAATGCATAAATCATTATTTGAATTTGCATGGCTTAATGCTAAAGCATGGGATTAAATTTCTTTTTCAAAAGCACAATAAGCTTCTTTGCAGTCTTTACTAAAAACATAATTGGACATCACAAAATCTTTTTCTATTAATTTTTCTGTAGCATCAATTAACTCCTTTGATTTCGGATCAAACTTCAAAATAAATCGATTAGCGTCAGGACTAAATTGATTGTTTGGATTTTTACTGTTATGTTCTTCAATAATCTTTTTATAACTATAATTAAAATAGTGGTATTTTTTATTGTTTTCCTTTCTCTCAATGTTAAAAAGCGCTACTCCCGTATTTTTATAATTAGAGTTTATTTTTCTAACTACAAAGCCACATCCTCCTCCGATATATTTTGAACTTATTAAAGTTTCAGGAATGCAATCCGCTTCAATTTCATTGTTTTCGGCTTCCTTTTCCAAACTTGCTTTCATTAGAGATGACCCTATAGAAGAACTGCTTAGTATGGGATCAACATTAAAAGAGCCAAAATATTTTCTGCTTTCTTTCATTGCGTCAAATCTATTAAAAGCGACTATTTTACCATTATCTTTATAAAAATATATTTCTATTTTATCTCCGAGTTCTTTTAAAATATTATCAAAATTATCCAAAATAGCTTTCTGAAATTTAGGGCTATACTCATAATTTCTTGCGTAAATATTTTTCATTTGATCTATATCCTCATCAGATAAATTAGTAGCGTTTTTCTTTTCAAACTCTACTCCTTTTAGATCTTCAAAGTTTATATTTTCTTTATTTATACTCTTATACACGCTTGCCGTTAAAATCAAGTCCGCCTTATAATTTTCAAGCTTTCGCATTAAATCTTCTTTATCTGTCTCACCTCCAACATTAACCCTTTCCGAAAAATCAACAAGTATTTGCCCTGCCTTGCTTATCAAATTCAGAACAATTTTATTAATTTCTTCATTAGTAATTTCCCTTTTATTTTTAAACAACTCTTCAAGTTCATCTCTGCTTTTCTCAGTTAAATCAACTATCTCAGCATATTTTGCAAAAATAGCATCGGCGTTTTCGGGTTTCAATCTCTCTCCAATGTCTAAGATTTTCTTTCCCATTCCTGCGCCACCCTCGAGAGAAAGAAATGACCTGATGCGATTGTTTTTTGCCTCAGAATTCTGTCCTTGATTTAAGAATTCTTTTACACTCTCAACTTCTCTTTTAGATTTATCTGCTAAAAATTCCAATAAATAAATCTGATAAATAAATGGTATTTCTTCAAGTTTAATCCCAAGCTCGTTTTCAATATAATTTTTCATTTTTGGTCTGTGCATATGCTGTAATAATAATCCTATCTCTTTAGAATCAGCATGCCTCAAAAAACTAAAGTCATTATTCTTACTCATTTCATTATAATCTTCAAAATTTACACAGATCATCCTCTCTTTTAATTCATTATCTATTTTAATCAAATCACTCCCAAAATTTTGAAAAATATTTTCTGCATCAGAAAAAACTTTTGTTCTTATGTCCTCAAGATGAAAAATATCATTTTTATACTTTTTATATTGATCTTGATTATATTTATTCACATATCTGCCACCTTGTTCATTGTTACGCCTATGAACATTATGGAGATTATCGTATCTAAAAACTAAATCGCCCAAAATATTATCATTATTATTCTCATTTAATATTTCTTTTGGATCAAACTTCAAGACAAGTACAAAACGATCAATCATTGCATAAGCATGTTCATAGTCCTTCTCTTCATAAGCATTTATAAATTCCGCATAGCTTTGAACTAATCTCGGATTATTCCTGTATTCATCTTGATCTAAAATATGTAATGCATTTTCTTTAAAATATTCATAAAAATTTATTGTTTGATTGAAATTCATTTCTCCTGTTTCGTTATACCTATCAGTCTCATATTTTACTATTTTTTGTTTCGTATTCTTTATTTCATCCTTTAATATAAAAAAATCTTTCCATTCTTCTTTTGAAATATTTTTACTATACTTACTCCATTTCTCTGCTAAGCCCTCATAATCATCTTTTTCTATTTCGCTATAAGATCTGAATATGTTTTCATTTATATATAAAATTAAATTATCAATATTAATTTTTTCTTTTTTGTACTCAATAAATTTTTTTATTTCTACAAGATGCCTTCCTGAGATTAAAGTTTCATTTTCTTGCACAGAAGATAGGTCTGCTTTAGCGAATCTTACTGGTATGTTACTATGATCAAATACCGCAATCATATCCTTTCCCACTTTAAACATTTTTTCCTCTGAGCTAAGTCCATTTTCAGGATAAATCGTTCTTTCTAATTTTTCAGACTCTTTTATTTCTTTCTCTGTCAAAAAATCACGAAGACGCGCATTCCCAAAATCATTACTATACTGAACAAATCCTCTTGTTGGATTCTCTTTTTCCGAACTGATTCTTTCTCCAATAATATCAGCATAACGATTAACGAAATAACTTTCATCTTCATTTTTAATTTTTTCAAGAAGCGATTCCAGCTTTATTTTGCCTTTACGGAAAGCTTCTCCCCAAGCCATTGAATCAGATATTAATATTTCTAAAAGATGTAATTTATCAAGTTTTTCAGAAATAGAACTTCTATTAAAATTTTCAATTAATATATCATTCTCTTTAGTTTGCTTATAGTTAAAATTTATTTTACCTATCAGTTGTCCAGGTACTTTTCCACCAAAGGATCTTTGTATTTCAGGCATTCTGGTCGCCTTAGAAACAAAATCAAAATCGTCAGAAAGACTGAGTGGATTAGCAATGCTTGGATCTGAGGAAAAAAAACAATCAGATATTATAGATGAAAAATTTTCAAAATTTTTGTCGTCCTTATTTTCTTTAGAGAATTTCAACAACTCTTCTAGAAATATTTTTGTAGCATTTCGAAATTCTTTTGTATAGGCTCTTTCTTCCTGCCACTTCTTTTCCTTACCAACAATAGTATTTAAATTATTTTGAACTTGAAAAATAGAAGAAAAATTATCCCTATTATAGTTTTTCTCAGACAATATCTTATCAAACAAATCAATTGCGTAGTCCTTAATTTCTTTTTTTATTACTTCATCTAAAACCTCAACTTCTTTTTCCATATGATCATCATTTTCATTAGCTAAATCTCCTCTATTTTTCTCGTCAATCGCCAATTCATATATGCTTAAATCATTTTGATTTTCTGTTTTCTCAGGCTTTGATGCTGATTTCGGAATGCTTTCTATGCTCATAAATTTATCTTAATTGCTCTATCTCTATTTTAACCTATTTTCAAAAATTATTAAAGGATTTGTAAAATGTCATCACTTTCGGTGGCAAGCACCTCAAGGCATCCATCGCCCTTCCCTGTTTGTATAAAGTTCTACGACATTATATAATATAACAAATATATATAATTGCAATAGATGAAAAATAATAAAAAAATAAATATTCTTTCTTTTGGCGCGGAATCTGTGGGGAGGTTTTGTGTTTACAATAATGGAAATATTACTATTTCCGATAATTTTGGTGATATTTTAGACGAGAATAACTTAAAAAGATTTAAAAAAGCAGTTTTAAGTCAGATTAAAGCCAAAAAACCTGATGTAATTTTAACAGATATACATCCTCTTTATAATTCCACAATTTTTGGACATAATCTTTCAAAAAAATTGAAAGTTCCACACACAAAAGTCCAGCATCATCTTGCGCATATTTTTTCAGCAGTCGGAGATAAATTTTTCTATTGTGAAAAATATCATCCTAAATATAATCAAAAAACTATTAAAAAATCTATATCCATTGAAATAGCAAGAAATTCTTCGGCTCCGCCCTGCTCCGCTCAAAATAACACTAACTATAAATTGCTGAATACCAAATACTTATTACCAAAAAAATTCTACGGAATCGCCTCTGACGGCACAGGCCTTGGCCTTGACGGAAACATTTGGGGAGGGGAAGTTTTTCAACTTACACAAAATATTATCCCTGACAAAAAAGCTAAGGGAGTAAAAAATGACTTTGCGACAAAAAAACTTCGGCAGAATCAGAATGACAATCTTTCTGCTAATTTAAATATCAACCGCATAGGTTCACTCGAAGAACAAACAATGATTGGCGGAGATTTAGCGGTCAAGGAGCCAGCTCGGATGCTGATTAGTATTCTCAGTAAATTTTTATCAAAAGAAAAAGTCTACGCGAATGTGAAAAAATTCTATACAAAAAACGAATTCGAACTTCTTTATAACCAGCTTCAGCAGAATTTCAATTGTCAGCAAACCAGTAGCACAGGCAGAATTTTGGATGCGGTTTCAGTTTTACTTGATTTTGCAAAAAACGAGAGGAATTCAAAACACGAGGCCACAAAACTACTGGAACAAAATTCCACAATTCCGTATAAGTTAGCTCCAAAAATTTCATTTGATAAAAATGAAAATCGCCATATTCTCCAAACCACACCACTTTTTGAGTTTTTAGTCATAAATCGCGATAAGGACAGAAAAAGATTGTCAACCACAGCACAAAAATATATTGCCGAAGGATTTCGGAAAATCGTATCAAAAAATTCAAACAAAAAAATAGTACCCACATTTTTTGCCGGAGGTATGACAAGCAACAAGATTATGTCATCATATTTAGAAAATGAAGGAATATATATATCAAAAAAAATCTCTCGCGGTGACGAAGGGATTGCCTTTGGACAAATTGTTTTTTATTTATTTGCAAACCATAATTGAATTTCTGCAAAACACAATTTGTATGACATTCTCAAGAGTGAGCTGTAGACTAAATAATCCAAAAACATATTCTGATAGTATAGTTTTTTGAGTTTATCAGAGATTCCTTATTATTAAGCAACCACCCCTGCCCCTCCTTTGAAAGGAGGTGATTTTGAAGTCTTACGTTAACGGAAGCAATTGATATTGAATTCAATTAATCTAAGCCTAAAATAAAGATCACAAGTTAGTATTAGATCCAATTAATCCCTCGCTCAAATATAAACAACAAAAGTGATGATGGATTTAATTAATCCCCTCCTCAAACGAAGATAACAAAA
>JARGGI010000023.1:0-8323 GCA_029210775.1 Patescibacteria group bacterium | reverse complement strand
GATGAATCTAACGAATCCGCGCCTCAAATGAGGATAAAAAATGATACCAGATTTAATTAATCCCTCGCTCAAATATAAACAACAAAAGTGATGATGGATTTAATTAATCCCCTCCTCAAACGAAGATAACAAAAGTGATGATGAATCTAACGAATCCGCGCCTCAAATGAGGATAAAAAATGATACCAGATTTAATTAATCCCTCGCTCAAATATAGACAACAAAAGTGATGATGCATTTAATTAATCCCCTCCTCAGATGAGGAGGGGTTGGGGTGGTTGAATAAAATAACATTAAATCTTTTTTAATCCCTCTCTAATCTCTAACAAATCCTTGGTATTAATTTCCCTTGTGGCATTTCAATCGTTCTGAGTCCGCCGATTGCTGTTTTTAAATAAACTCCTTTTCCTTTTTCCACTTCTCCAATAATTTTTGCTTCAGGATTGAACTTCTGAAGTTTTTTAATAACCTTATCTGCATCTTTAGCTGGCACACTAGCAATGAATCTTCCTTCAGAAGGGAATGCAAAAAGATTGACTCCTAAAAGCTCGCTTATCGCCACCACATCTTTTTTGAAAGGCAAGTTTTTTTCATTCAGAACAATTTTCACTTTTGATTTTTCAGCGATTTCATTCAAATTTTCTCCTAATCCACCGCGCGTAGGATCTTTGCAAACATTCAAAAATTTTGCTACGCTTTGCACTTCTTTAACAAGCGACTGACAATCGCTTTTCAATTTTATTTTATAATTAAAACGATGACTTAAAATCACCGCTCCATGCTCTCCGAGATTTCCCGAAACGATAATTTTGTCTCCAGATTTTGCCCCACTATTTGAAATTATATTTTTTGCAAGACCAACTCCAGCAGTTGTAATCTCAATCTTATCTATTTTTCCTTTTTCGGTTACTTTTGTATCCCCAGTTACAACCGGAACTTTTGCTTCGCGCGAAACCTTGTCAATTGATTTGATGATTTTTTCTAAATCTTTGGATGGAAACCCTTCTTCAATCACAAAACTTAGAGAAATTCCAATTGGCACTGCTCCCATCACTGAAACATCATTAATTGTCCCACACATAGCGATTTTTCCAATATCACCACCTTTGAAAAAAAGTGGCTCAATTATGAAAGCATCGGTTGTAAAAACTAACTTGTCATTGCGAGAATTGTCATTGCGAAGATTGTCATTGCGAGGAGCGGAGCGACGTGGCAATCCCGAGTTTATATTCATAGAACCGTCTTGCACTGACATTATAGGAGACAGATCAAACACCGCCCCATCGTCACCAGTGTTCTTCCATTTCCCAGTGTAACTCATTATCTTCCTCAAATCTTTGAAAAATTCCCAAGAAGCTTTTCCCCCTGAACCGAGTTCAAGAGAAATTGATGAATTTTTATTAAATGATTTAGGTATTGACATAAACTTGTTTTTATAATAGTAAAAAAAATTATTTTATGAAGATGAAATATGTTAATAATACTTATACTAATTGTATCAGTGGGTTTAATAAACGATCCAATGAATCTTTTTGAAGAAGTACCTCACTTCATAAGGTTTGTGATCAGTATAACATTTAGCTTTTTTATTGTTTTAGCAATTATAACAGCAGAAAAGTGATGTCTCTTTTTTTATGCCAAATATTTCGCCTCAATTCCGCAAGCACCTTCAGAAGAAACCATACACGCACCCACTGGATTCTCAGAGGTGCATTTATTATTGAAAAGTTTGCAATCTTTTGGCTGTCTTAGTCCTCGAAGAATTGCTCCACAAATACAACCAGTTTCTTTCACAGATTCTTCCACGAGTTCAGTGTTACGATACAAAATATTTTTATATTTCACTTTCGCATCAAACTTTTCATATTTTTTGCGAATTTTCAAGCCTGAATTTGGTATATTTCCAAATCCTCGCCAAAAAGCGTCACCCATTTCAAAAACCTCGTCAACTAATTTCATGGCGATAGGATTTCCCTCAAGACGAACACATCTGACATATTCATTTTCAACTTCTGCTCTGCCCTCTGAAATTTGTTTAAGCAACATATAAATTGAAATCAAAACATCTTCTCCTGTAAAACCAGCAACAACTTGTGATAATTTAAATTTTTTATACGGTTTGGTTCCAATTATTGTTGAAACATGTCCAGGATTTAAAAACCCATCAATTTTCAATTGAGGCGTATCAACAAGAACTTGCATTGCGGGAACAAAAAGCTTATGAGATGAATAGACAGTCAAACCTTTTTTAATCGCATCTGCCGTCATCGGTGTCGTTGTGTCAAATCCAACTCCAAAAAAAACTAAATTCGGTTTTTCTTTTTGAAGTTTCAATGCATCCTCAGTTGAATATACTTCAAAAACATCCGCACCAAGCTCACGAGCTAAATTTAAAGATAAATTTTGTTTTCCTTTGTCTGATTTCAAAACCAAATTTCCAGGCACTCGCAGGACATCTCCATAACAAGCAATCGGAATATTATTCAAAGCTAATTTAATAATCACATCAACATCTTTTTGGTCAGTCACGCAAACTGGACAACCAGGTCCTGATAGAAGTTTAATATTTTTCGGTAAAATTTTTTTAATTCCATTTTTTGCAACTGCCTCAGTATGCGTTCCACAAAGCTCCATAATCACAATTTCATGATTAATTTCCTTGGCTATATTATTTATTTTTTTTATTATATTTAAAGTCATCTAATTTAAAATTTGATTTTTTACTATTATAAACAACTCAATGATTGTCAAGAATGACAAATATTAGCGAAAAATGGGAAGGATTTATTTGATTCACAACCACACTAACCTCTCCTTATTTAAGGAGGGGATTTTTTCACTTACAACCGACTCAGTCACTTCTTACTTGGGGAAGAAATTATTTCATTCACAACCCCCTCAACCACTTCATGCTTGAGGGGGTGGTTTTGAAACAAGTATTTATCCTTGCCTTGCCAGGTGTTTTTCCACTTCACTATCTTGCGATTGACATAAGAAACTTATTTACCATCCAGTAAATCTGAAATTTCCTTTGCATCACGACTCGTTAATTTTTGAATTGCAAATCCAGCATGCACAATCACGAAATCTCCCTTTTTCACTTCCACCAGAGAAACATTCACTTCTCTTTCTATGCCATCAAAATTAACCAAGGCCACCTTGGTTTTTTTATTAACCGATTTAATTTTTCCAGGAATTGCAAGACACACTATTTTAAAATTACTATTTAATGTATTTATCCTTTCTTGATAAGCGGGAATTGAATATATTTATATATAATATTGCAAAACTATAATTTAAATCTCAATTTCACGATTTTTTTGAACTTATTTCTCTTTTAATAAAACATAAACCTGTCATCACTGGTGACGAGAGAAGCCGAGGAATTCCTTTTAATTACCTAAACTTTATCAAGCATTAATTCTAAGTACAGATTGATTTCTCTATTTCGTTTCACTGCAATCAGAATGACAAAAAATAACCTCTTTCATTCTGAATTTATTTCAGAATATTTTTTACTACTACGATAAAATAATAAATTTCTACCCAATCACCTTCTCAAACCTCTCTTCCACCTTTTTCCAGTTCACGATTTTCCAAAAAGCTTCAATATATTTTTCGCGGTCGTTTTTATAATCTATATAGTAAGCGTGTTCCCAAACATCAAGTACCAGTAAAATTTTAAAATTCGGATAGATGTTTAAATTGTGTTTTTCAATTTGCATCAAAAGCGGTCGTTTGGTGCATTTGCAATACACTAAAGTCGCCCATCCAGAACCTTCCACGCTTAATGCCATTTGTGCAAATTCTTTTTGAAATCTTTCATAACTTCTAAATTCATTATTAATTTCATTTAAAATTTTACCACTTGGCTCCCCTCCTCCGTCCTTCGCTGGTAAAAGATTTTTCCAAAAAAGTCCGTGCAAAAGAAATCCACCAAGATGAAATGCTTGATTTTTCAAAACTGACTTCATATTTAATTCAACATTACCAGTTCTTGCTTTTTCAAGTTGCTGAAATGATGCATTTGCACCAGCAACATATCCTGCGTGATGTTTTTGATGATGAATTCTCAGTTGATCTTCAGAAATATATGGGGCAAGAGCATTAAATTCATAAGGTAATTCTGGAAGAGAATAGTATTTTTCATTGTTATTTATTTCCATATTTCTCACCTCCTTAATAATATAATAATGTTTCTATTAATGTTTATATTCTATAACACAATTTACATTCTGGCAAAACAATAAGGCTCTACACTAATAACTGTGGTGGATAACCAAGGAATTGGTAGAAATATATTATAAAATTATCAATTCACACCATATCTCTGAAAAATGATATTAAAAAAACTGTTTTTAGATGTCATCCCAGGTGGCGGTTGGAATCGAGAGATCCCTTTTAGTCACGCAAAATCTTGTCAAATATTAATTCCCAAATAAGAGCGATTTAACAAGGATGCCTCGCATCTTGTGGGGTATCTGCTTGGTTTCGCACGTTTGCGTTATCAAATATGCTATGCAAGATGAAGGGCATTATCAAACATTTGCAATTGATAAGAGCAATTCCTTCACGTTGCTATCCTGCGGTCGGATTTGACAGTTATAAATTACGATTTTCTTTAATATAAAAATACATAGCTAAAATCATATTAGCTTTTGCTCATCTTCTATACTTTAGCCACCACACGGTTTGATAAAGAGCCAAAAAAAACATTATCTGATTGACAATCGCACTTTATTATTGCATAATATGTAATATAATTCATATAATAACACATTTTAATCATATTGTCAAGTTGCGTTTCCTTGCAATTTCTTAAGATCTTATGTCTTGAGTATATAATTTATCAACCTCTTCAATTTATTAAAACAAATAATAATAAATTTAATTAAAAAAATTCCTCATATTATCTTCGTTTAAAGGAATTAGAACATATATAATAATATTAAAATTAATTTCAATCGTTATTATTAAAATCTAATTTTTTACTTAAAATTAGTCTTTTTTTTCAACTATTTTAATTGAGTGCGTTTTTCACCATTAATAAGCCACTCTGCCTACAGGTAGTCTTTATGTGACAGATATATTAAATTTCGTAATTTAAACTTATTGAATAATTACCTTATGGAAATAAGGAATTTAAATATTATTTTCTTTATCAAAACTTAATTGATGGATTTGTAAAAAATATGAAGATTTACTTCTATATTCAGAATGTTTCACGTGAAACATTCTGAATTGCAAATTTAAACAAAATACTTAATGCAGAAATATATTTTCAATATTTATAATTTATCAAAAATGATGTTTCACGTGAAACATATTCAATTCTTTTTTAATAATATGATTCAAAAATCTCAGATTACAATTAATTCAAATAGTTTTTTTCTATATTATTATTATCGTTTTACTTCCAATTTAAGTATTTATACGACAATTATTTACTATATTTGTTTTAAAAGGCTATTTTAATTATTTATAAATAATTTATATTATCCCTAAAATAAGCCAAAAGTGGGAATATTTGCCAAATTGTATAAAAGTTTAATAAATTATACTAAAAAAAACAATAAAACAATTAATATTTCTACTGCGACATAAATTACAATAATGTTTCACGTGAAACAATGTAATATTAACATGCTTAGAATTATAAAATATAAACCTTTATCCATTAAGATTTTCCTGTTGACAAACTTGAAATCACTTTAATGCTATTATTTAATTTTTATAGTATCTAAGGAATTTGTCAATCTCCGAGAGCTGACGGATTATTTTAAAATGACGAAAAAGATATTTTGTCATTCAGAAAAACGTGACTTAGATAAACACAATTATTTATCAGTTTCGCCATTATTAACAATAAGCAATAGACCTAAAATCATCCAAAATATTAATCGACCCTGTTGCAACGTCCAAAAGTAATGATCAAATAAGCCAATAAATAAGAATGATAAAAATATAGCATATAAATAATAATTTAGCTTTTTATATATTATTGTTTCACGTGAAACAATCTGCCTATTAAAATTGTATAATATAATATTTATTATAATTAATAAAAAAATCATCAAACCCAATAATCCAATTTCAGAAGCAATTAAATAATAAATATTATGCGTAGGCTGATATTGCCACGATTCAATTTTTTGATTAATGTTGTTATTTTTAGCATATTCATCTATTTGAAAAATAGATGTTCCTAATCCAGATCCAAACAATAAATTGTCAGATAATGTTTCACGTGAAACATTATTATAAAAAGACCTGTCAGATATGGCGTAATTACTCGGTAAACTACTATTACTAAGCAAATTGTCATCAAGTCTCACTTGAATAATTGAAAAATTAGATATTATTAAATATATTAAAAGAAAACAAACTATAAACAATTCTTTAAAACGGATAATTAAATTAATAAATTTTTTATAATAATATATTTTTTTAAAAATATTTGTTTCACGTGAAACATTATAAATATGCATAAAATAAATAAAAAATAAAATTCCAATTGCAAAACAAAAGCTAAACCAAGAAACTCTTGAAAAAGTAAGTAATAAAGCAGAAACTTGCACAAATATTAGAAATACCCACAATAATGAATAGAATATATTTTGACATTTGTATCCATTTGTGTTATAATATTGGATTAATAACCTAATATTAGAAATTTTACTTGACAAATAGCCACTTTTACTTTCTAAATACAGAAAAACAGTTATCAAAATCGTAAAAATCAAAAATCCTCCGAGAATATTCGGATGAGGAAATGTTCCATACGATCGAACGATTTTCTGACCTTCAAATACAAATTTTGCTACACCCAAAATATCAGCTCCAATTAACGATTCTCCAGTTATTTTTCTTAAAATAGGGTAATTATAAAAAATTGAACTCTGACTTACAAATTGTTGAATTGCAATTACTCCTTGTAAAAAGCCTGAAATTACCACAATAAACAGTGAATTAAGCAATATTTTCTCTTTTTTTAGATTGAAATAAACATATATACACAATGCAATCATTTCCAATATCTTCAAAAAATGAAAAAAGCTAATATTAAAATAATCACGTTTAAGAAATAAATTGAGAATCAGTATTAGAATAAATAATATTAAATATCTCCAAATTATATTCTTTCTGACAGTATGTCTTATTTTTTTAAAATTAATTAGTTTAATACTATTTCTAACTAAAATAAGCCAAACAATCAATGTCATAATTAAAAATATATCAGATGCATATAGAAAAAATGTAGAATATTCAGTAAAATCACCGCTATAAAAGGAATGCTCAGTCAAAAAAACCTTCCTTGTTTGAAAGGGGATTGAGAAAAGAAATAGATAAAAAAAATATATGTGCAAATTTCTTAATTTTAAAAATATCATTAATTTTAGATTATATTTTGCTTTATCTAAGTCTATCAAATATGAGACAAAAGACAAGCTAACAAGAAGGTTAAAATTAAAAAGTTGTCATGAAAATAATTTGCAAGTAATAATTATACGATAATATTTTGATAGAATATTTCTATTTTATCTTTACAATTTCTAAAAAGTTTATTTAATTCCATAAACCTTGTGTAATGTTATTATTTAACGAGGATGCCTTGCATATTGCATGGCATCCTCAATCTCACAAACTTTGAACTAAATTTACATTTGTGTTATATTGAAGATAGTTAAATAATACTAAATATTCACATAACATATAATTTTCAGTTATTAATGACACCATTATTCGTATAATAACGAGTTATATGAAATGCATATCTGGTGAAGGCTTTTATACAAAAGCCTTCACCCAAATTTTTGTTCCGCTTCGTTTTGGCAAACTTCAGATATTCCTAAACATTATATTCAATTTGCCCCCTCACTCAAGAATAGACGCTTAAAACAAAACTTTAAATAATCTAACAAATAATTAAATTTATGATGATAAACAACAAAAAAATAGTGGTCATTTTTTTACTGATTTTTATAGTTGGCTCACTCGCTAGTATAGTCGGATATTCAAGCACTAAAATAAACACCTTTGAAGAATGTGAAAATTCATGGCTTGTCCGTAGCATAACATTTTATGATTATGCGGATAGCCAACATAAAGGTCCTGAGAAAAAATGTATGCTATGGACTGGTAAGAGTTTTGAAAAATAAAGATCAAAAAAATCAATCCTTCTATTTCGAATTGTTGAATATTGATAGCTCTAATATACAACTAGAAAACGGCTCTTTGACAAAATGTGTGGTGGCTAACAGCTAACATGACTTTAGATATATAGTTTTGTATTAATGAGAATAGTAATTTATAGCTGTCGTTC
>JARGGI010000022.1 GCA_029210775.1 Patescibacteria group bacterium | reverse complement strand
GATCTTGATAACATTTCCACTTCTCAAGACGCGGTGAATATAAATTACAATCCTACTTCAGGTTCTTTTGACGCAATGGATATAACTTATGGATCAGGAGGTGGAACAGGAAATGCCCTCGCCATCACCCAATTAGGAGCGGGCAATGTTCTTCTTTTTAACGACGAAGCTTCAGACACTTCTCCGTTTGTGATTGACGGGGCTGGATCCGTTGGGATTGGGACGACGACGCTTTCCGGCGCCAAGTTTAAGATCGCACTGGACAGTTTTTCCGTGTCGGATAGCTACGACGATCAAAGCAAGATTGCCAGTTTGAGCAATGCGGCTGTGTCGATAGGCAAGCTTCAGATTAGCGAGGCGGCTTGCGGCACTTATACTGTTCAGGACGCCGACGGCAATAGCTATGACACCGTCTTAATCGGAACTCAATGTTGGTTAAAACAAAACTTAAGAACGGGAACAAAAATCACCTCTTGCACGAATGGATATGTTGGCGTTTGCACAACTGGTGGGGATACGGTCCAAAACCAAACCAATAACAGCATAATAGAAAAATATTGCTATTCCGACACTGACGCAAATTGCACTACGGATGGCGGACTGTATCAATGGGCAGAGGCAATGCAATATAAAGATGGTTGCTCTAATACTACAAGCTTACAACCAACGGAACCTGTTCAAGGAATTTGCCCAACCGGCTGGCATATTCCGACTGATGCCCAGCAATACACTCTGGAAAATTATTTGAAAGATGGCGCGAATTCATGCGTAAGCACTAGATCCGGATGGGATTGCGATACGGCCGGAACAAAACTTAAAGTCGGCGGCGCTAGCGGTTTTGAGGGCATTCTCGCCGGCAACCGCAATACCAATGGCTCGTTCGGCAATCGGCTCACGATCGCGAACTTATGGTCCAGCTCGCAGTATGATGCGTCTAACGCGTGGGAACGGAACTTGGGTTCGGGCAACTCCATGGTCAGCCGGTACAACTTCAGTAAAGCGTACGGGTTTTCCGTGCGCTGCCTCAAGGACTGATCCGACTATTTGACTATTTGACAATTTAAAAAATTAAAAATTAAAAATCAGCGTAATTCAGCGTTTTAATCAGCATTATTTCAGCGGAGTATGGCAACTTATAATCATCTTCCTGTCTATAAAACAAGCTATGATCTTTTGGTGGAGATTTTTCAGTTTATTTTCAACTATATCAGTCCGATTTTCGAACGGCTGTTTATTAATGACAGTTATAGTTGCCGAGTTGGAAAAGGGACTTCTTACGGCATTAAGCGAATGGATTATTTTATCCGTTCGTGCTCCAAAAATTACAAAAAAGATTGCTGGATTCTTAAAATGGATATTAAAGGATATTTTATGTCTATGGACAGGAATATTTTATATAAAAAAATAGAGAGCAGATTAAAAACTGTCAAAAACGCGGATTTTGATGTTGATTTGATATTGTATCTTATCCGCGCGGTTGTGTTTCACAATCCGACTAAAAATTGCGTTATCAGGGGAGCAAAAGATAATTGGGTTGGGCTTCCTAAATCTAAAAGTTTGTTTTTTGCCGGCAAAGATAAAGGATTTCCGATCGGCAATCTCACCTCGCAATTATTCGGAAATATCTATTTGAATGATCTTGATTGTTTCGTGAAATATAAGCTGGGTTTTAAATATTATGGGAGATATGTTGACGATTTTTTATCATTCATTCGGATAAGGAATATCTTAAATCCATCATTTCGGTATTGCGGGAACATTTAAAGACGCATCTTTCGCTGGAGCTTCATCCCAAAAAAATATATTTTCAGCATTTTTCCAAAGGCGCGCGATTTTTGGGAACCGTAATAAAGCCGCATTGAATTTATATTCATAATTGGACAAAGGCAAATTTTTATAAAAAAATTCGAAATTGGAATGCTATTTTTGAAGAAAAAAAGTATAATTTGACCAAAAATGATACGGAAAAATTTTTAGCCAGTATGAATTCTTATTTGGGAATTATGAAACATCATAAGACTTACAAGCTTCGCAGGAAAATGCTCATAGAAAATCTCTCGGCGGAATTTTGGAATTATTTTTCTGTTTCGGAAAATTATGATAAAATTACAATAATAAATAGGGGCTGCTGATTTTCATCGATATGAGAGGGGTTAGGGGGTGTGTTGATGCGGCAATTTACCCACCCCGTCCGCTCCGCGTCCACCCCTCCAAGGAGGGGATTAGAAAGATACTTTATAAAAATCATTACCAAACATACAACAGTAATAGCGTTTAGTAATTAATTAAAGATTAAAATATGTTTTATTTTCGACATCAATGACATAAAAGTATATACTAATGATACATATATATGTAATTTTAGTAAGAATATTATAAAAAAATGAAAAAAAGGCTTATATTTGAACAAATACTTGCCGAAAAAAGCTCTAAAAAAGCGTCAATAATTATTGGTCCGCGGCAAGTCGGGAAAACAACGATCTTGAAAGAATTGCATAACGCGCTAGGCGGACTGTTCTTTGATATTGATATTTTTTCCGATTATAGCAAAGTTTCAAGTTACGAAAACGCGATTAATACATTCAAAATCAACGGATATAAAGAAAATCAAAAAGGCGCATTTTATATTTTTCTCGATGAATTTCAGCGCTATGCGGAAATAGCAAAAACGATAAAGTCTCTCTATGATCACAATAGCAATATTAAAGTTTTTGCCACCGGTTCATCCGCGTTGGGCATAAAAAGTTCCATACAGGAAAGCTTGGCAGGCAGAAAAAATATTACCTATATGTATCCTTTGGATTCCAGGGCTGACGCAGGATTTTTATTTGAGGGATTTTATATTTCAGAGCTGATAAAAAAGGGCGCTGATCCTGAAAGAATAAAATATTATCGCGCAAAAAGCGGATAAGAAATAGATGTCGTGCTTGATTTTCCCGACACGCTTGTTCCGATCGAAATTAAATTTAAAAAGGAATTGGGTTCGCGCGATATTTCCGCCGTCAAAAGATTTGTGGAAACCTTTTTCTTTTTGGCAATCATTGATTTTGAAAGATGATGATTAAAAAACAACTCATTGATGTCTTCTCTTAATTTGGTTAGTTTTTTTTCATAGTAAGTTTTGTTATCGTTATGAATGCAACTATTATCAATATTATCAAATTTTACAATGTCAAAATGTTTTATAAATCATTAAAACTGAATAGGAAAATTATGGCGGCGATGGCTGTTGTTGTTGTGTTTTTTGGTTTGGTTTTAATGGCGCCTTCGGCTTCGGCGACTGTTTATGTTTCTCAAGGCGTAGCGACATCAACCAACTTGCTTTCCGCGAGTTCCGCGTCCAGTATTACTAATTTTTATTACAATATTGCCGTTTTGCCCGCCACTTCCAGCGTCAGAATTCAATTCAGCAAAGACAATACAAACTGGTATTCCGCGGCCGGGGTTTTGAATGAATATACCGCGATCTCAACCATTGGCGGAGCGAATTTAAGTTTGACCGCTTTTGCCACGGCTTCTTCTTGGACAAGCGGCAATCCTTTTTATTACAAAATGGAACTCAACTCCACCACTGATTTAACCGGCACGCCGACGATTGAAGATATTCGCCTTGATTACGTGCCGGCAAGCGGATATGAAGAATTTGTTTTTAGTAATGGCGGCAATGTCGGCATCGGGACCATCACTCCGACGAACATATTAAGTCTCGGCGGGACGGCGGCGAGAACTATTTGGATGGAGAGGAATATTACGGCGGCAACCGCGGGGCAGGGGCTTACTGTCCATTCAGGTGGAGCGATTGCGGGAACGGCTGATTTGGCGGGCGGAAACCTGACTTTAAGTTCCGGCATATCCACGGGAACCGGCTCGTCAAACATCTACTTCAACACCGCCACGGCAGGAACAACAGGAACAACAGATAGAACGCCCGATACGAAGATGACAATTTTGGGAAACGGCAATGTCGGCATCGGGACGACAACTCCAACTTCAAAATTAGATGTGTTACAAAGCTCCGCTTCTACTGCTCTTGCTGTCACCCAGTCAGGGACAGGAAAAATTGTTGACCTTACTGGCGATTCCATCACCACCGGCACAGGACTTGCTCTTTCTGTTGATGGCCTTATCTCCGGTACGGGAGTTGATATTAGTTCAACATCTATCGGATTAACTTCGGGGAAACTGCTTTCCATTGACTGGTCGCCAACTTCTGTAACCACCGCCACGGGAGATTTGTTGACTATCAATGTCGGTCCTAACGGGACAATCGGAAATCTTTTTAATGTTACGGATAACGCCTCAAGTTTGTTTAGCGTTTCGGAAACTGCCATTACGATGAATAGGCCGATGCAAGTCAATGTCGCGGGGAACACGGGGATTTCTTATGACTTGAATTTCTTAAATACGGGCACGACGCAGATCACCTCTGAAGGGCCATTGGTCATTTCCGCGGGGGACGCGAATCATAGCGAAAATTTGACGATTACCACCGCGAGCAACAGCGCGACCGGCTATTCGGGAATTTCCACCGGTTCATCAGCGACAACTTTGGTGGACAGCACCGCGCCTTTTACGGCGAGCGCGTGGATCGGCGGAACAGTAACAATCATCGGCGGACCGGGCGCGGGGCAAGTGCAAAAAATTACGGCTAACGATACTACTACAATCACCGTCGCCGACTGGACAGGGACAGCTTTAGATGTTACCGTCGCCAATTCAATCTATCATTTAGCTTACGCCAAAGGCGGCGATGTGATCACCAATATCCAAAACGCGGACATCGTTTACGGCGGATTTAAAGTCGCCGGCATGGACAGCGGGGGATATGTTTTTAGAATTTCTCCGGACGGCGATGTGGAAATTGGCGGAAACGGCTCGGGTGGATCAGATCTTACCATTAAACAAAACGCGACTTTAACCGGCGGAATTTTAACCGTCAAACAACTGGCCATTTCCGAAGCGGGCACGCCGGCGCTGACGGAAAATGCGGACCAGGGAAGCGCGGATAATACCGGATGCAGCGACGCTACCGCGTATTACTACAAAGTAACCGCTCTGAATGATAATGGTGAGACAACCGGCTCAACTTCAGCGACTATTACTACCGGCGCCGCTTCTGGAACTTACGCCAACGACGACACGATAACTATCACCTGGACCGCGGTTTCAGGAGCGACTAAATATAAGATTCACCGCAGCGTGGATGACACTTGGAACGCTGGCGCGGACGATTATTGGGTTGATAAAAAATATGTAACTTCTCCAACAACGCATCATACGGATGACTGTCAAGTCGCCGGCGACACTGCCAGCGACGCTCCGCCAAGCGCGAACACGACGGGGGGAAGAATTGCTGTTAATACTACCGTTGACGGCACTGGCGATCGCAGATTAGAAACTTTAGACACGGGCAATCCGCAATTAAGATTAACGCAAAGCAATAATACAAACTACGCCGATTTTGAAGTTGATGCCAACGGAGATTTGACGATAACCACAGCCGGTTCGGGGACGGATATCATTGTTTATGACGATAACCTCCAAGTCTGCGCCAGCGGATGCCCGACTACGGGCTATACAATATCCGGCACAGGAAATCTTTTAGTTGAAAACAAAGTTGTCGCGGACTCGTTTGAAAGGATCTGCGCGGACGGCTACATTTGGGTTCCCGGTTCCGCCAAATTTGGCACTATGCCAGGGTTCTGCGTGATGAAATACGAAGCGAAATGTTCCAGCTCCGTTTCCGGCGCGAGCTGCAACGATACTTCCGACACGCCGATTTCCCAAGAAGCAAACGCGCCGTGGCGATACGGAGTAACACAAGAAGAAGCCAGAGTTAATTGCCAGAGGATCGGGACTAATTATCATTTAATCAGCGAAATGGAATGGATGACGATCGCGGAAAATATCGCCAACACGACGATCAACGATGTTGATTCCACGGCTGAACTTCAACTCGCTACCGGTCATTCGGATAATGTAATGACTTACGCCACGGCTGCCGGAAGCCATATTACCACTGACAACAACGCTATCTTGCTTGTTACAGGAACTCCTTGGACAGCGGATCAATTTATCCAATATCAGCTTTTAAATACTACTGATGTAAGCAGCTGTTATATTACTGCCAACACCGCCAGCAGCGCCACTTGTACTTTGACTGGCGGAACGGATAATAATTGGGATATTGGCGATGTTTATAAAATTATCGGTCCTCTGCCCGTTATCGCCGGCGCTGATCCAGTTGTTTCCGGATGCGTCTTGACTTCTAATATGGAAGCGACCCCTGACAATGATTATGACGCTACCTGCGAAGTCCGGGGCGACGCCGCTTATAGCGAAGACGCCGACGACAACGGCTTTTATGGCACCGGGCAGGCGTGGAACGGAACTTATTCCTCTGGCGGCTCAAACGATGCTCAGCTTCGCACGCATATTCTTTCCAATGGAAATGTGATCTGGGATATTTCCGGGAATGTTTACGAGTGGACGGACGCTTTGTCTATCGCGCAGGAACATCCGGTTGACGCCACTGCCGGTTCCGAGTGGCTGGCTTACGCTCCTTTGGATTCTACCATTCCGGCAATTACTAAGTATAACGCTTTCAGTTATCTCAGACCTCCTAATGATTTATGGAATGGCGAAGATAACGGAGTCGGAAGATTATATTCCGATTATGACGACGGCACTGCCACGCGCGCCTTCCGGCGCGGTGGCAATTGGGGCGGTGGCGCGTACTCCAGCGTGTTCACGCTGGATCTGAGCAGCTCTCCGACGAGCACATACACGAACTTTGGTTTTCGTTGCGCCCGGTAGTGTTCTTGACTCTTGATTCTTTTAATCTTAACTCTTTTCAAAATTTTTTTTCAAATATGCTTAAAAACTTCTAAAACCCGAGGGTTCCATAGTCCCGCAGGGCTGTGGAGCCCGAACTGCTCTGCAAACACGGCGCCACAGCTCTGCGGAGACTATGGCACCGTCGGGGTGACTACCCACCCCGTCCGCTTCGCGTCCACCCCTCCCAAGAGGGGAATGATTTGAAAAACAATGAAAACTTACAAAAATCTATATAAAATTTCTAATTTCTATATAGATTTTCAATTATTGACAAATCCCTAAATTAGATATAATATAAATAATGTAATATGTAAATTTAGCTAAATATGTATAATAGGATAATTCAAAAAGATGTTGAGAAATGGCTGGAAAGGAATAAGATCATCATAATTTATGGCGCCAGACAGGTTGGAAAAACTACGCTTGTTAAGCAAATTGCGGAAAAATTTGAGGAAAAGGCAAAATATTACGACTGTGATTTTGGCTTGATCAGAGAAAAACTGGGCAAAAGCGAGAAGCCGCTGATTGAAAATTTTCTGAAAGGCTATGAGCTGATTATTTTTGACGAAGCGCAAAGAGTGAAAAATATCGGATTGAGCCTGAAAATTATGCGCGATAATTTTCCCGAGAAAAAAATCATCGCGACGGGATCAAGCAGTTTTGATTTGGCGAACAAAATAAGCGAACCGTTGACCGGACGGACGATTGAGTTTTTGCTGTTTCCGCTGTCAATTCGGGAGATTCTGCAAAAACAAGACAGATTTGAAATTGAAGGCGCGATTGAAAATATTATCCGTTTCGGCTTGTATCCCGATGTTTACGGCGCCGGCGAGGAAGCGAAAAAAGATCTTCTTTTTAATATCACGAACAATTATTTATATAAAGATATTTTGGAATTTGAAAATATCAAAAAATCAGACCAGCTTTTCAGCCTGCTGCAATTGCTTGCTTTGCAAATCGGGAACGAAGTGTCTTTTGACGAAATCGGGCGGCAGCTTGGGATGAATAAACTTACTGTTCAGAAATATGTTGATCTTTTGGAAAAATCATTTGTGATTTTCAGTTTGCATTCATTTAGCCGCAATTTAAGAAAGGAAATCAGCAAAAGCATAAAAATATATTTTTGGGATTTGGGGATTAGAAACGCGCTGGTAAATAATTTTAACAGTTTGGCGATCAGAAGCGACGCGGGCGCGCTGTGGGAAAATTTTTGCGTAGCCGAGAGAATGAAGTTTAATTTTAATAGTAGAAAATTTATAAATTCGTATTTCTGGCGGACCTACGACCAGCAGGAAATAGATTTGATAGAAGAGCGAGATGGCAAATTATTCGGATATGAAATAAAATGGAACGCCAAAAAATATAAAGAGCCGAAATTATGGCGGGAAGCTTATAAAAACGCGAAATTTAAAATAATAAATAAAGAGAATTGTTTGGAGTTTATTGCCGGCAATTATAGAAAAGAAATACAAGGAATTAGAAATTTAATAGAAATTAGAAATTAGAAATTAATATAAAACTATGTTCAAAAAAATCATCAACTTCATCAAGTATAACGCTTTGACAACGATTATCATCGCGGTCGCTTTTGTCGCGGTAGCGTCCGCGGTGGCGTCAAATGAAGATATCAAGAAAAATGTTCTTGGCGAAGAAATAGTGGAAAAAAGCGGCGTGGATAATTCTTTATTATTGGCAACTGTCTTGGATGATTTTGATCTGGAAATGGAAATTACCGGCGTGGCGGAAGACATAGAAGAAGCTGAGCTTCCAATTGGAAGCTCAGCTTCTGATGAAAAACCTGTTGAGATGGGAAATTATTATATTGATTATCAATATAAAACCTTGGGAATTCAGGACGATATTTGGCAAGAAATTTTTCGCCAAAAACAATTGGTTATTTCCAAAGCGGCGCTGGCCGGCAGGGATTTGGGACTTTATGTCAGCGAAGAACTGGGAGAGATTATTGATTATGAAATCGCTTATCTGAAAGAAGTGAAAGCAAATGAAGAAAAGAAAGGCCAGACTTTTGTTCAGGAAACAACAAAATATACCGGGTTGATTGGCTTGGTTTTAGACACGAAGACAAAAGAATTGCCGGGATATGAGCCGGTGGTGAAGCCGCCGGTTTCAGAAGTGGCGGACGACGCGACCACCCCCCGCCCCTCCTCTGCGGAAGAGGGGAGTTCTGGCGCTGAAATCCCCTCTACCCCCTTTGATGAAGGGGGAGACGATTATCCCGCGGACAGTTATTATTATCAATTCTTAATAAATAATTGTTTGTCTAATGGGGGATATTGGTATAATAATACTTGCAATGCCGAGGCGGAAATAACCACCCCTACCCCTCCTTCTCAAGGAGGGGATGCCGAGAATCCTGATGAGAGTCAGGAAAGTTCTGACGATACTCCTGTTTGCGATTCTGATAATATAGATTTATGTATTACACAAGAATTATGCGAAGGAGCGGGATTATATTGGTATAATAATACTTGCAACGCCGACACTGAAATCCCCCCCGCTCCCTTTACTGAAGAGGGAGATGACGAGGATTCCGAGGATTCGGAATCCGGAAAAGCTGATGTTTTCACTTGCGATGCTGATCATCTGACTTTATGCGATGCCGAAATAATTTGTGAAGAGATGGGGTTGTATTGGTATAAAGGGGAGTGTCATATTGAAGAAGGGGAAAATCAGGGGGATTTGGGAAATTAATTGACAAACTGATTATTTCTTTGAAAGAAAAGCATATGAAAGAGGGCGGTCTGACGGACGAGCAAGTGAAGATGGAGTATAATGGGGGAGGGGTTAGGTTTGAGTGAAATTTATAGGACTTAATAGGACATAATAAGTCATATAAGACATATTTTTATGGAAAATCAAAAATTAGTTCCTCCTCATGGAGGGTATCGGAAGCTGAAATCGTATCAGACGGCGGAAATTGTTTATGATTTCACGGCGGAGTTTTGCAAAACGTATATAACGCCGAATGGGACAGATGAGACGAATAGATCTTATAGGATGGCGGAGCAAATGGTTCAGGCGGCGCGGAGCGGGAAGCAGAATATTGTGGAGGGGAGTATGGCTTCGCCCGAAGCTGCCGCGAATTGCGCGATTTGTTTGATTCACCAGACGAATTTTCTTCTTGACAAGCAGCTGCAATCGCTGGAAAAAGAGTTTTTAGAACAAGGCGGTTTCACGGAGAGGTTGTATTGGGAGAGAAGGAAGGCGAGGGCTCGGCAGAACGAGGTGAAAGAAAGCAGGGCGGGGTTTCATAGGTCGGATGGGACGAATAAGTCGTATAAATAAGTCGTATAAGACATATTATGAAAAAACTGATCACAATTTCTTTTGTTCTTGCCGTGGTTCTTCTCGGTGGCGGGTTTTTGGCGGCGCAGTATGGCTTTTCCGGTGGGACAAACGCGCCGTCTGTGCCAGAGGATACGATGACGAGGGGGCTGGTGGGGTATTGGAGCATGGATGAAGGGTCGGGGCAATACGCGTATGATGGTTCGGATAATGGAAATAACGGCACGCTTGGAGCTTCTTCCGCTGCCAGTTCTGACGATCCGAAATGGGGGAAGGGGAAGAATGGCGGTTCGTTACAGTTTGATGGAGTGAATGATGTAGTGACAAAAACCGATAATGCAAACCTCGATATCCCCATACAGACTGACGGAAAAATTACAATGGAAGCATGGGTATATCCATTTGATTTGACATTTGAAAATGGAATTATTTCAAAAAGATCTAATTATAGAATGGTTTTGAGAGCTGGAGGAGAACTAAAATTCCAGACCTTTGGTTGGACAGGTGCATTAAGTTCAGTAAATTCAAATGAATGGTCTCATATAGCCATAACTTATGATGGATTAACAGATTTGTTGAAGTTTTACATAAATGGAGTTAATGTAAGGACCGTAAATGATTATTTGCCAAATGGTGGGATAAATGGAGATGATTTGTATATCGGAAAAGGTCATGATTTAACAACTTCTTTCAACGGCTCCATCGACGAAGTCCGTATCTATAACCGCGCGCTTACTGCTGATGAAGTGAGATATCATTATAATCGTGGGGGACCGGTGGCGAGTTGGAATTTTGATGAAGGGAGCGGGACGACGGTTTATGACAGTTCGGGGAATGAGTTTAATGGGACGCTGACTCCGTAAAATCCAAAATTAAAAATCCAAATTATTCCAAATCAAATCCAAAATCTAAATGATAAAAGTGTCCTTTGATAAGCTCAGGATGACAAACGACAGACTCGGGATGACAAGCACGGATTTGAAATGCGATGTCCATAGGGGTGTGAAGTTTCCAATTCTCATTAAATTTTCAAGCATGATTCCTTATCAGACAAAAACAAAAAAGATTTCAGGGACCAGCTATTCGGAAGTCAGAAAAGAAGCGGCAAAAAGTATTTTATGTCCTGTTTCCCGCTTGGGACTATGGAGCCAAGGCTGTAATATGTTATAATAAGATTGAAACAATTCTCAGATCCCTCAGTCGCTGCGGCTCCTTCGGGATGACAGAAAATGAGGAAGTCGTATAAAAAAATTCTTTATGAAATCAAAATTAACAAAATTACTATTTATAATCGCGATTTTTGGCTGTTTTCTTTTTTGCGCCGCCAATGATGCTCAAGCCGGCTGGACCGCGGGCAAATACAATTCCGCGATTGATTTTAACGGGACCACCACTTACATTGACGGGTTTGGCGCGATTGGAAATGTCAATACTGTTTCGTTTTGGATAAAGGCGGACGATTTATCGAAGTCTATTATAGATCTAAACAGCACGCAGACAATCACGGTGAGCTCGGGGACGATTTTGGCGAATAATTTCACGAGCCCGACGATTTATGTTGACGGCAAAATTTCTACAACTTTGCCCGACACGAACTGGCATCATATCGTCATTACCACCGCCACGAATATAAGCGCTTCGGCTGTGGTTATTGGTAAGGTGTCCACGAATTTTTTTGACGGCAAATTGGATGAGGTTCGGCTTTATAATTATGTTCGTATTGCCGACGAGATCCGCCTTGATTATCAAGCTGGCTATGCGACCCATCTCGGTCCTTCCGGCAAAACCTGCTCCCAAGATCCGGCGAGTTGTATGGATTATGGATTAGTGGGAAGCTGGGGCTTTGACGAAGGCGCGGGGACAATGGCGTATGATAGTTCTGATGAAGGAAATGACGGAACTTTAACAAATAGTCCGAAGTGGACCACAGACAGTCCTTCAAAAGGATCAGGAAGACAAGGAGGAAGTTTGAAATTTGACGGAGTGGATGATTATATCACAAGTAATTTTCAATTTTCAATTTTCAATTTTCAATCAATTTCCAATTGGATTAATTTTCAAACACTGGCAACGGGCAAGCCCATTATCGGCAAATGGGGCAATAGCCAAAACGCGATACTCTTGAAAACAGACGACACGAACAGCGATGAATTTAAAATATGCGTAGCCAGCGGTTTGACTGATGACTGCGCTAATTATGGAGTAACCGCGGACGCAAATATTGTGGCAAGCGCTTGGTATAATATTCAAATTGTTTATGACGGAACCCAATCAGCCAACGCGGATAAATTAAAACTGTATCTTAACGGCGCGCAAAAAACTTTGTCTTTCACCGGAACAATTCCGTCCACTCTGCAAAATTCCACCGGCGCTTTGGAAATCGGCGGCGACAGCGATTTGGCAAGTTATGTTAACGCGAAAATTGACGATGTCCGTATCTATAACCGCGCGCTTTCGGCGGAGGAAGTGCGGTATCATTATAACAAAGGCGGACCCGTGGCGGAGTGGGGGTTTGATGAAGGAAGTGGGACGACGGCTTTTGATAGTTCAATAAATAGAAATAATGGCGTTATTACTCCGGGTTCCGGCGGATGGATTGAAGGAAAATATGGAGGAGCTTATGATTTTGACGGCTCAGCAACCTATATGGAAGCGACAGTCGCGCAAACTAAAACGGCGTATTCCCTCTGGGTTAAAAACGGTTCTGTTTGGGAACATGTAGTCAATAATAACGGAACTTATTATGTCAATGGAATTGCCGGAGCCACTCCTGCTTCTTATCCTATTTACGTTTCGGGAAATATCGTTCAAATTGGAAAAAGCGATGCTACCACATTTGTAGATTGTTCCATTGACGATGTCCGTATCTATAATTATGCCCGCACCGCGGAGCAGATTCAGATGGATTATCAGCAAGGAGTGGGAACGCGGTTCTAGATAAATTTCTAATTTCTAATTTCTATTAAATTTCCAATGAAACAATTTTCAGTGAATAAATCAAAAAACCCCGTCTTTCAACGAAGTTCTTTAATGCGCGGCGGAGAGCAGGGGAGTCGAACCCCATTCGCGATTAAGCGAACCTGTTGTGTATCAAGCAACGGCGCCTTCGCAGGCGCTTTACTCTCCAGCAACCGCCGCAAAATAATTATAGGAACCTCTGAAAAACGCAGTTTTTGTCATTCCCGCGGAGGCGGGAATCCAGGATTTAAGGCAAAAAATAAATTATAAAGTAGGGATTTATTAGTTTTTCAGAGCCTCCTATACTATAAATGGCGAAAAATGTAAAACAAAAACACCCTCGCTGAAAAGCAAAGATGTTTCAATCGATTCGCTATACGAATAGAGTTCGTTACTTGATACACATTACCTGCAGTATAACAGATTAGAGATTTATGTCAAGAGTCGGGATGGGGGTAAATTTTGGCGAATTCTATTCTTGAGCATATTTCAAATATATGGTATTATTTAAGCATAAATTATTATAATTAAAAAATAAAAAATTATGGAAAATGACAAAAGATACAAACCTTTAAATCTTCGCGAAAAAGAAGGTTTTAAGAAAAATAACGGGGATGTTATCCCAGTTAGAAAAAAAGAAGAGAGCTTTTTTCAAAAACAGGAAAGTTCCGGAAGCGCGAGTCCGGTTTCTGATTTAAAGGCAAAATTTTTAAATAAAGTGAAGCAGTCAAACCAAAATAAAATAAGCGGGATTTTTGACAAAGCGATTTCATCGCTTTTGTATCTCCTTATTTTTTTATTGCCGATTTTCGTCCTGCCCTTTTCAATGGAAATTTACGAATTTAATAAAACTATTTTACTTTTTGTGCTTTCCAGTTCGGTCTTTTTGATTTGGATTACAAAAATGGTTTTAATTGACAAGAAATTGACTTTTATTAAAACTTCGCTTGACATTCCAATTATTGTTTTTATTTCGCTGATTTTAATTTCAACCATTTTCAGCGTTGATAAGATTTCCAGTGTTTTGGGATTTTATGGAAGGTTTTCAGATAGTTTGATGGTCTATTTGAGTCTGGCGATGATATATTTTGTGGTGGTGAATTATACATACCAAAGACGACACATAGACATATTGCCTTCAGACACAATCAACAATCTCATTAAAACTTTTCTCGCCTCTTCATTTATCGTCGTGATTGCCGGTTTGCTTTATTCTTTCAGCTTTAAATTCATACCCTGGTCAGAAACGCAGTTCCGGTCATTTAACTTAGTAGCCGGTTCTGCAAATATTTTGGGAATATATTTAATCGCAGTCATTTTAATCGCGCTTGGTTGTCGCCAAAGTAGAGATGCGCTTAATCGCGTCTCTACGAATGCGCTTATTGTAATGTCCCTTATTCTTTTGGCATTGATTGACCTTGTTTTAGCTTGGATTATTCTCGCGATTTCTTTGGTTGTAGTTTTAGCGTTAATCTTTATAACTCAAAGAAAGACAAGCAGCGCTGTCATTCCGAAGAGCCCTGTTGTTGCATCTATAATAGTAATTTTAATCTCTCTTATTTTTACTGTCTCCAGTTTGACATCTATAAATAAGGATGTTGATTCAAATTTTCTAAGCTCTTCAATATCAACATCTATTAAAAGCAGATTATTGTCAGCGGATGACGATCAAGTCGCGAACAGCGACAAATTTACCAGAGAAATTATTTTAGACAAAGAAACGGCAGTTGCAGTGGCCATCGGCGGGATAAAGGACGATCCGATAGCAGGCGCGATCGGTTCCGGTCCCGGCACTTATCTTTATAATTTTTCTAAATTTAAACCGGTAGAATTCAATAATAACGCTTTTTGGAATATCAGGTTTGATAAAGCCGGAAGCGAGATCATAGAAAAAATTTCTACGATTGGAATTTTGGGAGTTTTAAGTTATTTAATAATTATAATTTTGGCGATGGGGATGTTTTTGAAAAATCTTTTTCGCAGTCAATATGTCGGAATGTCGTCTTCAGACGCCTCCCCCTTTCAAAAAGGGGGCGGGGGGGATTTCGGCGGCATCTATCTCTTCTCCGCTTGGTTCGCTCTTTTTCTTTTTCAGTTTTTCTATCTTGAAGCAACGACGACAAAATTTCTTTTCTGGCTTTTTACGGCGATTTTAGTGGCGGAATGTTACAGAAACAGTGATTCTTTTGTCCTTGATCTCAAAAAAGAAAAATCCGCATTTTATTCATCCTTGATTGTGTTAGTAGCGTTACTCGTTTCTTTTTTCGCTTCCAATTATTATCAATTCAAATTTTATCAAGCAGAAGCGGCCTATAAAGATATTAGCGTAAAACAGGATAGGGAATTAGAAGGCGTCAGTTTAGACAATCAAAAAATCGGGGAACTTTTGAGTCAAAGAGCGGATGATCTCGAAAATAAAGTAATCAAAAAAAATCCTTATAGAGGAGAATATAAGAGTTATCTGTCAGACATATATCTTCGAAAGGCAAGTTTTGCTTTTCAAGAAGAAAACAGTAAAAATGAAAATGAACAAGATACTCAAAAAATTGCCATAGAAGTGAAAAATACAATTGATTATCTAAAAGATGCGACCGATTCAAGTCCCAAAAATATCATTTTTCAACATAAACTTGGAGCAACTTATTCTATCATGGCAAGAGATTTTGGTGTTACGGGAGCGGACAGCTGGGCAATTAAAAAATATAACAGGGCGATAGAACTGGAACCCACTAATCCCATACTTTATACTGAACTGGGAAAAGTATTAATTTTGTCTGATCAAGTAGATTTAGCAATAACTGAATTTAAAAAAGCGTTGAGTCTTAAAAAAAATTATGTTGAAGCGGGATTGCAGCTTGGATTGGCTTATGAAAAACAAGGAGATAATCAAAAGGCGATTGACTTGTTTAATTCTTTGGGAAGTGTCAAAAGGATAGAAAGCGTTATTGCTGCCGGACAGATAGTTACCTCTCAAAGCATTGATGTGGACATTGCTTTTCAGTTGGGAAGAATTTATTACAATACAAATGAAATTAATATGGCGAAAGATATATTCCTAAAGATAATCAAAATAAATCCCAGCCATTCAAACGCGCATTACAGTCTCGGCTTGATCTATAAATCAAAAGGAGACAAGGATAAAGCCCTGGAAGAATTTGAAGCCGTTCTGTCTTTAAATCCCGAAAATGAGGATGTGAAAAGCAAAATCAACGAACTTAAAGGCATCGACGATAGTAATAAAAATGAAGAAACAAGAAAACCAGAGATAGAACCAGAA
>JARGGI010000021.1 GCA_029210775.1 Patescibacteria group bacterium | reverse complement strand
GATTTAACATCCCATTTTGCCTTTTTTCTTGATTTTAGGCAAATTAGGGGTGTTACCTATGTATCTCATCTTTTGCATATTTTTAAAAAAGGCCATTAAAAAATGACCTTTTTCTGTTCTATATCTTTAAATAATATAATTTAAAATACTAACACCCTGTAAAAGTAACTTTACCTTCCGTAATCGTAGCTGCTGTACAAGTACCAGCTGGAGATGGGTTGGCGGTAAATGTAATAGTAAATGTCCCATTTCCATTCGTACCACAACTTTGACCAGTAATAGTTCCAGCAGAATGTCTTCCTACTGCAGGTACATCAGCTACAACTAAAGTTCGAGAATCACATTCAGAAATTAAATATGGTTGTAGTCCGGTAATTTCAGCTTTAAAAGCTGCAGTATTAGCTTTTACTCTTGCACCAGTCAAACTTGTTAAAACAACAGATGCTAAAATACCAATGATTGCAATAACAACCAAAAGTTCGATTAAGGTAAAACCTCTTTGATTAATTTTCATTAATTTCACCCCCTTTCTTATATTTAAAATTAAGTTCTTTTATAAAAAATAAATTCAAAATAATTTCATAAATATTTCTTTCTTGCAGTTATATCAAATTTTTTTTATTATAGCACTTTTAGATTTATAGAGCAAGTAATTGTGGCTATTTTCTTTGTATCATCATCTTCAAATCATTCACATCTGTTGAATATATTTCTGCGTTCTCAAGAGAAATTACTCCTTTTTTCACTAATTCTGCCAATGAGCTATTCAGCGAAATCATTCCTTCGTCTGCGCTCGTGTTTATGACCAAATCAAGCTGATGATTCTTGTTTTCTCTGATTAGATTTTTAACTGCAGAATTTGCAAACATAATTTCAATTGCTGGAATTCTTCCTCCATCTGTTTTTGGAATCAATCGCTGTGAAAGTATTCCCAAAAGATTACCGGCAAGTTGCGCTCTAATTTGGTCTTGTTGCCCAGCTGGAAAACTATCTATCATTCTGTCCACAGTTTGAGAAGCGCTATTTGTGTGAAGAGTTGCAAAAACAAGATGTCCTGTTTCGGCTGCAGTGATGGCTGTGCTTATTGTTTCCGGATCTCTCATTTCTCCAACAAGAATAACATCAGCATCTTCTCTAAAAATACTTCGAAGAGCTGTACCAAATGATTCAGTGTCAGTGTTAATTTCTCTTTGATTTATTATACATCTATCCTGAGTATAAACATACTCAATCGGATCTTCAATTGTTACAATGTGAGCATATTTTTGATGATTTATTCTATTGATAAGAGCTGCCAAAGTTGTGGATTTTCCATGTCCAGAAGGACCAACAACAAGAACAAACCCTTGGGAAGGTCTCGTAAAATCATATACTAAACTAGGAATATCAAGTTCTTCTAAGGTTCTTATCTTTGAAGAAATCAATCTGAAGGCTGCGCTCACATATCCCCTTTGATAAAAAACATTAACCCTAAATCTGATTTTTCCTTCATATTCATAGGATGTATCAAATTCTTTTCGTTTAAGAAAAATTTCTCGTTGGCTTTCTGTCAAAAGCGCAAAAACTAAATCTTCCGCTCTTTGTGGAGTTAAAAGCTCCTTATTTGAAAGCGGGACTAATCTTCCATCAATTCTAAGTGTTGGATATCGACCAACAGCGATGTGAAGATCAGACGCACCCTCTTGAGCAGTGCTGATTAATAGATCATCAAGTTCTTGCTTTATACTTATGCTTGTCATAATTTTTAAATTATTTTATTTTTTTAAAAATCAATTTTTATTTCGTTTCTCTCTTTCTATAACTTCTTTGATTTTTTCAACAACCTCTGACGGTGTAAAATGCGCTTTTATTATATAATCAATTGCACCAAGCTCAAATCCTCTTTCAATATTTTCTTTTTGAGATAAATTTGTCAAAAGAATAACTGGAATTTCTTTCAACTGTGGATTTTTTTTTATGGTCTTCAAAACACTAAATCCATCAATTTTAGGCATAACAATATCCAAAAGAATAACATTAGGAACATCGTTTCCTAAAAGCTTTATACCTTCAATTCCATCGCTTGCAATAACTGTTTCAAAATTATTAGATTCAAACTTAATTCTATACATATCCGATATATACGAATCATCTTCAATTATTAAAACTTTTATCTTTTTTTCTTCATTCATGTCTTGAAAATTAATTTAATAAATATTTTTAAAAATCAATAAAGTCCTAATTTTCTGTTACCCGAAGAACCTCTTCAATGGTGGTCTTGCCTTTGAGAACTTTCAATATTCCATCTTGTTTCATTGTAATCATTCCTTGATTTTTTGCTTCTTTTTCAATGTCAGTATCTGAAATTTTTGAAGACATTATAGCTTCGATTTCTGGTGTCATTGACAAAACCTCATAAACTCCAATTCTTCCAGAAGTGCCTGATTTTTTACATTCACTACATCCCCTTCCTTGAAAAATTTTTATTTCATCATTTAAATCAAAATCATTTTTTTGATCTTTTGGAATTCCAGCAAGTTCCTTTTTGATAATTTCTTCAATTGCTTTTGTTGGTCTTATTTCTTCCTTACAATGCTGACATATTTTTCTAACCAATCTTTGCCCCACCGCAACATTTAAAGACGAAGAAATTAAAAAAGGTTCTATTCCCATATCTATAAGACGCGGTATAACTCCAATAGCATTATTTGTATGAAGAGTGGATAAAACTAAATGTCCCGTAAGAGCTGCATGAGTTGCAAGTTCTGCTGTTTCTTTGTCTCTAATTTCTCCAACCATTATTATATCTGGATCTTGACGCAAAATTGACCTTAGTCCCGAAGAAAATGTATACCCAATTTCAGATTTTATCTGACTTTGATTGATTCCTACCATAAAATATTCCACTGGATCTTCTAATGTTACAATATTTACTCCTTCTTTATTTAATATTTTCAATAATGCATAAAGTGTAGTTGACTTTCCGCTACCAGTCGGACCAGTAACTAATATTATTCCGAATGGCTTATTTATGTTCTCGTTAATAATATCAAATCCCCTATTCCAAATTCCCAAATTTTCGAGACTTCCAACTTCTGATGATGTATCCAAAATTCTCATTACAATTTTTTCACCGTTAACCGTTGGAAAAGTAGAAATACGTAAATCAACACTATTTTCAGATCCTCCACTTGAGGATAAGGTAAATCGAAATCTTCCATCTTGTGGTTTTCTTGTTTCATCTATTTTCAAATTTGAAAGAATTTTTACCCTTGAAATTACTGCCGCACTTATTTTTTTTGGTAAAATTAAACTATTATGCAAAACTCCATCAAGCCTATAACGCACTCTCAACTCATTTTCATTAGGCTCAATATGAATATCACTTGCCTTGCCTTCCACAGCATGAGAAATTATAATATCAACAATTTTACTAACAGGAGCTTCTTCTGTAATATTTTCTGCTACATCACTTTTTGATGTAATGTCTTTATCAACAATTTGCTGATCCACATTCTTCAATACAGATTCGAGTTCTTCTCCAAATTTTCTATATTGTTTAACTGCCGTGTTAAAACTTTTCAAAGAAACAATATATATTCTCGTTTCCAAATTATGTTTTACTGAGATAAACTTAAGAGCATCAAGAGCGTCAATGTTTGTCGGATCAACCATGGCAACTTTAAGCAAATTACCTTCTTTTTCAAATGGCATAATTCTATAAAACAGAGCTGCTTTTTCAGGAATTTCCTTTAAAACAAAACCATCAATCACAAATTCCTTCAAATCAACAAAAGGAATGTCTAAGATGTAAGCTTTAAGTTTCACTATTTCACCCTCGTCAATTATTTTCTTTTTGGCTAAAAAATTAAAAATATCTAAATTCTGACTTTTAGCTTCTTTAATGACTTTATTTATTTGCTTTTTGTCTCCTATCTTATTAGAAATCAAATAGCTATGAACTTTTTCAAGATATTCCTCATTCATTATAACTTATTATAATAATAAAACATTGTTATACAATATAATTTCTGTTACTTATCAAATCCCCTTAAAGCAAGACCAACTGCGACAGAAAAAAATGGGGAACTATTTTCCAATTTTTCAGTTAATATTTTATCATAAGAAACATCACTCCAAGGATTTCCTTTTTCGGTTGGTGTTTTTAATTTTTCAGTCATATATTCTGGCAATCCAGGAAGACCAGCAGTTCCTCCAGTTAAAATAACTTTTTTAATCTTTTTTTTACTTGTTCGAGAATATGCTTCATTTATTTTTTCTATTTCCGAAAGAATAATGTCAACAATTGGAAGCATTATCTCGGAAACTTTTTTATCTGAACCTTTATTTGTGTTAAAACCAACATCAATTTTAAGTTGTTCTGCTCGATTTATATCAACATTAAACCCATGACTAATTATTTTTGTTATTTCTTCGCCACCAGTTCCTGATATACTATGACTTCCTATTACAGATCCGTTTTCAACGACAACAACGCTCGTCGTCTTATTGCCAATATCAATTATAGTATAAGCTCCTTCTTTTTTTCCAGCCAACGATCGAGCAAGAGAAAATGCTTCTGTTTCCAAAGAAATTAATTCCAAATTAAGTATATTAACTACATTAATATATTTATTAGCAGTTTCTCTTGGAATTGCAACTAATAATATTTTTAATTTATCATCTTCGTTGTTAGTTTTTGATTCTCCATTCCCACCAATGACACTCCAATCGAAAATAACTTCATCTAATGGAATTGGTATATATTGTCTCGCTTCAAAATTTACAGCACTTGCAATTTCATCTTCTGGAATTTTTGGCATACTCATAATCGAAGAAAAAGTAGAAGAAGTAGGAACTGACATTGCAACTTTTTTTGACATTATTCCAGCTCCGCTTATAATTTTTCCTAAATCGCTCGCTATTTTGCTATCGGATAATTTAATACTGGTAAATTTACTTCCACTACCAAGAATTTCTAAATAGTCTTTAGTTTCAATTGAAGCATAATTATCTAACTTAATCACTCCATCTTTCATTCCAAGCTGAACAATCCTAATTCCAGTTGTACCAATATCAATTCCGATAAAACTGCCTATTGGTTTTTTAAAAAAATTAAACATTTTGCAAAATTAAATTTTATCTCATTCCTTTGTATTACGAAATAGCTAAATTTGTCATAGTAAGCCTGTCGAACTATGATATGATGTATTTTCCACCCTTCAACAAGCTCAGAATGACAAATATATTGAATTTCGTAATTCAAGTTCATTCTTCTCTTACCTCAATTTTCATTGAAGAATTTTTTTCAATCTTAGGAAGTTTGAGCGTGAGAATGCCATTTTTTATAGTAGCTTCAACTCCTTCGGTTTTAATATCGCAAGGCAAGATAATTGAACGAGAAAAGTTTCCCCAAAAACATTCTTGATAATAATAATCATCAGACCCTACTTCATCTGGATTATTTCTTTTTCCTTTGATTGTGACCATATCGCTTGTAACTGAAATATCTAGATCGTCAGATCTAACACCTCCAATGATTGATTTAATAACAATAGATTCTTTTGTCTTATAAACATCCACTGTTAACTGACCCTCTTCGTCACTACTGTTTTCAACATCATTATTATGCCAGCCTTCATTTTTTTCATCGCCCTCTTCTTTCAATTCTTTACCTTCGTCACTACCAATATTAAATGATTTTTCCACTTCATCAATTTTCGAATCTACAGATTCAATTTCCTTGTCTGTCTCAACTTTCTTTTCTTCTTCAAATTCTCTTGCATCTTCCGAAGTAACAATTTTGTCTAAGAATGATTTTTTTTGTTTAGTCATATTTTTATTTTTATGTTAAAACACTAACAAATTAATAATTATTAATGTATAAATTATTTTTAAAAATCAATCTCTGAAATAAAACAATTTTCAGAAATTAATAATAATTTCCAAATTCCCAAAAAATATCTATTTACTACAATTATTATACCATTTTTAAAAATTACAACAAGGATTTTAATTTTTCTTCCAATTTCCTTTTCTTCTCTTCGCTTTCCATATATTTCTCTCTTTCTTTTTCAACTATATCAGCCGGCGCGTTGGCGATAAAATTGTCATTGCCAAGCTTGCTTCTAATTTGTTTTATATACTTTTCAATTTCTTGAATTTCTTTTTTTATTCTTTCGGCTTCTTTTTCCTTGTCAATTGAATCTTCAATATTTACATAAACTGAAACCCTACAATCAAATTGAATCCAACCTTCTGGTTTTTCTTTTTTTCTTTCTATTTTTAGATTTTTTACTACCGCTAAAGCTTCAATGATATTTCTATTATTTTCTATTGTATCAAAGTCTTTTTGGGTTAAATCTTTTCTTATTTCATAATTAATCACAACATCAATCTTTTCTTTCTGGGAAATTCCGTTTTCATTTTTGATTCTTCTTATTTCTGAAATTATCCCTTGAATCAAGTTAAAATCAATATTTACTTGAGTTAATTTAATTCCTTCATTTTTTGATTTCAGCCATTTTTCAACCATCAATAATTTTTCTTTCCCCATTTCTTGCCAAATCTGCTCCGTGACGAAAGGTATGAACGGATGACATAATTTCAGCAAATTTTCCAAGACATAAATCAAAACCACGTCATTTTTTCCCTGAACTTTAGAAACTTCCAAATACCAATCGGCAAATTTATCCCACATAAAATCACGAATTCCATATTCACCATCAATAGCAAATGAAAACTGATAATTTTCCAGCGCGTTATTCACAATATATTTCAAATTCTCTAAATGCTCCAAAATCCATTTATCCGCCAAAGTTAAATTTTCATAATCAATTTCATAATTCTTGATTCGTGATTCTTGATTCATAATTATATACCTTGAAACATTCCAAAGTTTATTCACAAAATTACGATAACCTTCAATTTTTTCTTCAAAAAGTCTCAAATCATTTCCAGGACTTGATCCGATAATCATACTCAGTCGCAAAGCATCTGTTCCATACTTTTCAATCATCTCAATCGGGTCAATTCCATTGCCCAAAGATTTACTCATTTTCCTGCCTTGCTTATCGCGCACCATTCCGTGAAGATAGACATTTTCAAACGGTACTTCGCCAAGTGTATATGTCGTCATTAAAATCATTCTGGCAATCCAAAAAAACAAAATATCATAACCCGTTTCCATCACACTCGTTGGATGAAAATTCTGCAAATCTGGACTATTTGCCACCCATTCTTCAAATGTTTTATATTTCTTATGATCCTGATTTAATAAAGTTGAAAATGTCCAAAGCCCAGAAGAAAACCAAGTGTCTAAAGTGTCTGGATTCTGAAACAATTTTTCAGATTTACATTTTGGACATTTTTTGGGATTAATATCAACAAAATATTCCAAATCATCATCAATAATTTTTTTCCCTCCATCTTCAAGTTCTCTTAATAAATGTTCATAGGCAGGTATAAATTTCCCATCTTCAGTGCCAAGCTGTGTAACAAAACCCTCATCTCCATCTCTATCTTTAAACAAATTATTATTTTTTATTTTTTCTAAATTACAATCAAAACAATAATATACTGGCATCCGATGTCCAAACCAAATCTGCCTGGAAATACACCAGTCATGCAAATTCTCCATCCAATTATGATATGTTTTGGAAAATCTCTCTGGAATGATTTCAATTTTATCTTTATTTTTTTCATCTGATTTATTCACAACTTCCAAAGCAACTTCCTTTAAGGATTTATTTTGAAAATATTGATTACCCTTGATTGTGATTTTCTGATCCACTGCCACAAACCATTGCTTTGACGGCAAAGGTTCAATCGGAGTGTCGCAACGATAGCAAACGCTCAAACTTTGATCAACTTCCTCAATTTTTTCAATTAAATTATTTTTTTTAAGATATTTTACAAACTTTTCTCGCGCTTCTAGAACTGTTAGACCTTTATAGCCAGCACCGGCACTCGCATTCATTTTTCCGTCCTCATTTATTATTTTTATTTTCTCTATATTATTTTTCTCTGCCATTTCCCAATCAGTCATACTATGCGCCGGCGTTACTCCCAATGCGCCTGTGCCAAACTCCATCCCCACTTCTCTATCGGCAATAATCTTGATTTTATGCAATCCGTTCCCCAATTCAATTTCAAAAACCTGACCAATATATTTCTGATATCTTTCATCTTTTGGATTAACTGCCACCGCTGTGTCACCAAGTTTTGTTTCAGGACGAGTCGTGGCAATTGTAATTGGAAAATCTTTTTGATATTTGAAATAATATAAATTTGCTTTTTGATCTTTATGTTCCACTTCATCATCGGCCAGAGTTGACTCGCACCTTGGACACCAATTCACAATCCTGTCTCCGCGATAAATCAATTTGTCATTATACATCTTTACAAAAACTTCTTTCACTGCGCGAGATAGCCCATCATCAAGAGTGTATCTTTCTCTATCCCAATCACAAGAAGAACCCATTTTCTTAGTCTGTTTTCTAATAGTGTTTTTGGAATTTTCAACATATTTATTTACTCGTTCCAAAAAATTTTCCCGACCCAAATCATATTTTGTCTGTCCCTTTTCAGCAATAATTTTTTCAACTTTCGTCTGAGTCGCAATTGAAGCATGATCTGTCCCAGGAAGCCACAAAACATTTTTTTCATCCATGCGATTATATCGAATCATCAAATCTTGATAAGCCAGCATTGAGGCATGACCCAAATGCAGAACTCCCGTCGCGTTCGGCGGTGGCATTGAAATTACAAACCGATTTTCTTTGTCATTCTTTTTATCTTTCGGCAAATTTAAATTATCTGGATTAAAAAAACCAGATTCTCTCCATTTTTCATAAATTTTATCCTCAACCTCTTGCGAGTTGTAGGCTTTTGGAATTTCGGACATAAATATGTTATTTCAAATTACGAACCCATTTTAATCTTTAAGACAACGAACAGAAAAGCCTGATTTTTTGTCATTTGTAAGTCTAATAATTTTAGAAATATTATCTCCTAATGGACGACTCCACACACTGCCTTCTTCTACTGTAGAGGTCCAAAAAATCGAAGCTGTATATCGTCCATTAAATGAGCCATTAATATTGCGAATACCAGAAAGAATACCTTCAAAACCTATTGAATTACCGACTTTAAGATCAATTACATTCACAACTTTATTCAACAAATCTTGCCACTGTGCATCTGTAAATACATGCCACCCATCAGGACAAATTCCTTGCGCGCCTTCAGTGGTAGAATTATTCATTGTTGTATTCCAATCATATAATCCGCCATCGGTTTCGCAAATACTTGGATCGTTATCATAGCAATAACGAGTTATCGCCTCGCCTGCCGGATTTTTAGTAACTTTCAAATTTTCTTTCAACCAGCATTGCTCGCCGATTTGGACTGTGTTGTAAGTATTGCCATCAATATCATTAACAGTATCCGTTCCGCAAATAAAATCTGAATCAACAATATTAACCCCAACTATCTCTCCAAACAACTTTTCGTCTTCATTTTTAATTATCTCCTTTATTTCCCCCCATTCCCCTTCCTTAAATTTTTTTTCGTTCAACGGATTGTACCCATTTCTGATTTCTTCAAAATCATTATAGCCATCTCCATCCGTGTCTGAATTATTTTCATCAGTTCCCAAAATTTTTTCCAAATAATCAGGCAGTTCGTCTTGGTCAGAATCTATTATTTTATCAACTTCCGCAACTTCTTTATTTTCTATAACTTCCACATTTTCTTTCGAAGGCAATTTGCCGTCATCATTTTTATTTAAAAACAAAAAATACACCGTGCCAGCACTAATAATAATCAGAATAAGTATGATCAATAAAATAATCTTCTTATTATTTTTCTTTTTAAATTTAGGGCTGATTGGTTCGCCTTCACCGTCCAATTTTATCTCAACAGGATTATCGCTTAGTTGCGTGTTTTGTTCCATTTTTTATTTTAGTTTGTAAATATATATTTTTTTGTAAATCAAATATTTTTGATAATTTTTTTTATAATGCTATTTTAACACATATTTTTGAATAAAAAAAGCAGAGTGAAATTCTACTCAAAAAAAAGTAAAGCTTCACTCAATATTCATTTAAATTTCTTTTCCGCAAGATTTACATTTGCAAACCGTTTTTGAAAAAGCCTCTTGACACTTTTTAGAGCAAAACACCCTACAATTAACAGTGTCATTATTATACTTTTCTGCGACCAATTTTTTACAATTACTGCAAATTATTTCTCTTAATAATTTTTTTGATTCAATTCCTTCTAATTGTAAACATGAGTCACAATATATTTTCCCATCTTTCACTTTAACATAATTATAATCAAATAGGCGTTTATTGCATAAAAAACATTTGATCACTTTTTTTTCCTCCTAAAATAAGATTATCATTTTTTATAATACTGTCAAGGCAATTATATTTCCTTATTTATTCAATGTCTTGAACTTAAACTAAAATATTCCTTATACAGACGATTGACAAATTGAAATATTTATGATAGTATTTTAAATATAAATATGTTGGAGATGATTAAATGAATAGAAAAATAACAATAATATTTTGTATCGGAGTTTTAATTATTTTATTCGTCGGATTCTGTCTTTTGATAGGAATTGACGCATATATAACAGGGAGTCATTTAATTGAAAGAATGGCACCCTAATTCCTTGCTTTTTCAAAAAAGCAGGGAATTTTTTTATTCAAAATGCACTTTCTTAGTAAATTTTCTTAACTTCATAACAAGTTTAGGAAATTTTTTTAATTTATAATCCTTATCCACTAATTTAATTGCTTCTTCTCTTGTACTTTTTATAAGCTCAACATCACCAAGTGATGCCATCGCAAGATCAGGAAATCCAGACTGACGAACACCAACAAGTTCTCCAGGTCCTCTGATTTTCAAATCTTGCTCGGCAAGCTGGAAACCATTATCGCTTTTTACTAAGGCCTTCAATCTCCGAGCCGTTGTCGCAGAAGTTGAATCTGTAAATAAAAAACAAAAAGACTGATATTTTCCTCTTCCAACTCTCCCCCTAAACTGGTGAAGTTGAGCAAGACCAAATCTATCAGCTCCCTCAATAAGCATCACTGACGCATTTGGAATATCAACTCCAACCTCAATGACAGAAGTTGAAACAAGGATATCAATTTCACCAGAAACAAATTTTTTCATTGTCTCCGTCTTTTCTTTTTGCTTCAATTTTCCATGTAAAAGTCCAATTTTTAATTTTGAATATATTTTTTTGCTCAATTTTTCATACTCCTGTTTTGCAGACTTCACTTCCAAAACATCCGATTCATCAATTAAGGGACAGATCACAAACGCCTGTCTGCCTTTTTTGATTTGATCATAAATAAACCTATATGCGAGATTTAGATTTACAGGAGCAACAACTTTCGTAATAATTTTCTTTCTATCTTTTGGCATTTCATCTAAAACTGACAAATCCAAATCTCCATAAACCGTAAGAGCAAGTGTTCTTGGAATTGGTGTTGCTGTCATTGAGAGAAGGTGCGGAACAGTTTCAAGACCATCTTTGATGCAGATAACTTTATTTTGTAATTTAGCCCTTTGATCAATTCCAAACCGATGCTGTTCATCAACAATTGAATATGCAAGATTAAAAAAAGACACGCTTTCTTGAATTAAAGAATGAGTACCAATTAAAAAATTTATCTCTCCCTTTTTAATCTTTTTTAATAACTCACCTCTGTTTATATTTTTTTCCTTTCCATTACATAACATCAGACTTTCACTGCTTGTCAAAAGAGCAATTTTAAAATCTAAACATCCAAATCTTTTCACAGCCTCAGAAAAATGTTGCCCTGCAAGAATTGAAGTTGGAGCCATAAAGGCAACTTGAAATCCAGATTTGATAACTGCAAGAGCAGAAATCAAAGCGACTAAGGTTTTTCCAGAACCAACATCGCCTTCCAAAAGTCTGTTCATTGATACATTTTTTTGCAAATCTTTGATTATGCTCCAAGAAGAAGTTCTTTGTGCATTAGTAAGTGTAAATGGCAAGCTTTTTACAAATGTTTTAATTTCTTTTTCAATTTTTTCATCGAATTTAATTTTAACTGCCTTATTTTCCTGCCATTTTTTCTTCTGCAATATCATATATAACTGAACCAAAAACAGTTCATCAAATGCAAGGCGTCTCTTTGCTTTTAATGCTTTTTCCTCATTATCTGGAAAATGAATTTGAGAAATTGCTTCCGAAAGGCTAAAAAGTTTTTGATTTTTTATTAATTCATTTGGCAAAAATTCTTCAACATCTTTTGTCAATTTCATAAGCGGTTTAATATGCGCACGAAGCCATTTTGAAGAAAGTCCTTCTGTTTCATGATATATCGGAACAAGCCGTGCAGTATGCATAGACTGACCGCTTCCCAAAAGTTCATAAGACGGATTTGAAATTTGAAGTCCTTCTTGGGCATACACAACTTTGCCACTCAAACTAACATTAATTCCACTTCTCAAATTCCGAGTCATAAAAGGCTGATTAAACCAAATTGCCTTCATCACTCCTGACTCATCTTCAATCATCGCTTCCGTCAAATTCATTTTTCTTTTCCATGTTCTTATATTTTGAATATCAAGAATTTTCCCCTTCACGCTCACAACTTCTCCAAGTTCAACATCTCCAATTTTCTTTACATCAGAAAAATCATCATACCGAAACGGAAAATAAAAAAGCAAATCCATCACATTTTCAATTCCCACCTTCTGAAGTTTTTTTACATAAGCCGGACCAACAGCTGACAATTCTGAAATTTTTGATTCGAGAGTAAGCATAAATTTAAGTTAGATATATCTGAATTCTATCAAAATTTGTTTTTATTAACAAACTCTTATACAATAATAATATATTTATAATACATTCAAATTATAAAACTTCAAAGCATTATGAACTTTAGATTTCTCAAATCACTATTTAAAAAAATAGTAAAATCTATTTTTCTAATTAGTCTCGTAGCTTTTGCGATTTCATATTTTCAAATTGAAAAGCTTCCCAATGAATCAGAAATGCTCAATGAGCTCAAAAAAGATCCAATTCAAACAAAAACAATAGTGCAACCATTTGAAATTGAAAAAGAAGGAATAACATATATTATAAAACCGCTGTTTGATTATGAACTTAACGGCATGATTGTCTCCTATCACCACAGCTCAAGTTGGCTTGATTATTATCATGATAAATGGCAAGATTATTTGAATATAAAAGACATCTGCGTTATTTGGAATGAAAATATTGAAAGTGGCATATATAAAAAAATTGATTTCAAAAATGGAAGTTATACTTGCTATATTAAATCAAAAGCAAATATGACAAGAGATGAATGGCAAAATTATAGAAGTGATAATCTTTCCAATAATCATCTCCTAACAAACGACGAAGAGATAAACAAGAAAATATTAAGTGCAAAAAAAGGTGACCAAATATATTTTAAAGGATATCTTGTTGAATATTCAATAAAAGATGACGATTTCAAAAGAGGTAGTAGTATATCACGAACAGACAATGGAAACGGAGCTTGTGAAACAATCTTTATTGAAGATTTTCAAATTCTTAAAAGAGCAAATCCTCTTGAAAGAGACATACACAACACATCAAAATATCTACTACTTGGGAGCTTTTTAATTCTAACGGTTTTATTTTTCAAAGATATTTAAAAACATTTCACATACTTCAAAGGACCGTCCTTTTAAAAAAAGACAGTCCTTGTTTTATATCTCCATGTTCTTTAATTATTGATTCCAACAACTCGCGAAGAATAACTATTTGAAGCATTCCATAAAATCCAACCTACTCCACCTGATTCATAGCTTGCTTGTATTTGCAAATTCACTTTTTCAACTCCATAAACAGCACCCATATCAAATGCTTGAAGCCATGGACGAATTTTTGCATTCCTTATTTTTTTATTTTCAGAATTTTCTTCCAGCTCTCTTTTTTTATTAAATTCATCTAATCTTTCTGAGGCCTTTTCAATTGAATATTTCACAACTTCATATGGATATTGAGCGGGATTTTGAAATCCAATAAATCCATTTGCATAATGCGATGGATAGACCATCGGACAAATATAATCAAAACTTTCATAAGCATCTTCAATTACTTGACCAATTCCGAGATCACCATCATTAACTGTTGCAAGTCCGAAAAGGTCAACGGAAATTTTGATATCAGGAAGATTTGAGTTAAGATAGGCAAAGAATTCTTTCATGACTTCATGTTTTGGAGTTTTTTCTTCGTCAAAAAAAGAAAAACTCATTGTGCGCAAATTTCCATCTGAAGGAAATCTAATATAATCATAGTTAATTTCATCAAATCCTCGTGCCGATGCGTCTTTTGAAATTTTCACAATATAATCCCAATATTCTGATGCGGATGGATCAATCCAAGATAATCCTTTATAATTTCTCCACACACCGCCTGTAATATTATTCTTAATTGCCAAATCTGGTCTTGCACTTGAAAAAAGAGGATCCTGAAAAACAACAACTCTTGCAATAACATAAATATTTTTTTTGTGCAATTTTTCTAAAAGAGAATCAATTTCAGGAATTTTAATTTGAACTGCATTGTTTTGAATTACTTCTTCAACTTCAGTATCATAAGCAACATAACCAGAAGAATCTTTGATATCAATTACAACTGCATTAAGGCCCTCTCTTTCAATTAAATCAATAACCTCGTTCATCTTTTTTTCACTTCCAGCCGAAAAACTAGTCAGATAAAGAGCCTTAACTTCTTCCGGAGGATTTTCCAAAATTTTTAAATTCTTTTTTTCAACATCATTAGAAAATTCAGCAAGTTTTTCTATTTCTTGTTCTAAGTTTAAATTAGGCTCATTGGTCGTGTTGTTCACTTTTACGACATATCTCATTGACCCAAAGACTGCTCCAATACTAATAATAAAAATAATAATAAACACTGGCATCCAGACTGGTTTTGGCTTTTGATTAATTTTGGCTTTTGACTCTCTTTTCATAATTTATAAAAATAACTAATATCTAAATTTTAAACTAATCCTTCAGGCCTATTTAAATATATCAAAATCCCCAAACCATTCTCCTATATAAACGGAAATATAATTGTTTGGATATTTTTATTAAAAATCATAGTTAAAAAATATTATGATTTTTTAATTAAAATAGTTGACATCTACATATGCAAATACTGCTGCAAGCATGATTACCGCCATAGATGTTAAAATATACTTCACGCCTTCATTCATTTGCTTTCTTGTTTTATATTTATTAAATCTGTTTTCAAATTATAAAAAATATTATTTTAATTTTAATTACAATGTGCTCTCGGAAGGAATCGAACCTTCATCACGGATTCCGCAAACCCGCGTTCTATCCATTGAACTACGAGAGCATAAAAAAAGCAGAATCACTCAAAACCAAAGATAACCGCACAATTTGAATTCTTAATTTTATAAAAAACTAATCCGAATCAGAATCATTATTTTTTTTATTTAATTTTTCGATTTTTTCTTTTTTATCAAGATAATCAGAAAAATCTTCATCTGAAATATACTCATCCATTTTATCCTTCTTTTTATAACTTACAAGAGAACTTTTTTGCTTTTCTTCAATCAAAAAATTTTCCAAAACTGCCCGAATATAAAGCGGGTCTTGACTATCAAGAAAAACTTCTTTTATTGGCAAAACAGAATTTTTTATTCCAAATTTCAAAAAATTAAAATATTCCCCCTCTTCAATTTCAAAAGATTCAATATCTGTAAATCTGAAAAGAACATCATCAAGACTAATTCCATCAAGGTCAATTTTATATTCAATTTCACGTGGCTCTTGATAGATATATAAAACCATAACAACAAACAAAATCATAAAAGTCAACACGGTAATAAAGCTTCCTTGAAAATAAAAATAAATAACTGAAATCACAGACAAAACAACACCAACATAATATAAAATCATATCTTGCTGAGTTTTAATATATTCAGGAGCCTTCCATTTTGCAAAATAATCACTATCTTCTGTTTGATTCTCAACTATGTGATTTATCACTTTTTCTTTCTTCTCGTTTTTTGAAAATGCTTTCTTTTTCACTTTTTTGACAATCTTTTTTTTCGTCACCTTTTTTGCTTTGCTTTTTTTATTTGTTCCCGTTGATTTTTTCATTTTTGTTATTGATTTGGCAACTTCTTTTTTATTTGTTTTCTTTTTCACCATATTTGTAGATAATTATTTTTTTGAAAAATATCATTTCTTATCTCGCTGTTATATAATCAAAACACTCTGTAAAACTTGTATAACTTTTCTCACGGCCGTGAGAAAAGTTATATTATATAAATTAAACAATTTAAACTCTTTTATTATTCAATATTATCATTTTAATCAAAGATAGTAAAGAAAGAAAAGTTAAAACTTCAGTCTTTTTAAAATCATCTCCTTCTCACTACCAATCAAAATCTCTGGTTGAGAATAATCATGAATTTTAATTGGAATAAATTCTATACTTTTAACTTTTTTATCTTGAAAAATAATTTCTACCATTGTGCCCAATCTTGTCTCATTGGACCACATCTGATCAAAAACAAAATTTCCCAAACTATAAACAATATATCCTTGATTATATTTCTCGACACCTTGGACCACGTGAGGATGATGACCAATTACTAAATCCGCTCCCGCATCAATTGCACTTCTTGCAAAATTTTCTTGAAAAGTGCTAGCAAGAGTCTTATATTCAACTCCAGCGTGCATTGAAACAATCACAATATCTGATTCTAATAAAACATTTTGAACAGCTTCCTTCATTTTTTCAACTTGCATATTTGCAACTCCGTAAACATCACCTCCAGACATTTTTCTCTGATCAAAATTATAAGTAAAGCCCAAAAATGCAAACTTCGTTCCATTAACATTTTTTATTAAAGGCCTATAAATATCATCTCTCCCCAATCCCGCACCAATATGCGATATTCCATTTTCATCTAATATTTCCAAAGTACTCTCCAGTCCATCTTTCCCAAAATTCATCGTATGATTATTCGCAAGCGACAGAACATTAAATCCTGCAAACTTGAGACCTTCAACTGATTTTGGATCCGTTCGAAAAATCATTTCATTGTCCTGAATAATCCTTCCAGAAATAATTGATGTTTCAAGGTTTCCAAAGACAATGTCTGCATTTCTTGTAATTTCAACAGTTTTTAAAAAAGGATATTTGAAATCATTTTTCTGAATCATTTTTATCTCAACTGCACGAGAAAGCATAATATCTCCAACTGCAATCATTTTAATTTCTTGCTTTATTTTATTCACTGAAATTTCTTTTGAACGAAAAATATCATTAAACATTGACGAAAAACCATCTCCAAAACCAATAAAAAGCCCCAGGATTAGAAGTCCAGCAAAGCTCATTCGTAATTTCATCATTTTATCCAATTTATATTTCATATCTCAAAAATACTATTATATATTTATTCTACATATACTCTATCATATACCCTTTATACTTGCCAAATCTCAAACTTAATGCTATTTTATCTAAGTAGCTTAAAGGCGCAAATTAGCTCATGTATTATATAACTATATTACTATGCAATATAGTTATATATTTGGAGAGTTGACAGAGCGGTCGAATGTACCGGTCTTGAAAACCGGAGGGCCCTCACGGGTCCCGGGGGTTCGAATCCCTCACTCTCCGCATAAAATAAAATTACATACCATTTTGGTGTGTGATTTTTTTTATATCAAACTGAAATTCAAACAGGAAAGTGGTCAGAAAAATGTAAGTTTTCCCATGGTGGAAGTTTTGAAACCAAAGGTTTCAAAACAACTAAGGAGGTTCAACCTCGATAATTATTATATTTATATCTTGCCAAATCAAATTTATAATGCTATTTTATTTAAGTAAATAGAAAAGAAATATATAGAAGTTTATATCAAATATAATTGTATTTGATATTAGCTTTAGGTTATTGGTTTGTTTGAAGAGGTGATCTCGCCGTGGTGGGATGAATTACGCCGTGACGGGATAAACTGAGCTTGCCCCACAAAGACGGAGTGGTTGATAAAAACAAAATGATGTTTTTTATTTATATATTACAAAGTGTTGAAAATAAAAAATACTACATTGATTTTACTAAAAATCTGAATAAAAAAATCACCGAACATAATAATGGATATGAAGGAAAATTTACGAAATTTAATGGACCATGAAATTTAGTTTGCTTTAAAAATTGTAAATCTATAGAGAAAGCAAGAAAAGAAGAAAAAAAGATAAAATCATACAAGAGTGGTAATGCTTTTAAAAAATAATAAATGGAGAGGTGCCTGAGTGGTTGAAAGGGGCACCCTGCTAAGGTGTTAGGCCTTTACGGGTCTCGAGGGTTCGAATCCCTCCCTCTCCGCCAA
>JARGGI010000020.1 GCA_029210775.1 Patescibacteria group bacterium | reverse complement strand
CTCCAAAAGCATCTTTAGTCGCTTTTAATCCATATTTTTCCCAAAACAATAATATCTTTAACCTTTGTTTAGCTTCTACTGATTTTGCTGAAATTGCATCTGTTACTATAGACCTGTCATCCATAGGTGGATTATCAATACAACCAATGATTTATACTGGAAACAATGTTTGGTCGGTTACAACTAATGCTACAAATGGAACCCTTTCTCAGACATATAATTTGCCTATAAATGTAACGAACAGATATGCCAATCGAACACTTCTTTCAATATTAATTTGACAATTATAAAGAATGATGACATCAATTTTGATGACAGTGTGAATTTTGATGATGTAACATATTTAATTAGGCACACAAGAAAGATTCCCTATTATGAGGAATTGTATAATGAAGTTGCTGATGTCTGTGATAACGGAAAAGTTGATTTTATGAATGATGTAGTATATCTTGCAAGGCATATAATGGACTGTCCAGGTTATGAAACGCTTTATTGAAACAAACTTGCCGTGTAACGAAAAACAAAATATATAACTTTAATGACAATTAAAAATTAATAGTTTTTTTATTTAAAATCACATTTGTGGTATAATAAAAATAATAAGCAAAATATAAAAATAAATTGAATGAATAAAAAAAATAACAAAGATCAAAAAGAAAAATATTATCCCGCAACTTCTGCGGCACGTGTTATGACAACAAGAATTCCTAAAGTTGATATAAATTCGACAATCTCAGATGTTGAAAAAATCATGTTCAGCAAAATGGGGGAGTTTGAAACAATCAATTATGTATATATAGTCGACAAAAATAATAAACTTAAAGGTGTGATCACTGTTAAAGATGTTTTTAGAGTTCCTAAAAACGAACTTGTAAAAAACATTATGAAGACAAATTTGATAACCGCAAGTTGTCATACAGATCAAGAAAAAATAGCTTTTTTAGCAATTGATCATAATCTCAAGGCTATACCGGTTGTAGATAAAAATAATCATCTTTTGGGAGCCGTACCTTCAGATGTAATCTTGAGCATTTTACATACTGAAGCCACAGAGGACATTCTTCATTTTGCCGGTATTCATGGAACGAAAGACACAGCAAGAAATATAATTAAAGCATCTGCTAAGGTTCATTTTCAAAAAAGATTACCATGGCTTGTTTTTGGTCTTTTAGGAGGAATCGTTGCGGCTGTTGTTGTCGGATTTTTTGAAAAAGCCCTTCAAAGTCAATTAATTTTAGCTGCATTTATTCCAGCAGTTGTTTATATGGCCGACGCAGTAGGCACTCAAACTCAAACCATATTTATTCGTTCAATGGCATTAGATCATAATTTAAATTTGAAAAAATATATTATCAGAGAAGCTATGGTTGGTTTCTTTATGGCATTAATTTTGGGTATCATAATTTTGTTTATTTCGTTTATATTTTGGCATTCGGCGACAATCAGTTTTATTATTGGAATATCAATCTTTATAACCATTCTTGTTGCAATGATCATCGCAATACTTTTACCTTGGATTTTTTCAAAATTAAAATATGATCCTGCGATTGCGAGTGGTCCGCTTGCAACAGTTTTTCGTGATATTTTAAGTCTTTTAATTTATCTTAGCATTGCAAATGCAGTGCTTGGTCTTGTTTGAAATTGATGAAAAAGCAAATTTATATAATTCTATTTATTGTTTTGGGAGTTCTTTTGAGTTTCATTTTGCATGCTGTAATTGAAATTTATTATATAGACTTACTTGTTATTGATTTTTTAAAATATAGTTTTGGTTTTAGTTGGTCAAAACTATATATGTTTCACAAAATTGGGACTTTATTTCTCTTTATTTTAGGAATGGGGCTTGGTCTTTGGCAAGGAAAATATTGGTGGAAGAAAATATATATTGATAAAATTAGAGTTTAATGATGTTTAATATTAGTAAACTTGTAATATAATTAAAAAGTTATATAATTAGATAAAGCTTAATTCTATTTACGGTTCATCTTTATGTCTGAAGTGTTAGAAAAATTATTTGGTTCGAAAAACGAAGTAAAACTTTTACGTCTTTTTTTGAATAATGCAGAAGAACAATATTTAATTTCTGAAATTGCAGATAAAATTAAAGCACCACTTCCTTCAACGCGAAAAGAAGTAAATAATTTGATAAAAATCAAATTTTTAATTCAACGCAAAAAATCAAATAAAACATTCTACCAAGTCAATCAGGATTTCGTTTTTTATAATGAATTGAAAAAATTAATTTTCAAGGCAAGTCCAACCTCGGCAGACAAAATTACTTCTCAGGTGATAAAATTAGGACAAATTAGATTTGTTTTGATTTCTGGAGTTTTTTTGAATTCCGATAAAGGAAAAATTGACATTTTGATTGTTGGTGAGCATATAAATAGAGCAAAGTTGAAAAATTTTTTGTCTAATGTTGAAGCAGAAGTTGGTAAAGGCATAAGTTATGTGTGTATGAGCACTGATGAATTACGATATAGAAAAAGTATGTTTGATAAATTTGTGTTAAATATTTTTGAAAATCCTCATAGGATTTTGATTGATAAAATGAAAAAAGATATATAGTTTTGGTTATATTTTTTAAAACATAGAATCCCGTTCTTGGCGGGATATTGTTTGATTTTTGAGATGAAAAATTTGCTCGTTTAAACGTTGTCAATTATATGTAAATTTAATATAATAAAATAAAAGGAATAAAGAACTTTTTTAAATAGAAAAACTGATGAATTTTTTTTCAAAAATAATTAAAAAACGAAGCTCTGATGATGACTATTTTATATCTCTTGACATTGGCTCTGAAGATGTAAAGGCTTTAGTTTTAAATATGGACAAAAAACAAAAGAAAGTTTTTGTCGTAGGAGTTGGAGAAGAGCAACAAAACATTGGAAATATGAAAGGAAATTCAATTAAGAACATTTCTGGAGTGATTTCCGCTTCTAAAAAAGCAATAGATATGGCGAATCGAATGGCAAAAAATTGTCCGAAAAAGGTCATTATTGGCGTTAATGGAGAATTTATTCAAGGAATGTCCGTGGAAGTTTGTCATAAAAGAGATAATCCAAACATTAAAATAGATGCAAACGAGATAAAAAACATAATTCACAAAGTGCAAGAAAAAGCTCTTAATAAAATTAGAAAAAAAATAGCAGAAACGAATACGGATAATTCTATACAGCTCACGAGTGCCGTTATCGTTAATATCAGCATTGATGGATATAGAGTGACAAGTCCTTTAGGATTTAAAGGGATTGAAATTAAGTTTAGAATTTTTTATTCTTTTTTATACGATTACCGGCTCAAGATTATAAAAGATATTGTCAAGAAATTAGATTTAGAATTGCTTGATATGGTTTCGGAACCATATGCAGTGGCCATGTCAATCGGAACTAAAGATAGCACAGAATTTAATTCGATTCTTGTGGATATAGGGAGTGGAACGACTAATGTTGCAATTGTTCGTGAAGGTAATATTGAGAGTGTAAAAACATTTAATGTAGGCAGCCAAGTTTTTACAAAAAGCATAGCAGATAAATTAGATATTAGTATTTCAGAAGCGGAAGATTTAAAAATAAAATATTCAAATAAGCAAATTGATGACGAGATGTCTGAGAAGATAAAAAACATTTCCAGTAATGATTGCGATGTTTTGTTCACAGGCATTGAATTATCATTGAGTGAATTTTCAAATTCAAATCTATTGCCTTCAAAGCTTTTGCTTTATGGAGGAGGAAGTCAGCTTTTGCATATTGATGAAATTATAAGCAAATTATTTTTAGAAAAAAATCTTTCGTTTCCTTCTGAAACAAAAGTAAAATTTATTAATGTCAAAGATATTATTAATGTTATTGATAAAACTGGAAAGCTTCACGGTTTTAGATATATAAATTTAATTAGTCTTGCTAATTTTGTTTTAGGTCTTGAAATTGAAGATAATCTATCAAATAAAATTCTTCGAAATTTAATAAAAGAAAAATATAACAAATAATATATTTATATCAAATAAGAAAAAAGTTTATGGAGGATCAAAATACAAATAGAATCTATATAAAGTCAGATGAAGAGATATCATCTATTATCAATAAAATTTCGCAATGCGATGAAAGCGAAATAATATTAGTCGTGCCTGAAAATGCACTGCTATTACAAAACGTGATTAATTTGAAAATTATAAAGAAAAAAGCTGAAGAAGAAAACAAAAAAATCTCAATAATTAAATCTGAGATAGACTTAGAAAAAGAAAATAGTCCTGATGTAAATATAAAAGTAAATGTTGACAAAAAAAAAATTAATTCAATTAGAAGAGTTGAAAAATCAATTAATGATAATAGTAATCCTATGGTTAATAAAAATTCACAAAAAGACAATGTGAAATCTATTCATTTTCCTGGTCAATTCGAACAGGATTCAATAAAAGAAAATAATATTAACCAGGAAAATCCAGACAAGAAAAAGAAAGTTTTTGATATAGTTAAAAGAATAAAAAATACAGATAATATAAATAAGATTAATAACTCCGAAAAAGAATGTATTTCTGCCAAAGAAGAAACAAGAAGTGCTGATAATCATTATCACTATCAAGGATTTGATGAAGAACTTAGAAAAAATATTGATAGATTGCAGTATGAAAAAGATAATAAAAAGGCGCCTAAGAGTGGTGGCGGGACCATTGTTTCGTCAATAAATTCTAAAATGCTTGCTTTTTTCGTTTTGATAAGTCTTGTGGCTGTGTCTTTGGCAATTGCGTTTGTGCTACCTAAGGCAGACATAAATATAATTCTAAAAGCTGAACCAGTCTCATATGATTTTGAATTTATGATTGATGATTCATTGGATAAAATTGATTTTATCAATAATAAAATTCCTTCGGAAAAAATTGAAGTAAGTAGTGAAGAAAGTGGTGAATATTCTACTACTGGAAAAAAGCATTTGCAAGAAAAGGCAAGTGGAGAAATTACGGTGTTTAATGAATATTCTTCTAGTCCTCAAAGAATAGTTGAAAATACAAGATTTTTATCTAAAACTGATAATAAACTTTTTAGAATAAAAGAAGCTGTGACTATTCCTGGATTTTTGCTAGTGGAAGGTGTTGATGTTCCAGGTCAAGTTACAATAACAGTATATGCTGATAAAGTGGGAGAAGAATATAATATCGGTTCTGATTCTTTTCATTTACCTGGCTTGCAAGGAAGTGCAAAATATGCGACTATTTATGCGCGATCAATAAAACCAATGTCAGGAGGTATAGATAAGGAAGTTCAATATTTTTCGGAAAGTGATTATATAACAGCAAAAGAAAATCTTTTAAAACTGGCAAAAGAAAAAAATGATAAAGATTTCCTAAATAAAACCCTTGATCAATCTCAAGTTTTAGATTTAACAAAAAAAGAAGAAGATGTCGAAATCACTACTGATATTGAAATTGGAGAAGTTGTTGATAGCTTTAAGATAAAGGTAATAGCTAAAACAAGTGCTATTTCTATATTAAAATCTGATTTAAATACAATTATTGATGAAAAGATTAATAGTAGGCTTGATACAAACAAAAAACTTCTGGATAATAGTAGAAGATTTGAAATAAAAAAAACTGAAACAAATAAAGATGGGAAAATTGTAATATTTGTTCACGTCAATCAGAGTCTAATTGCAAAAATTGATATTGATAAATTAAAAGAAGAAATTGCAGATAAAAGCGAAGAAGAAATAAGAAGTTATTTTATTAATATGAATGGCAGTATGTCTACAGATGTTATTTTTTGGCCTTTTTGGGTAAAGAGCACGCCAGCATCTTATGATAAAATAAATGTAACTATTGACATAAATAATTCTATATAGTAAACTGTCAAAGTAACAATAAATGTTAAACAAACATCAAAAATAAACAAAGGATTTGATAACGGTCCAGCTATTGGTACTTGTTGTTGTTTTGTTTAAAAATATTTAATTATTAATATGTTATTCTTTAGCTCTTATGAAAGAGATAGTGCAGGTAGAGGGCGTTGTTACGGAAACATTGCCTGGTACAAAATTCAAAGTTAAGGTTGATGAAGGCCATGAATTATTGGCACATATTTCAGGTAGAATGAGAATGAATTATATAAAGATATTGCCAGGAGATAATGTTATTGTTGAAATGAGTCCTTATGATTTGACAAAGGGAAGAATTGTACGCAGAGGATAAATTAAAAAAATAATCACAAAAAAATGAAGGTTAGAGCTTCAATTAAGAAGATGTGTGATAATTGCAAAATAGTAAGGCGTAAAAAAAGAATTTACGTTATTTGCATGAATCCAAAACATAAACAACGACAAGGATAGATGCGTTTAAGTATTAATGTTTATCAAATTTTAATATTATTTTATGCCAAGAATTTTAGGAGTTAATATTCCAGAAGAAAAAAGAATTGAAATCGCGCTTACCTATATAAAAGGTATAGGCGTTTTTTCGAGTCGGAAAATATTAGAAGAAGCCAGTATTGATTTAAATAAAAGAGCAAGAGATATTACCTCTGAAGAAGTTGGAAAAATTCAAAAAGTCATTGAGGCTAAATATAAAGTAGAGGGTGAGTTGAAAAGAATTGTTATGATGAATATTAAGAGATTAAAAGAAATTGGAGCTTACAGAGGCTCAAGACACTCCAAGGGACTTCCTGCCAGAGGGCAAAGAACTAAAACTAATAACAGAACAGTTAGAGGAAATGTTAGAAGAACTGCTGGCAGCGGAAAGGTCAAAACAGAAAAGACATAATTTAATTTAAATAAAGTAATAATTTATATAAATAATACTTATGGGAAAAAGAAGAGTAGTGACAATTGGAAACAAGGAAAAAGGAGGCTCAAAGTCATCTAGTAAGGCTGGAGCTACTAAAAAGATTAAAAGAAGAAATATATCAAAAGGTCAAATTCATATAAAATCAACATATAATAATACGATTGTAACGATTACAGATTTGAATGGAGGAGTGATTGCTTGGTCTAGTGCTGGTCTTCTTGGATTTAAGGGCGCAAAAAAAGCGACTCCTTATGCTGCAACAAGTATTGTAGGCTCATTGTTGGAAAAGACAAAAAAGGTAGGATTAAAAGATGTTGAAGTTTTTGTAAAAGGAATTGGTAGCGGGAGAGAATCTGCTGTCAGGGCAATTGCTGCTAACGGTCTAAATATTGCTTCAATAACTGATACCACTCCAATCCCTCATAATGGATGCAGACCCCCAAAACCAAGGAGGGTTTAAGATAGTATTTTATAATTTGTTTTAATAATAATTCTTATGGCTAGAGATTTAAGTCCAAAATGTAAAAAATGTAGAAGAGAAGGAAAAAAACTTTTTCTTAAAGGAGATCGTTGTTTTGGTATAAGTTGTGCAATGATAAAAAGACCATATGCACCAGGACAACACGGACAATCAAGAAGAATGGGACTATCTGAATACGGAACTCAATTAAGAGAGAAACAAAAAGTCAAGAGAACTTATGGAATTTTAGAAAAACAATTTAAAAAATATTATGAGATGGCTAGTGGAATGAAAGGGAATACTGGAAAACTATTACCAACTTTTCTTGAAAGAAGAATGGACAATGTTGTCTATCGTCTTGGAATGGCAGCTTCGAGAAATCAAGCAAGGCAACTTGTTAATCATGGACATTTTTTGGTAAACGGGAAAAAAGTAGATATTTCATCCTATCTTATAAAAGAAGGGGATATTATATCATTTAAAAGTGATAAAGGAGAACACATTGAAAATATAAAAAATACAATAAAAAATCATCAGACTCCTTCTTGGTTGTCTATAGATATACAAAAATTACAGGGCAAAGTGGTTTCTATGCCAATTATAGATGAAATTGAAACTATTGCTGATATTCATTTGATTATAGAATATTATTCAAAGTCTTAAAATAAATAATTATATAAACAAAAATATGCAAAAAATAACATTACCTGAACAACCAGTAATAATTAAACAAGATGAAAATTCTGCAGTTTTTGAAATCAGGTCTTGTTATCCAGGTTATGGCGCAACAATAGGAAATGCTTTGCGCAGAGTGTTGCTGTCGAGCTTACCAGGATCTGCAATAACATCTGTAAAAATATCAGGAGTAAATCATGAATTTTCCACAATTCCTGGCGTATTAGAAGATGTAGTTGAAATTATTCTTAATTTGAAAAAAATTAAATTTAAAATGCATGTAGATGATCCAGTAATACTTTCATTAAAGGTAAATAAAGAAGGTGAAGTAAAGGCTTCGGATATAAAAGCAAATAGTGACGTGGATATAGCGAATATAGATGATTATATTGCGACTATAACTGATAAAGCTGGAAAATTAGAAATGGAAATTAAAGTTGAAAAAGGAATAGGATATGTGCCGATTGAACAGCAAGTTCAGGAAAAACTTGAAATAGGAACTATTGCGATTGATGCAATATTTACTCCTGTAAAAAAAGTTAACTATCGTGTTGAAAATATGCGTGTTGGAAAAATGACTAATTATGATAAATTGATTTTGGAAATTGAAACTGATGGGAGTATAACTCCAGAAGAATCATTCAAGCAAGCAACAAGATTATTATTGGAACATTTTAATTTATTTAAGGAAGTTATTGATCAGGAAACAAAAAAGAAAGAGCAGACACAAGAAACAGAAAAAAAGAAATTAATAGAGAATCTTGAGTCTAAAAAAAATGAAGCTGAAAAGAAAAGCAAGGCCGAAAAAAAGGAACAACGAGAAGAAGATCAAGAAGATGTTTTGAAATCTTCTTTTGAAGATATAAACATTTCTCCTCGAATAGTAAAAATTTTAAATGAAGGAAAAATAAAAACTGTAGGAAAGATTATTAAAAAATCAGAAGAGGATTTGAAAGATTTGCCTGGGATGGGAGATAAGGGAATTAAGGAAATTAAAAAAGCACTTGGAAAACTCGGACTAACTTTAAAAAAATAGTTTATAAATGAATTAAATTTACAGATTTTAATATTTAATTATGAAACATAAATCAAAAGGAAGACAATTTAAGAGAGATAAAGCACAAAGAAAATCTTTAATGAAGCATTTGTCAGAAGCGATTATTTTACAAGAGAAAATCACAACAACGACAGCTAAGGCAAAAGAACTTTCTTCTCATGTTGAAAAATTAGTAACTGTTGCAAAAAAACAGAATCTTTTGGCTGCAAAAACAATACACAGAGATTTATCGGATGAAGCATCTAAAAAATTATTAAAAGATATTGCAACTAGATACAAAACCAGAAAAGGTGGTTATACAAGGGTGATCAAAATTGGAGAGAGAAAAGGAGATGTAGCTCAAATGTCTGTAATAGAGTTTGTTTAAAAATGGTATTATTTTGGTTAAATAGGCATAAATAATTACGTAATTTTATGAAAAAGGAACAAAACAGTAAGTTGGTAAAGAAAACTCAAAGACAGTGGCATATTTTCGAAGCATCGGAAGAAAGTTTCGGTAGAATGGCTACTCAAATTGCAATTATACTTAGAGGGAAGAACAAGGCAAGTTATACTCCTCATATTGATGGTGGAGATTATGTTGTAGTTATTAATTCAGACAATCTAAAATATACAAAAGGTAAAGGTGATAACAAAATTTATTATCACTACAGTGGATATATGGGAGGAATGAAAAAAATTGCCTTGAAAGATCAAATTAAAAAAGATTCAAGGGTTGTAATTAAAAATGCAGTTTATGGTATGTTGCCGAAAAATAAACTGAGAGATCAAATGATTAAGAGATTAAATATATATACAGACGCAAATCATCCTTATAAAGAAAAGTTTGGTAATTAATTTAAATTGTATAAGCTATGAGTGAAGAAAATAAAATTAGCGACAAATATTTTTATGCAACTGGCAGAAGAAAATCTGCTATTGCTCAAGTAAGAATTTATGGTGGTACAAAAGATAAAAATATAACCGTAAATGACAAAGATTATAAAGGATATTTTGCCAATAATAGCATTTTGATTAATAAAGTTTATTCGCCTTTCAAGCTTTTGAAACTAGAAGATAAGTTTAAGGTTACGATAAAAGTTAGTGGTGGCGGATCAAATGGACAAGCTGAAGCTATCAGACTTGGTATAGCAAGAGCATTATTGGTTTCAGACGAAGAATTTAAAAAGGAATTAAGAGCCTCTGGCTATCTTACAAGAGATCCTAGAAAAGTTGAAAGAAAAAAACCGGGATTGAAAAAAGCAAGAAGAGCTCCTCAGTGGAAGAAAAGATAATATAACACTCTTTTATTAAAAAAAATCATCCAAACGGATGTTTTTTTTGTTAAATATAATAATACTTGATATAAATAGAATTTTAGAGTACTATACTATTGTAGTAACAATTAGATTTTATGAAAAAAATTAAACCTTCTAACAATGCTTTAGGAGAGCTTGAAGCAGAAATAATGAAAGTGATTTGGAGTCTTGAAAAAGCCTCAGTTCGCGAGGTTTTGTTGTGTCTAAAAAAGAAAAGAAAAATTGCTTATACAACTGTTATGACCGTAATGTCACGGTTATACGACAAAGGAATATTAAAAAGAAATCTTAATAATTCAGGAGCACATATTTATATTCCTGTTTCTAAGAATAAAAAAGAATTTTTAAACTTTGTATCAAAAAAAGCAATTGATAATCTTATTAATGAATTTGGAGATCTTGCTGTTACTCAATTTTTGGATATAATAGAAAACAGCGACAAAAAGAAATTAAAGGAATTTCAAAAGAGACTAAAAAAGATTAAATAAAATTATGCATAATTTCAAAAGAAAAACAAATATAGTATTTTTACAGATTGTGACTATTGTTTTTGCGTTTTTTGTTGTTTTCTATTATATAAGTTTAAATATATTTTCTCAAATAATCTTAATATCTAAGACCTTAATTCACGAGTTAGAACTAATTTGTGGTTGCACTAATCATCTTTCGTTTTCTCATCATCCTTTTTTGTTTTCAGGTTTATTTTTTCTTGGTTTTATTTTAATATTATTTGTCGCATCGGTTATAGTTAAGCTTATAAAATTTAAAATTTCCAATGATAGGTTTATTAGGATTAATCTAAACAACAAAAAAAATAAAATTTCAAAAAAATTGCACAAAGCTATTGAATGTGCAAAATTAGAAAACATAATTATAGAAATTAATATTGAAAAACCAGTTGTTTTTTGTTTTTCTTTTCTTCGTCCAAAAATTTGTATATCATCGAAGCTTGTAAAAAAATTAAGCTTGAAAGAACTTGTAGCAGTTTTATTACACGAAAAAGCACATATTGATAATCAAGATGCTTTTAAGTTGTTATTTGCGAAGATAGCTGAAAGAGTGTTGTTTTTTATTCCGTTTTTTAAATTTTTAACAAAGCAATATTCTATGTTTTCGGAGTTAGCCGCAGATGAACTTGCGACTGACAAATTTAATAATAAAACTTTAGCAAAAGCATTGTATAAATCTATGAAAATGGAAGAAAATCTTTTTGAAAAAAATAATATAGCATTTGTTTCTTTTTTAAATATAATGAATGAGAGAATATGCAGACTTGAAAATACAAACTACAAACCTTTACAGCCAAGCCATTTTGTTTATTTTGTTTTGAGCATTGTTATGATGTCTTTTATATTTTTACCGTTTGCCTTTACAGGAAATAGTTTATCTATGTTGCAAGGTCATGCCAATGACCCATGTCCTGAAATGCAACATAATATCACTAATAAATGTGATATTGTAGAGGATAATAGAATGTGTGAAATAACAGAACATTTTCAAGTGGATTATTTCAATGATTGTTATAACTAGGATAATATTTAATGATATCTTATATATAGAAATAGTAAAAAATAAAATTTGACATAATTTTAAAAGCCTACTACACTAACATAGTAGGCTTTAAATATTATCTATAAAAATATGAACTTGGAAAAAAAAATAAACACAAGAGAGAAGAATAAAAAATCAATTAAGGTTGCTTTGTTTGTTAACCTTGCTCTATTATTAATTTTAGTGGTTTTACTGGGTTATAATCAAATTGTAATTAATGGTATAAATAGAGAGCTTGGGATTAAGAGTAATGTGATTAATAAGATAGAAAATAACTTAAGAGGAGGAAAAAGTTTGCCAAAAAATTTAGGTAAAAAAGAGCTTACTGGTGATTTGATGCAAGATTCTATAAATCTCGTAATTTCATCTGGCACGCCCGAGATTTACGGAGAAGAAATAGGTGTAAGTTTTGATGATGTGCAAGGATCAATAAATGTTATGAAAAAATATGATCCATATGATCTGAAACCCAAAGGAACAAGAATTATTCCAAAAGGTGATAATTTAGAGCGTTATAAGAATATTGCCGGTAGAATTTCGTGTGAATATTGTTGCGGAGCAGCTTCAATTATAAATCCAAAGAATGGTCAATCTGCATGTGGTTGTGCTCATTCAATGGCGATGAGAGGTCTTACTGCATATTTACTTCAAAATCATGGTGGAGAAATGACTAACGATGAAATTTTAAGAGAACTATCAAGATGGAAGGGATTATATTTTCCAAAACAAATGATCAAGAAAATGACAGAACAACTTCAAGGTGGAAACTATACTCCCGATACAGCATCTTTGGTTCTTGGTATTGAATTGCCAGATTACAGAGAAGGTAGTGGAAATGCTCCACTTCCATCTGAGATTGAAAATTTGCCTGGAATGGTGGGAGGATGTTAGATAATTTTTAAAAATATATTTTATAAATAATAATTTTATTAAATTAATACCAAAAATATGAGCGAAATAATAAAAAATGAAAACAATTCTTTTATGTGCAGGAAATGTGATCGGGGATTTAGCAATTTGAGTGAATTAAAAATTCATGAAAAAAATCATGCATTTGATGATTTAAAAAATGAAGTTTTAGAGAATATTAACATTAAGAAAGAAAAAAAAATACAGTGGGATAGTTTTTTTGTCACAATTATTTTAATAATCCTAGTTTCCGTTGCGTCAGTACAAGCATATGAGTCAAGGATAATATTTGAAAAAATTAAAAGTGGAGATTTTAAGGCTACGAGTGGAAGCAATAATGGAACTTCTTTACCTTCTAGCATTGAAAATTTACCAAATATGGTTGGCGGTTGTTAATTAAAATTAATTTAATTCAGTAATATGAAAAAAAATATATTAAAAAACAAAGGATTTAATTTAAATTTATTAATCTTAATACTTTTGTTTATAGCTTTATTTACGAATATAGTTTCTAACACTTTAATATATGCAAAAATTGACAATATAATTGATATTAAAATTGAAGAAAAAAAAGAGCTTGAAAGACCATCTAATTTGGAAATAATACTTATTACTGATTCAAATTGTGTAGATTGTTATGATTTAAAGCCTATTATTGATGGTATTAAATCTGCAAATGTAAATATCACAAACGAAGTTGAGTTTCAAAGAGATAGTGAGCAGGCAAAAGAGTTAATCGAAAAATATAAGATTGAAAGAATTCCAACATTTATAATTAGTGGTGAGCTTGATAAAGATGATTCTCTTTCGGATATATGGGAAAATCTTGGCGAAATAAAAAACAATGAACTCGTGTTTATTAAAACAAAGACTCCATATGTTTCAGCAAAAACAGGCGAGATTAGAGGAAAAGTGAATTTAACTATAATTTCTGATGAGAATTGCAAAGAATGTTTCAATGTTAGCTTGTATGAAAATTTACCAAAACAACTCGGAATGAGTGTGTCTGAAACAAAGAGAGTTGAATATAGGTCTTCTGAAGGACGAAATTTAGTTAAAAAACATAATATAAAATCGGTTCCAACAATAATAATTAAGGGAGATTTGGAAGCATACCCAATTCAGACATTGGAGAAATTTGGCAATATAAATGAAAATATATTTGTTTTAACTGAAGTAAATCCTCCTTTCATCTCAACTAGTACAGGCACGATGAAAGGAAATTTATATTTAACAATTGTCGCGGATAGTAGTTGTGAAAAATGCTATGATCTAAGTGTTTATGACAACATTATTAAACAATTCGGGCTATATGTTAAAAGCAATAGACAAATTAACGCTTCTTCTTATGAAGGCAAATATTTAGTGAATAAATATAAAATTGAAGCTATCCCTACAATAATTATGACAGGAGATGTGAGTTTATATAATAAGCCAAATTCAGTTTGGAGTAATATTGGTACAACGGAAAAAGACGGAACTTATGTCTTAAGGGAAGATGGAATTAAACAACTTGGGGTGTATAAAAATTTAACTACAAACAAGGTTGTTGGTTTGGAAGATAGTGTTCAATAATAATTATTATAAAATATAGAATGTTAAATAATATATATACATTTTTCAAAAACTTATTGATAATTACTATTGCACTTGGAATATTGGTTTTGTTTATTATTACCGTGATACCAAGCTCAATGATTATAACGAAAACGAAGCAGACTTCAGAATTTATTATTCAAAAAGCAAATGCAAATGAAATTTATCCAGAATTTATTTGTGGCTGTTGCGGAAAGGCACTTGATCCAAAAAATATTTGTTGCGGTATGGCACAAAATTTAATTGATTATATAAAGATGCAAGCTGAAAATAATTTATCAAAAGATCAAATTATTATTAATACTGTAAAAGAATTTGGATTTAATTCTCTTGCAAAGGAGAATACAAAAAGTGAATTAAAGTCCAAGCTTGCGCAAAATGCACCTATGGATGCGCCAAGAATTGTTTTTGATAATAAATCTTATGATTTTGGGAGCATAAGTCAAAAAGATGGAATTGTTTCAACGATGTTTAATTTTAGAAATAATGGCAAAAGCGATTTGATTATTAATAAAATAAGCACTTCCTGCGGCTGCACATCGGCATCAATTATTTATAAGGGCGAAGAAAGTCCGACATTTACAATGCCTGGACATGGAAAAGAAAATCCAAAAGATTGGAGTGTTTCAATTTCTCCTGGCGATATGGCTCAAGTGAAAATTTATTATGATCCGAACGCACATGGTACGCAGAAAGAAAAAGAGTTAAGCATAACAAGGACAGTTGATATTTTTTCAAATGATCCCGTAGAGTTTGAAAAACAAATTAGAATTGAATTAAATCAATTGCCATAGTAAATAATAATAACCAATATGAATAAAAAAATAGCTTTAATCCTCGTTGTTTTGGCTTTAGGTTCTGCGATTATTTTTATTTTTAATCACGGAATGTTTGATAATGAAGGATTCGGTTTGAAAAATAAAGACAATAATATTAATATTACGGAAAATATAAAAAATGGTCCGTTGATTGAAGTTGATCAAAAATACTATGATTTTGGAATTGTAAAATACGGCGATGTTGCCAAGCATATTTTCAAGATAACCAATGTGGGAACTGAAAATTTAGAAATTCTAAAGCTTTCAACCTCATGTGGCTGTACGAAAGCAAGCATTACTAATGAAGATAAAATAATTTTGCCAGGGAAAAGCGTTGATATGATTGTGACTTTTGATCCCGCAGTTCACAAGGATGATACTGATTTTGGAGAATTACATAGGATTGTTTATATAAGAACTAATGATCTTGAAAATAGCGAAATAGAAGTGGAGATTACAGCAAATGTTATTAAATAATTTAACTAAATAGAAAAATATGAATCAAAAAAGAATACAACAAACAGCAGATCCAAGAATGAAAATATTCGGCACGGTGGCTGTTTTGTTAGTCGTGATAGGCGCCATTTTCATTTTTTTAGGAGATGGAAAAGGAAATGATGAAAATGAAGGAATTCCTAAATTGAAAATAAGCGAGAAGAGCTATGATTTTGGTGATATTTCTATGGCGAATGGTCTCGCAAAACATAATTTTGAGATCAAGAATGAGGGTGATGGAATTTTAGAAATCTCAAATATAAGCACTTCTTGCATGTGTACGACTGTAACGTTGGAAATAAATGGCAAGAAAAGTCCAGAATTTGGAATGTCGGGACATGGTTCGAATCCTGTATTTTGGTCAGAAAAAATAAATCCTGGTGAAACGGCAATTTTGGAAGCGACTTTTGACCCATTGGCACACGGGCCAAACGCCACAGGACCGATCACAAGAGAAATAATGATGACAAGCAATAATAATGGAGAAGAAAAAACAATCAGTAGGATTATTTTTAGCGGAAATGTAATTAAATAATCTGACGGGAACTGGCACTTATAAGAGTCAGTCACCATAAAAATAAATTATGTTTGAAATAATATTTATAATATTAAAAAGAAAAAGATATTTATTTGTAGCGCTTTTAACTTTTGCGATTATGACGGTCGCTTCTTATTATCTGACAGTATCAAATGTTTTCCATAAAGATATTCTCATTTACGCACAGATGAATGGATTTTTGTTTACATTAATTTCTTTATTATTAGGACTTTTTATTTCTGTATTGTTTGGATTTTATATCGCACTTTTGATTTTTAGAAAAGACATGGCGGTGAAATCAATTTCCAAGGATAAGCTAACCAGTTTTGCCGGAACAAGCGCCAATATAGTCGCTTCCGGTTGTCCTTCTTGTGGAGTTCCTCTCTTGGGATTAATCGGACTTCCTCTCGGACTTTCATATTTGCCTTTTAAAGGTTTGGAACTGAAAATAATTAGCGCGGTTTTTCTGTTAATTTCAATCAGTTATATTTCTAAAAATATAAGAAAAAGTTTAAAATGCGGTTTGGGAAAAAGAAATTAATTATAAATCTATGGAAATTGAAAATTCAAAAAAAGAATTTATAAAACCAATTTTAGCCGGAGTCGCAGGAATGCTTGCTTTGGTTATTGTTTATTGGCTTATCCTATATTTATCAAGTGGAAATATAAACCATCCATGGCAGCAGTTTGTCCAATTTAAATATTGGATATCTGCTCTTGTCTTGGGGTTTGGAATTCAATTCAGTTTATATTGGTATGTAAAATCTGGAATGCATTTATCCAGCAAAACGACAAAAACTGCGGTAGTGGCTGGAGCAACAACTTCGTCCGTATCAATGGTTGCTTGTTGCGCTCATCATATTTTTGATATCCTGCCCTTGCTTGGATTATCCGCTTTTGCTTTATTTTTAAGTAAATACCAGACTCATTTTTTTGCTTTAGGAATAATATCAAATTTGATTGGCATTTATATAATGCTTTATATTATAAAACATAAAAAAGCTCCAAAAATTTTTAATAAAATTAAATTTAAAAAAAATGGAAATTGAAAATAAAATAGCAAAATCATCTTCTAAAAAATCAAATAATAAAATATTTGCCGTCTTGGCAATCATAATTTTGATTTTAGTTATAATTTCAACCTTAAATAATAATAAGTCTGCGCAAAATAATTTTGATTCCAAGAATAATATAAAAAGCGAAAACAATAAAGAACTTGTTAATAAATATCAAACTAAAACTGATTATCAGGCTAATGTAACTATTGATGTAACTCCCAAAAAATTAAATCTGTCGGAAGAAAAAAATGTTTTTGAGATTTCTTTTAATACTCATTCAGTTGATTTGAGCTATGATTTTCAAAAAATAATTATTCTTAAAGACGATTTGGGAAATACCTATCAAGCACTTGAGTGGACTGGAGGAGAGGGTGGACATCATATGGATGGCGAGATTGTTTTTCCAAAACTTAACTCAAACGCTATAAAAGTTGAATTGACAATTGACGGAGTAGGCGGAGTTAAAAGAGTTTTTGAATGGACGCTGTAGCATTATAATTTAATTTTATAAAAATAATATAATTCTATGCCAAAAAAAAGTGTTTCAAAATTCAGTGCGGTTTTCTTTTCTTTAATTTTTGTCATAACGCCAATCTTTTATATTGTCCATAACACGGCAAAAGCGGAAGAATTAAAAAAAAATGAAGCCGTGATTTATTATAACGAAGCGTGCGGAATGTGCGCTATGTATGTGAAAAACGAACTTCCTGAAATGCTGGAAGCCCGCGGAATAAATAATATTATTAAAAAAGATTATATTAATGAAAAGGAAGCGCGGAAAGAGATGAATGTAATGATGGAAAAAGCGGAAATTCCTTTTTCGCTTCAAAGCCACATTATGACATTTGTCGGAGAAAAATATGTTTTGGGCGGACACATTCCGGAGCATATTATAAACGATATATTTCAAGAAGAAAATTCTAAAAGGTTTAAAAAAATTATTATCTATCAGGACGAGATGCATGGAGATGTTAAGGATTATAAGGTTTGGGCGATCCCAAATTACGCAAACGGTTTTGTCGGAGAAGTAATGACTTACCCGATAGACGCAAGAATTACTGAATATTTGGATTATTTAGAAAATAATAAAAAAGAATTGTTGATACGGACTGGAAGTAATCCTGAAAAAAAAGAATTTCTTCTTCCTGTCGTGATTGTTTCTGGTTTTTTAGATGGAATTAATCCATGTGCGTTTGCGGTTCTGCTTTTCTTTATTTCGTTTTTATTCACCCTGAAAAGAACCAAAAAAGACATTTGGAAAACCGGCGCGGTTTATATTCTTGCGATATTTTTGGCATATTTAGCGATCGGCTTCGGACTTGTGGGTGCGGTTATGCTTATTGATGAACCGCATGCGATGGCAAAAATTGGCGCCTGGCTGGTTATAATTTTGGGAATCATAAACATTATTGGCTTATTATTTCCAAGTTTTCCTGTTAAGCTTCGCATTCCTCATGTTGCCAAGGGAACAATAAAAAATTATGTTTACAAGGCGACTCTGCCTTCTGCGTTTATCCTGGGGTTTTTTGTCGGGCTTTGCACATTTCCTTGTTCGGGCGGAATTTATGTCGCCATAATCGGTCTTTTAGTTTCACAGACGACTTATACTGCGGGAATTGCATATCTGATTTTATATAACATAATGTTTGTGATGCCTTTAGTTTTGATACTCTTGGCGCTTTCCAACAAAAAAGCCCTGGAAACTTTTTCCAAATACGAGCAATCAAAAGTGCCTCTAATCAAAATAGCCGGCGCCGGAATTATGATCGCGCTGGGAGTTATTATTTTGGTTTGGTTTACATAATTTTGTTTTAAACTTTGCAAAAGATGAGATACATAGGTAACACCCCTAATTTGCCTAAAATCAAGAAAAAAGGCAAAATGGGATGTTAAATCCTTAATCTATCTATCTCATGTATAATCAAAAAACATCTAAATTATTTAAAAATGAATGGCCTTTTTTCTTATTCAACGATATCAAACTTTTAAACAAATATGAACGTTGGAGAAAAGTATCTAAGATTCTTAAAATATCCAAAGAAGGCAAACTTAGATTAGAATGGATTATCTTCTATTACGATAAATCAGAGTTGAATGCTTCTCTGACTGCCAGACATTATGGCATCTCCAGAAAGACCTTTCATAAATGGTTTAATGTTTTTGAGGAGGATAATCTTTATACTCTTTATCTCTTAC
>JARGGI010000001.1:119199-158431 GCA_029210775.1 Patescibacteria group bacterium | reverse complement strand
ACAGTTATGAAATAATTAGCAATCAGGTATGACATTTCTAAATTGCTATACTATGACATTATCATATTGCTGCGACATATACATTGTTTCTGTTTTTTATTGTTTTATGGTATAATATAAATTAAGACATAATATAAACTTATAAAATAAAAAAACAAAATGAAAGTTCTTATGTTCGGTTGGGAATTCCCTCCGTTCAATAGTGGTGGGCTGGGAACTGCTTGCTATGGAATAACAAAATCATTGTCTGAAAAAAATATTGAGATTAATTTTGTTCTCCCGCGAAATTACAAAATAAATGAAAATTTTTTAAATGTAATTTCTACTAAGCTACCAAAAATAAAAATAAAAAATATAGACTCTCTATTAGTTTCATACATGACTTCTCAAAATTATAAAAGAAGGCTTTTAATGTTTGAGGAAAGAGGATTAACAAACGATTATTGCAAAGATTTAATTCAAGAAGTGTTTAGATATTCACAAATTGCAGGAGAAATTGCCTCTGAGGTTAATCATGATGTAATTCATATTCATGATTGGATGACATTTCCATCCGGAATTAAAGCAAAAAAAGTTTCCGGAAAACCATTGGTTGCTCATGTTCATTCAACGGAACTCGACAGAAGTGGCGGGCACAGCGTAAATCCACAAGTTTTCGAAATTGAAAAAGAAGGGCTTGAAAAGGCTGATAAAATTATAGCAGTAAGCAATTTTACAAAAAACAGAATTCTAAAGTGTTATAATGTTAGCGAGAATAAAATTGAAGTAGTACATAATGCGATTAACAAAGATGAATTTGATGATCAAACTGAATTTAGAAGTTCCTTTGATATTAACAAAAACAAAGTTGTGTTGTTTCTTGGAAGATTAACTCTTCACAAAGGACCAGATTATTTTCTCTGTGCAGCAAAGAAAGTGCTGGAAAAAAACAAAGATGTCATTTTCGTAATTTCTGGATCTGGAGACATGGATCAACAAATTATTGAACAAGCAGCGAGTTTGGGCATTGCCGATAGGGTTTTGTTTACTGGATTTTTACGAGGGAAAAAACTCAAAAAAATATACAAAATGGCTGATTTATATATTATGCCATCCGTTTCTGAACCATTTGGAATTACAGCACTTGAGGCAATTGCAAGTGGAACGCCAGTTTTGATTTCAAAACAATCAGGAGCAAGCGAAATAGTAAATCATTGTCTAAAAACTGATTTTTGGGATGTTAATGAAATGGCAAATCAAATATTATCTGTTATTAGTCACGATGAACTTGGAGAATGCCTTTCATTTAATGGACTTTCAGAGGTTAGCAATTTTACATGGGTAAGAACTGCCGATAAAATAATCAACATTTACAATAAACTTATAAATTCGTAAAGAAATTAAAAGACAATCATATATAATTTTAATTATTAAATAAAAAATGTGCCTTCAATTTGTTTTTATTTTCAAGTTCATCAACCACATAGGATAAAAAAATATTCGGTTTTTGATATCGGAAACGATCATAATTATTTTGATGATGAAAATTTGAAAGAAAAAGGAAGCAGAGCAGTTATGGAAAAAGTTGCCAGAAAATGCTATCTTCCTACAAATGAAATTTTATTAGATTTAATTCGTCATTATCCCGAATTCAAAATAAGTTATTCATTTTCTGGAACGGCACTTGAGCAAATGGAAGATTATGCTCCAGAGGTTCTTGAATCATTTCAAAGGCTTGTGAAAACTGGAAATGTCGAAATTCTTGACGAAACTTACTATCACTCATTATCATTTTTCTATTCCGACGATGAATTTATTGACCAAGTTAAACAGCATAGAAAAAAAATAAAAAATGTATTTGATTATGAACCAAAAGTATTTAGAAACACCGAACTTGCATATAACAATGAGTTAGCCTGTCTTATTGAACAATTGGGTTATGATGGAATTGTCGCTGAAGGATGGGATCACTATCTTGGACACAGGTCTCCAAATTTTTTATATAAACCAAAAGGAACAAATACCATTAAATTACTTTTAAAAAACTATAAACTTTCTGATGATATTGCGTTTAGATTTTCAAATCAAGGATGGGAGGAATTTCCTCTCTATGTGCCTAAATTTTGCCAATGGGTAAATGCAATAAATGGAAATGGAAATACTATAAATCTTTTTATGGATTATGAAACATTCGGAGAACATCAATGGGAAGATAGTGGAATTTTCAATTTTCTCAAAGCGCTACCAGAAGAAATATTAAAACATCCTGACAATAATTTTAAAACACCCTCAGAACTCATCGCTTCATATAACACTGTTGACGAACTTGATGTGCATCAAATTCTGACCTGGGCAGACACCGAAAGGGATTTGAGTGCCTGGACTGGAAATTCAATGCAAAAATCATCACTAAAAAATCTTTATGAATTAGAAGATGATGTTTTAAATTCAAATAATCAAAAACTTAAAGAAGACTGGAGGAAACTGCAAACGAGCGATCATTTCTATTATATGTGTACTAAATGGTTTTCAGATGGAGACGTCCATAAATATTTTAGCCCATACGAATCTCCATATGAAGCATTTATAAGTTTTATGAATATCTTAAATGATTTTAGATTTAGATTAAATCAAGTTTAAATAATTTTTAAAAATTAAAACAAAAGGAGACAAAAAAATGAAAAAAAATGAGAAAAAAAAATTAATCAATGCTCAAGATGAAACATGTTTTTGGGTTTGTGATGGTTCTGTCTTAAGAAATATAAAAGACCTAAAAGATTCATTATTAAAGATGAGTAAAAAGTCGTTTACTTATCATGTAAACAAAGAAAAAAACGATTTTGTTGAATGGACTAAAAACACGCTAAAAGATAGCGTCTTGGCAAACAAGTTATCTAAAACCAAAACGCTAAAAACAACAATAAAAGCCGTTGAAGACGCACTGAAAAAATATAATTTATAGATTATATTTTTATTATTTTTTTGTATTATATAAGGTTTTTTAATTTTTTAAATATTAAAAAATATGAAACAAAAAATATTATTAGTTGAGGATGATACTGAAATACGAGAGATTTACAAATTAAAATTTACGCTCAATGATTACAATATAATAACAATTGAAGATGGCGCATTGGCAATCAAAAAAATAAAAGACGAACTTCCTGATATTGTTTTACTTGATATTCTTCTACCAAACAAAGATGGATTTGAAATTTTAAAAGAAATAAAAGATTCAAAAGAAGAGAGAATAAACTCTATTCCAGTTTTCATGTTATCAAACCTTTCTAATGAAGCAGACATAGAAGAAGCAAAAAAATTAGGCGCATTAAACTATATTGTCAAAGCAAAAAATAAACCAAAGGATGTTGTTGATGCAGTCGACAAATTCTTCCAATCTAAAAATTAACATCAAAAAACCATACAATAAAGATGCAATCATTATAAATTTGAAATGTTTTTTGTTTTTAAATATAATAAATAATAAACATAGTTATGATTGAAATTAGAAAAGATTATATTCTAAATAGATGGAGTTATATTGCTGCAGATCGAGGAAAAAGAGTGAAACAATTTGACAAGATTGAAACAAATCATAAAGATTCTGTTTGTTTTTTTTGTGTCGGAAATGAACAGCTTACACCACCAGAGATTGGAAGAATTGGAAATAAATCAAGCTGGAAAGTGCGATGGTTTCCAAATAAATTTCCTGCTGTTGATGAAAATTCAATTCAAGAAACAATGACTTCTGAAAAATATTATACCTCTGGTGGAGCTTTTGGATATCACGAAGTTATTGCCGAAACTCCCGATCACGAAAGACAATTTTCTGATTTAAACGAAAATGAAATTAAAGATGTTCTTTTAGCTTACACTGAAAGAATGAAAGATTTATCCAAAAGAGATAAAATTAAATATGTACAAATTTTTAAAAATAGTGGAGCCGAAGCTGGAACATCAATAATTCACACACATACTCAAATTGTTGCAACAACAATTGTTCCAAGATTGGTTCAAGAAGAAGTAGATGCACTAAAAAAATATAAAAAATGTCCATATTGTGATATAATTAAGTCAGAAGAAAAAAGCAACCGTCTGATTTTTTCAGATGAAAATTTTATAGTGTTTGCGCCTTATGCACCAAGGTATAATTATGAAGCTTGGATTTTCCCTAAGAAACACTATAAAAATATAACAGAGTTAAATAATGCAGAACTTGATAGCCTTGCTAAATCATTCAAAATTGTCGTTTCAAAATTAGGCATAATGAATTTTCCATATAACTTCTATCTTCACTATTCTCCGAAAGGGAAAGATTTACATTTCCATTTTGAAATTACTCCAAGAACAAACAAATGGGCAGGTTTTGAACTGGCAACCGAATCGTATGTAATCATCACATCACCAGAAGATGCAGCGAAATTTTATAAAGAATAGAACGCAAAAATTTAAATATGAATTAAAACTCTTTCTATCTTCAAATTTATAAAAAAATAAAATGCAAATTACTCATCAGTATAAAAATACAAAAGTTGCAAAAAAGTCTGTAGATGGAACGGGGTTAATTTTGGGTAACAATCTCGGAAATTATTTTTATATGACCGATGAAAAAGAATCTCGCTATCAAGGATTTTTTTATGCAAATGGAGAAAATGATAAATATGAGCTTGAAGTTTACAAAATTATCGATCAGATAAACATTTTTGATAAAGGAAAACTTGATGAGATAAAGAATAATTTTTTTGAAATCGAAAAAAAATATGAAAGTGGAATAATTGAAAAATATTTTTTACCAAAGAATAAAAGTACGCTTTGTCTTGAAATTAACAAAACAGTGACAGCTGAAATTATTTTAGACATCAGACATCCCTATGATACAAGAAATATGGGCAGGCTATATGATTTACAAATAGTCAATGGCTGTATTCTAGTCAAATATACAAAAAGAAGAGATTGGAGTGAAGATCAAATGGGAGATAAAAAAGAATATACTTTATACCTTGCTATCAAGACAGATCAAGATAATTATAAAAAAATAGGAGAGTTTTTTTCAAAACATTATCAGAAAGACCAAGAAAGAAACTCATACCCATGGGATAGATTTGTTTATAAGGCAATTGAAATTGAATTTAAAAAAGCCGTATTTTCAGTAGCAAAAACTAAAAAAGCTGCTTTAGAAGAAGCGGAAATAAGCTTTGCAAATATTGATAAACTTAACAAGCAAACAGAAGAAAATATTGTGGATAAATTGAAAATTCCATCTATATTAGATGAAGAAATAAAAATGGCTTGTTTGTGTGCTCAAAATTCTATATATACACTTTCAGTCAAAAATGATGGTAAACATGGAGCTTATGCGGGACTTCCTTGGTTTTTTCAATTTTGGCACAGAGATGAAGCAATTTCATTGTTACAAATATGCAAATTTAACAAAGACCTATCGGAGAAAATTATTTTGTCACAACTTAAAACAATTCTTAATAATGGACAACTCCCAAAAAATAGATTTTTTAAAATTGAAGAGAAAGGATTACAAAGCGCCGATGCACTTGGATGGTTAGCAAACCGAATTATAAAAATATTAGAACAATTTAATATAGATGAAGCTTTTAAAACTGATTTGATAGAAGGTTTTGAACGAGCAGTAATGAATTTACTGAAAGAAAAAACGGTAAATGATTTAGCTGTAAATTCAGAAAATGAAACTTGGATGGATAGCTTGGGAAGAAATGGCAACAGAATTGAAATTCAAGCCTGTAGATATAATATATATAATTTATTACATAAACTAACCCAAAATAATCAATACGAGGCTCTCAAAAACGAATTACTTAAAAAAACACGTGAGAAGTTTTATTTAAATAAAATATTATCCGACAGTCCCGAAGACAACACGATAAGACCAAATATTTTTATTACTGCATATCTATTTCCTGAGCTTTTAAAAAACAATGAATGGGAAAAATGCTTTGATAAGATATTACCAAAGCTCTATCTTAGTTGGGGTGGCATATCTTCGGTGGATGTAAAAAGTGACAAATTTATACCAAAAGACACAGGAGAAAATAGCGATAGTTATCATAACGGAAATAGCTGGTATTGGATTAATAACTTAACTGCTCTTGTTTTATATAAAACAAATTCTCATAAATATTCTACTTATATAAATGAAATTATGGAAGCTAATACAAATGAAATTCTATTTTATGGAATTGCAGGACATCACAGTGAAGTAAGTGCCGCGGAAAAACAAACCTCTTCCGGATGCGAAGCACAACTTTGGAGTAGCGCGATGTATTTGGAAGTTTTTGATGAAATATTAAAATAATCTTTTATACTTTATTTTTTAATCATAAAGAATATGTCAATGGCGATGAAAAAAAAGCATAAATATAAAGCGCTATCGGGAGGACAAGCGGTGGCCGTAGCAATGAAGCAAATTAATCCTGAAGTTGTTGCAGCATACCCTATCACCCCACAAACACCAATTATCGAAACTTTTGCACAATTTGTAGCAGATGGTAAAGTTGATACAGAACTAATTGATGTCGAATCAGAACACAGCGCTCTCAGTGCTGTTATTGGAGCTTCGGCTGCTGGAGCAAGAGCTATGACTGCAACAGCATCTCAAGGACTTGCTTTGATGGCAGAAATCGTATATATCGCTTCAGGATCAAGACTCCCTATTGTAATGGCAATTGCCAACAGAGCACTTTCAGCACCAATAAACATTCATTGTGATCACACGGATTCAATGTTTTTACGTGATGCTGGTTGGATTCAAATTTACAGTGAAAATGCACAAGAAGCCTATGACAATATGCTCATAGCACTTAGAGTTGCTGAAAACAAAGATGTTCTTACGCCAGCAATGGTCATGCAAGACGGGTTTATAACATCACACAGCGTTCAAAATGTAAAAATTTTAGACGATAAAATAGTTCAGAAATTTGTGGGAAAATATAATCCTGAATATCCATTACTTGATATAAAAAAACCAATTTCAATTGGACCTCTTGATTTATTTGATTATTTTTTTGAACACAAATACCAACAAGCACAAGGACTTGAAAATAGTTACAAAGTTATAAAACAAGTTGATAATGAATTTTATAAGCTAACTGGAAGAAAATATGATTTTATAGAAAAATATAAGACCAACGATGCAGATTATATTATTGTTGCTCTCAGTTCAACTTGTGGAACAGCAAAAATGGTAATAGATAAATTAAGAAAAGAAGGCAAGAAAGTTGGACTTATAAAAATAAGAGTCGTGCGACCATTTCCAAATAAACAAATTGCAACAGCTCTTGAAGGCGCAAAAAAAATTGCAATATTAGACAGATCAACTTCTTTCGGAAATTTTAGTCCTATCTTTACCGAAGTGAGATCTGCCTTATATAACTTAAAGAAAAAACCAGATTTATATAATTATATCTATGGTATAGGAGGGCGAAATATAGGAATTGATGATATTGAAAAAGTATTTATTGATTTGATTAAAAGAAGTGTTTCTGATAATATTAATTATATAGGACTCAGAACTTAATTGATTATTTATTAACTTCACTTAAAATAATGAACAGAGAAATTAATGATATTTTTGAAGAAATCCAAACTTTTAGAATTCAAGGTGCAACAAATATAGCAAGAACTATAATCGGTGCGTTGATAAAATATAGCGACGAAATTGCAGAGCAATCTTTGAATAAAGAAGACTTCATTAGAAATATCAAAAATATTGCAAAAAAATTAGCAATAGCTCAAAGTGTCGAATCAATGGCACAGAATATTATTGGTTTTATTATTTTTGAACTTCAAGACCCTGCCATAAAAAACGTAGGGGACTGCAAAAAAATAATGGAAAGAATAACAAATGATCTAATTGTAACGATTGAAGAAAACGAAGAAAAGTTCATTGAAAACGGAACAAAACTAATTGAATCTATGGAGAAAAAAACAAGATCTCTAAATATTTTTACCCATTGCTATTCTTCAGGAGTAAGAAGCGTGTTAGAAAAATCAGATAACAAAAATATAGATTTGAAGGTATTTAATATTGAAACAAGACCAGTTCTTCAAGGAAGAATAACAGCAAAAAGATTAGCCGATGTTGGTATAAGTGTAACTATGTGTTTGGATAGTGCAGCTACTTTCATTATAAGTAAAAAAAGTGGTAGAGATTTGGATATTGATTTAGTGTTACTTGGAGCGGACTCAATATCATTAGATGGCTCTGTGATGAATAAAACGGGCGGTTACGGAATGTCCTTGTCAGCATTTCACGAAAAAATACCTGTTTACATAGTTACCAGCTTATTAAAAACAAAAAAGGGAGTAAACAATTTTACAGAAATACCAATTGAAAAAAGATCATTTAAGGAAATTTGGCCTGAAGCTCCAATTGGTGTTAATATTATGAATCTTGCATACGATATCATCCCTTCTGAATTTATTACTGGGTTTGTTTCGGAATTCGGGATTTTAAAACCAGAAGAATTAAAGGATGTAATTAAGAAAAATTATCCAAGACTAATATAATTAAATTAATTTTGAATTGATGCTAAAGAAAAATATGTATATAATATCACTTGGTGGCTCTTTGATAGTTCCAGATGAGATTGATTTTAAATTTATAAAAAAATTCAATAAATTAATTATAAAAAAGGTAAAAACTGGTAATAAATTTATAATTGTTTGTGGAGGAGGGGGATTAAACAGAAAATATAATGAAGCAGCAAAAAAAGTCAAAAAATTAAGCAATGAAGAATTAGACTGGATAGGAATTTATGCGACTATATATAACTCAGAATTAATTAGAATTCTCTTTGAAAATTTAGCGCATAGTGAGATTATTACAAATCCACATATAAAAGTTTCAACGAAGAAACCTATTATTATTGGAGCTGGATATAAACCAGGATGGTCAACTGATTATGACGCTGTTTATCTTGCAAAGACCTACGGAGCAAAAAAAATTGCAAATCTCTCTAATATTGATTATGCATATGATAAAGATCCCAAAAAATTCAAAAATGCAAAACCAATTAAAAAAACTAATTGGAAAGAGTTTAGAAAAATTGTAGGAAATAAATGGGAACCTAGAATGAATAAACCTTTTGACCCGATCGCTTCTCGTGAAGCAGAAAAACTTGGATTAGAAGTTTCAATATTAAATGGTAAAAAAATAAAAAATTTTGAGAATTATTTAGACGAAAAAAAGTTTGTTGGGACAGTAATAAAATGATCGTTTAATAAATAATAATGCAACAAATAAAATTATATATAAATAATAGAAACAATTTAAATGAAATATTAAATAATGCCACTAGAATTTTGCAAAACGGTGGTGTTATTATTTATCCAACAGATACGTTATATGGGATTGGGGTTAATGCCCTTAATAAAAATGCAATTGAAAAAATATTTAAAATAAAAAAAAGAGATAAAAATAAACCTATTTCAATTATAGTAAAAGATATAAAATCTGCTAAAAAAATTGCTTATATTGATTCTAAAGTAGAGAGGATATTAAACAAAGCTTGGCCAGGACCGATAACTATCATTTTACGAAAAAAAGATGTTCTCCCATATATTTTAACAGCTGGAAACGAAACTATCGCAATAAGAATTCCTGATAATAAATTTGTGTCAGCTCTTATAAAAAATATTGATTTTCCTCTAACAACAACAAGTGCAAATATTTCTGGAGAAGAGAATTTATATGAGGTTAAAAAAATAATTGAAAAGTTCAATAAAAATGAAATTAAGCCAGATTTATTTATTAATGCTGGCAATGTAAAAAATTCCATACCATCAACAATAATTGACTTAACAAATACAATTCCTAAAATAGTTAGAATGGGTGTCGTTGGAAAAAACATGATGCAGGAAATTTTTAATAAATTTATTTAAAAAAGATGTCGCATTTTTTTATAGACCACTATCTAAAACACAGTCTTAGAAACGAGATATCAGAATTATACACTTCTGTCGCAATTAAAAATTTCGCCTTCTCAATGATAGCTATTTTTGAGCCAGTATATCTTTATAAATTATACAATTCTCTTTCTATTGTATTTCTGTACTATTTAGTCGCTTATATTATCTATTTTTTTGCAATTCCTTTAGGGGCAAAGGCTGCGGCAAAATATGGTTTTGAACATTGTATTTTCTATAGTATTCCGTTTGCAATTTTATATTTTCTCGCTTTATCTCAACTTCCAAATTATGGATTTTTAATAGTTTTCGCAATCATTTTTTTAAACATTTATAAAGCACTTTTTTGGCCTGCATATCACACAGATTTTGCTCATTATAGCTCGAAAGGTTATAAGGGTAGAGAACTAGGAACATTATCTCTTATATCAACCATAGTCACAATTATAGGACCCGTAATTGGTGGAATTATTTTATCAAAATTCGGATTCGAAACATTGTTTATTGTTGTTTCTCTTATAAGCTTAATTTCAGTCATACCTCTTTTTATAACACGCGAAAAATTTGAACCACATATATTTTCATACAAACAAGCTTTTAATAGATTTCTTAAACCATATAATCAATATAAAAGAAAAAATTCAATCGCTTATTTTGGTTATGGAGAAGAAATAATTTCAGCAGTTGCTTGGCCAATATTTATTTTTCTCTTGATTGAAAAATTTTATCTTATTGGACTGCTTATGACTGTTGTCGTTTTATTTGCTTCAATCTCATGCCTTTATGTTGGAAAACTATCAGATACACTTGAAAAGGAGGGAAGAAGAAAATTATTTTTTTCAAGTACAATATTCTATGCCATAACATGGTTTTTGCGTCCTTTTGTAGTAAATTGGCTTGGAATTCTTTTGATTGATTTTATATCAAAGGGATTGCGACCCGGAATTTATTATCCTCTTTTAACGTTTGTTTATACGGGAGGAGGAAATAATAGAGGATTTTTGAAATATACTGTTTTTTATGAAATGTCATTAACGGTTGGAAAATGTGCAACGATGTTTTTTGCATTAATATTGTCACTGCTAATAGGAGGATATTCCATATTCTGGTTTATCCTTTTTGGTTATACGGGTCTATGGACTCTTATATTTTTATCTGCATATAGAAAATAATCGCAATGGAAATTATTCAAGCAATTATTTTGGGGGTTATTCAGGGAGTAGCTGAATTTCTGCCCATTTCAAGTTCCGGACATTTAATTTTAATTCCAAACTTTTTTAATTGGTCTGACCAAGGTCTTGCTTTTGATGTAGCACTTCACTGGGGAACTTTATTTGCGATATTAGTATATTTTTATAATGACTGGATCGGCATAATAAGAAACTCTTACTTACTAAAACTGCCATGGCGAGAGAGTCGCAAAGACCAAAGTAATCTCGTAACTACGCACAGAGAGTTTAAACACGAGATTTATTCTTCGCTCTACAGAGTTTTTCACAATAACACTTTGTCGTTTAGGTTCTTGAAATCTGATTTACTTTTTATAATTATCATCGCCACAATTCCAGGCGTTATTGTGGGATTATTGTTAAATACTTATGCGGAAACTATTTTCAGAGACCCTTTGATAATCGCTATAACTTTATTTCTTGGCGCCGTCCTGTTGTTTTATGCTGATAAAATTGGTGCAAAAAAAACAGATCTAACTAATCTGTCGCTAAAAATGGGGATTATAATTGGTTTATTTCAAGCATTAGCGATTATTCCAGGAGTGTCTCGAAGCGGAATTACAATTACAGCAGCACTTCTACTTGGAATAAAAAGAAAAGATGCAGCAAAATTCTCATTTCTTCTTTCAACACCAATAATCTTAGGAGCAGGAATTAAAGAATTTCCCAATCTACTTGAAAGTGGATTAAACGAAAACATTATTATCGGCACAATTGTCGCAACAATAAGCGGTTATTTGGCAATTAAATATATGCTAAGATATCTCGAAAATAGAAGTTATAATATCTTCGTGGTTTATCGAATACTACTTTCTTTGATTATAATTTCTTTATTTTATACCCTTTGACATATTCATACATTCCAGAATAGAGAAAACAAACCGAAAAAGAAAATGAAAGTTCTTCAAAGGGAACTCCCCAGATCAATATTCCAGATAAATTTGATAAACTGTAAAAACTTTCAAGGAAGCTTGGAAATGTGATAATAAAAATTTTAAAACCCACGAAATATAAAGTTGCAAATAACACAGAACTGAAAACGACCTTTCCAATAAGATCTTTTCTGTTGATTATAATCATAATTCCTCCCAAAAACATTGCCAATGCCGAAGAGTGACTGGCATGCATATCTGAAAATAATAAAAGTATTACGAACAAAATGATTGAAAATATTAAAGCGTCAAATCTGGCTCTTTTTTTTGTATCGCTCTTTTCATTTTTAAATCTAAAAAGATGGTAGTAGATTGTTGGAACTATACCGCCAATTGCAAATGTAAAAATAAAGCTCTCAATATCAAGCCCAGTTTTGTTTGCAAGATCAAATAGTGTTGGCGGTTTCCACCATTCAGGAACATAAAGTGGTCCTGTGAACGCAAAAAACATCACAATAATACTTGTCCAAAGCATTTGCTTTTTTAAATCATTTCTTCTAAAATATAAAATTGCCCAAAATATCAACAGTATTAATGAGCCTAATAGATATTCATACATGGTGTTAAGATTTATATAATTTCCTTTACTGTCATTGCGAGGAGCTCCGCAGAGCGACGTGGCAATCCCGAAACTATAAACGCAAAACATAATATAATGTTATGCACCATTGAACTCGAGATTGCTTCGGTCGTTACGACTTCCTCGCAACGACATGTCTTAGTTTAAAATAAATTATAAGCTTTCCCAAATTGAAGATTCAACATTAACATCAATATTAGCATGGTTATCTTTAATAGTTCTTCGTACTTTTCCGTCAAACACAAAACCATCTGTTGAGTCGGCACTTTCAATAAACGCACCATAAAATTTAAAATTTGCAACCTCCTGTCCTCCAAGAATAGAAACGGGATCAAATTTTTTCTTGAGTTCCATTTTTTCCGCGTAATTTTCATATAATTCCCACATTAAATTTTCCATATCTTGATCTGGGTCAATCATATTCAATCCGAGAGAATCAGCCTCATCTCTTGTGATTGGATAGCCATGAATGCAAATGTCACCCGTGATTTCCTTTGTAATGTTTTCAATTTTTTCCTTGTCTTGTGTTTTGTCAAAATGCATCAAAAGAAGTTTTTCTGTGATTTGCTTTGCCATTCTCGTGGCTCGATATGCATTTCCAAGAGATAGGGGATGAATTTTAGCAGTTAGATCTTCAAAAACATTTACCATCTGCTCATCTTTAACTCCTGCTTTTTCTTTTGCAAGCAAAAAATAGGAATTCAAATCTTCCACACTAATTTCCATTTTCTGCTTTGTATTAAGCGGATTTTCAGGATTAAATGGATGTCCCGTTGATGGATCAACTGGACTCAATTCTCCAAGTCTTCCCATCACAATTTTATCCGCGCCAATAGAAATTAAGGTTCCAGCACTGTGAGCTCGATAAGGGATTAACATTTCAATTTCATCAGCATAGCTTCTGATAAGCTTGATTAATCTTATTGGCGTAATCATGTCTCCGCCTCGAGTGTATAAAAACAAACTTATTTTTTTCTGCTTACCAATTTTTTCCAGATGTTTTGCAAAAATCGGGATGATATCATCTGCTACCTTCGTCACAAATGGTTGCCTGTCACCAGTCACATAAGTTATCACTTTTGAATTTCTCTCTTTTTCAATTTTTTGGATTAGGTTTTTAGTCATGGTTTTTGTTAAATTATTTAATTTTATATATGATCTTGTTATTCTAAAATTGCTTTAAGATCTTTTATTGATAAAAATTATGCCGTTTTATTTTTATCTGAATATTTATTAAGATCATTGACCAATGAAGAATCACCAAAATTAGAATTATTAAAATTAATATTATACATTTTTATATTTATAATTTTCTCAATTATATTACAACTTTAACACATCCCATTTAAAAAACAAGGGTTTTTCGCCGTTCTGAATTTGGCTCAAGGGATTGACAAAAACTAATAAAGATATAAACTTAATGTGGAGGTAATAAAATGGCTGACAATGAAAATAGTGAAATGGCAAAAAAAATAGAGAAAATAATAAAATATATAAACAATAGTGACTTACTAGACTGGAAAAAAACAATTCTGAGAGGAAATTCAAGGAGTATGCTTGAAACAATAGATGCTCCAGATTGTTTCCATGACACAAGAGAAAGGGTGGGATATTTAGCAGCTTTTGTCTTAGCTGTGATGTTTATGCTTAGTGCGTTTTTGATAGTATGGCTTGAAAATTTGTGGAGTGATTCATTTCTTGTCGGAGTGTGGATATTGCTTATTCTGTTCAGAGCTATATTTTTACCATCTCTTGATAATATAACTCTAAATATAATAAAATCTAAAAACGACACATTACGCAAATTGTTTATAAAACCAAAAAAAATAAAATCAAATCCACAACATTATTGAGTTCAAATGAACTCAATTTTATTTATATTATATCAACAAAAAAACAATCTATGTTAAATAAATTGTTTTTTCTCTGTGCCGGAGGAGGGAATCGAACCCTCATGGATAAATCCACACGATTTTGAGTCGTGCGCGTCTGCCAATTCCGCCACTCCGGCTTATTTATTTAAAGCATAATTTCAATAATATAAGAATATATTAATATAGTAATTCAGTCAATATTAACTATAATATAATAGAAATATTGACAAACACTAAATTATTTGTCAATTTCATTTTTATATATTATAATATTTACATGAGTATAATTGCATTAGTAAATCAAAAAGGTGGAGTAGGGAAATCAACAACTACCGTAAATTTGGGAGCATATTTAATGGTGCATGAGAAGAAAGTTCTCATAATTGATATGGATCCTCAAGCAAACACAACCACAGGGCTTGGATTTAGGCCAGAAAATATTGCAAAAAATGTTTATGATGTAATTTCTGGAAATGCTACTTTCAGAGAAGCAGTTATAAATACATCACTACCAGGACTTGATCTTGTTTGTGCTACACAAGATTTGGCAGGAGCAACGGTTGAGCTTGTTGAATCCACTGAAAGAGAATTCAAATTCTACAATGCAATTAGAGACATTAAAAATGAATATGATTATGTATTAATAGATTGTCCTCCAAGTTTAGGGTTGTTGACCGTAAACAGCCTTGCAGCAGCAGATAAAATCATAATCCCAATCCAATGTGAATATTTTGCCTTAGAAGGATTGAGTCAACTTTTAAATTCAATTGAACTTATACAAGAAAATCTAAAAGGTGATTTGAAAATTATGGGTGCAGTTCTAACTATGTACGATAAAAGAAATCAGCTTGCACATCAAGTTGAAAAAGAAGTTAGAAGACATTTTCCGGGCTATGTTTTTGATGCTGTAATCCCAAGAAATGTTGCTCTTGCAGAAGCTCCAAGTTTTGGAAAAACGATACTTCAATATTCCAAAAATTGCGCAGGGGCAAGAGCTTATAATTTTCTTGCAAGAGAAGTAATATACCTTGAAAAAGAAAATAATTAAATTAGAATAAAATGAAAAAAACAAGCCTTGGAACAGGACTTTCGTCTTTAATTCCAAATAAAAATGGCACGACAAATAAAGCTTCTGATATAAAAACAAAATCTCACAGAATTACTGAAGTAATAAAAATATCAATTGACAAAATTGTCCCAAATCCAAGTCAACCGAGATTTTATTTTGATAAAGATAATCTAAAAAACCTTTCTGAATCTATAAAACTGCATGGAGTCATTCAGCCGATAATTGTCACCAAAATAGACACCGACAGATATGAACTTATTGCAGGAGAAAGAAGACTCCAAGCATCAAAGCTTATTGGAAAAAAGGATATACCAGCAGTTGTAAGGCTTGCAACAAATCAAGAAAAACTTGAACTTGCTTTAGTTGAAAACATACAACGACACGATTTAAATCCGATTGAAGAGGCAAAGGCATATAAGAAACTTCAGACTGAGTTTAACTTAACACAAGAAAATGTGGCAAAAAAAGCAGGGAAAAATCGCTCTACTGTTGCAAACACGATAAGACTTTTGGATTTGCCTATTGAAATTCAAAGAGGTCTTATTGAAGAAAAAATAACCGAGGGACATGCGAGAGCAATCCTTGGAATTGAAAATCCTGAAAAACAGAGGGCTTTATATGAATTAATTTTAAAAAATAATCTTAATGTTAGAGCGACTGAAAACAAAGTTAAAGAAGTTACGGTTCATACATATAAACGAAAAACTTCAAAACAAACTGATCCACATATTCAAGATGTTGAAGATAAAATCCAACAAAAACTTGGCACTAAAGTGAAAATTAACAAAAAAAATGGTTCTGGAAAAATTATCATTGATTTTTTTTCAGAAGAAGAATTTGAAAAAATTGTTAAAACATTTGAATAGTCCATTATTTTATTCTAAAATCTTAATATCTGAAGATAAATAAGATGAGCAGTTTTAACTGCTCGTTTGAATTTGTCTAATCTAAAATATTATTTATTTTATAACCCTCTCAATTCGGCCTCAATTTTTTTTATTTCTTCTTTTTTTGAATTAATTTCCTCCTCTAATAAAATTACATCTACTCTTAGATTTTCCAATCTTTTTATTTTATCTCCATTCTCCAATAAATTTCTTTTAAATATATCCAAATCTGATCTCGTTGGCATTATGCCACCTCCATTAATCAATTTTAGAATATAAAATTATTTAGATATTGTCAAAAAAAATTAATTAAAATTATGCGAGAATTTAAAACCCCAGAAACACAATCAGATAATTATTTTGAAAATCTCCGAAGTAAATTTACAGCTAAAAATAGAAATGAACAAGAATCCATTAATGGTATTAATGGATTATTAAAGCAAATTTATCAAAAATTTAATAATGAATTTGGTACCGATATTATTAATGAAGATGGAAGCATAAAGGGCTTTAGTCAAGAAATGGGTGGCAAGGAAAAGCAAGAAGAATATTATCAAAAATTAGATTTATGGAAAAAGGAATATGAGTCTTATAACGAATTTATCAAAAGAAAAGAAACAAACAAAGGAATAATATGGGAAAAAATTTCATTAGTCATCTTAAATAAAATATTAGGTAAAGATTTCATAGTTATTCATTCTTCACAAAACGATGATATCCATCATAGTATTGATACAATTATTATCGACAAAAAATCAGGAGAAGTTGTTTGTACTATTGATGATGTTGAAACCGATACAGAAGAATCTAGATATTTAGAAAAATTAAAAAAACTAACTACAATTAATCAAAAATTCGGTGGAGCTTTTATTGAAGATGGTTTAGAACTTATAGATGGTAAACTCATAAATAAGCACATCAGAAACATACCAATATATTTATTGCAAATTTCCGAAAAAAATTTTGAAAAGGTTTTATCAGGCATGGATATAAATTCTATAGATGCTATTTCAGATATTGAATTGAATATTTTTGATATACTAATAGAATCTTTGGAAAATCAAAATGAGAAATTAAAAAATACTGAAAAAATCCCAATTAACTTAAAAAAGAAAACATCTGTCTTTTCGGAATCACTTGAAAAAATGAAAATAATTAGAAACAAAATTGATATAAATTCAGAAATTTAATATAAATATTTATTATATTTTACTTAATTACAGCCAATTTATTGACTATTGACATAAAGTTTTGATGTGATATTATAAGCCTAATAATTTTGCCCACATGATTTCGGGGCCTTTTTAATTGATAAAACAAAAAAATGACAAAGCAATTTATAACAAAAGAGGGTTTAAAAAAATTGAAAGAAGAACTTATTTTTCTAAAAACGACTAAGAGACAGGAAATTTCTCGAAGAATTCAAGATGCAAAAGAACTTGGAGATTTAAGTGAGAATGCTGAATATTCTGAATCAAAAGAACAACAGGCCCTTAATGAAGGAAAAATTGCAGAAATTGAAGAAACAATAAAGAATGCTCAGACAATCAACAATAATCACAAATCTGATGTTGTGAATATTGGATCCACAATCAAAATTAGAAATGGTAAAGGAGAAAGAACTTTTACAATAGTTGGCTCAAACGAAGCAAATCCTTCTGAAGGAAAAATTTCAAACGAAACGCCTCTTGCATCTTCATTTCTTGGACATAAAGTAAAAGACAAGGTTGAGGTTGAAACACCAAAAGGAAAGGTTGAATATTTGATTTTAAACATTTCGTAATAAAATATATTTTTCACAAAAAAAGCAGATTTTATTTCTGCTTTTTTTAAGTTTTGACTTATTTCGCTTTAAATAGTATTATTTATATAGAATTCTGTTGAAAAATGACATTTATAAATGTCTATTTTGAGTATTTTAAATAAACCTAAAATGAAACAATGATTAACGAATTAAAGCAAGCAAGACTTGATAAACTTGATAATATTAAAAAGTCTGGAATTAATCCATACCCGGCAAAATCAAATAGAACCCACAATATAAAAAATGCAATTGATGATTTTGACAAACTTTCTAAATCTGAAGAAAAGATAGTTTTAGCTGGAAGAATCAAAACAATACGAGCTCATGGAGCATTAACTTTTTCCAACATTGAAGATCAGTCTTCACAAATTCAACTTTTTTTTAGAAAAAATGATGTTGGAAATGATTTATATATGATGATTAAAAATTTAGATGTTGGAGATTTTATTCAAGCAGAAGGTATTTTATTCAAGACAAAAAAAGGTGAGCAAACATTAAAAGTAAATAACTATAAAATTCTGACAAAATCTTTGTTGCCCTTTCCGGAAAAATGGCATGGACTAAAAGACGAGGAAGTCAGATACAGAAAACGACACCTTGATTTGATAATGAACAGTGATGTCAAAAAAATGTTTTTTAAAAGAACTGAATTTATAAACAACATCAGAGAATATTTAAATTCAAACGAATATACTGAGGTTGAAACTCCAGTTCTCGAAGCTATTCCAGGTGGAGCTGATGCTGAGCCGTTTATAACTCATCATAATAAACTTGATATTGATTTATATCTTCGAATATCTCTTGAATTGCATCTAAAAAGATTAATGGTTGGTGGTTTTGAAAAAATTTATGAAATAGGAAAGGTGTTTAGAAATGAAGGAATGAGTCCTCAACATCTTCAAGAATTTACTATGCTAGAATTTTATTGGGCATATGCAGACTATGAAGACCTAATGAAATTTGTTGAAAATTTCTATATAAATATAATTAAAAAAACTTTCGGCACTTTGGAAATTCCATATCAAAATACTATTTTGAATTTCAAAGCACCTTGGCCCAGAATTGATTATCGTGAAGTTGTTTTACAAAAATCTGGAGTGGATATTGATTTATATCCGACAAAAGAAGATATGCAAAAGATTGTCAAAGAAAAAGGAATCAAGGTTGATCCAAGGGCTGGTAGAGGCAGATTAATTGACCAACTCTATAAAAAACTAGTCAGGCCAAAAATTATTCAACCATCTTTTCTTATTAATCAGCCACTTGATATTTCACCTCTGGCTAAGAAAAAAGACGATGATAAAACGAAGGTTCAAAGAATGCAAGTTCTTATCGCCACTGCTGAAGTTGGAAATGGCTTTTCAGAACTTAATGATCCAATTGACCAAAAAGAAAGATTTGAAATGCAAGATAAACTTCGTGCTGAAGGTGACGATGAAGCACAAATGATGGATGAAGACTTTGTTGAAGCACTTGAATATGGAATGCCACCAACAGCTGGATTTGGCGTTGGAATTGATAGACTTTTTATGATTTTATCAAATCAAGAAAGTATCAGAGATGTTGTTTTTTTCCCAACAATGCGACCGAAAGATATAAAATCTAAAAAATAATTTAAATATATGTTAAATATAAAATTTATTAGAGAAAATCCGGAGGTTGTGAAAGAAGCGGTTAAAAACAAGAATGTCAAAATTAATATTGATAAACTTCTTAAAATTGATGAAAAAAGAAGAGAACTTACTTTAAAATTTGATGAATTACAAGCAGAGAGAAATAAATTAGCTAAAAACGCTAAAGGAAAAAAACCGACAGCGAAACAAATTAAAGAAGGGAAAAAACTCAAAATAAAATCTTTAGAAGCAGAAGAAGAATTTAAAAAAATAGATAAAGAGTATTTTGATTTGATGGTAAAAGTTCCAACAATTCCATCATCTGACACTCCAATTGGAAAAAACGAAAAAGACAATGTGGAAGTTTATAAATGGGGAGAACCGACTAAATTTGATTTTGAGCCAAAAAATTATATTGAACTGGCGGAAAATTTAGATCTTTTGGATATAGAAAGAGGAACAAAAGTTGCGGGTTACAGAGGTTATTATGTGAAAAATGAAGCGGTGATGCTCCAAATGGGTCTTATGATGTATGCTTTGGAAAAACTTATTGCTAAAGGATTTAAGCCAATGATTCCGCCTACATTAATCAGAGAATTTGCCCTTTTTGGTAGTGGCTATTTTTCAGGCAAAGAATATAATCCAGAGGTTGATGAGATTTATAAAATTGCTAATTACGAAATTCTTGCTGACGGAAGCGTGAAAAAAGAAAATAAGTTTTTAGCTGGAACCTCAGAGCCATCTCTATTGGCATATTATGCCAATGAAATTCTTGATGAAAAAGATTTGCCAATGAAATTATGCGGATTTTCACAATGTTACCGAAGTGAAATCGGAAGCTACGGAAAAGATACAAAGGGAATTTATCGAGTTCATGAATTTATGAAAGTGGAGCAAGTTTGTATCTCTAAAGCTGATGTTCAAGAATCAGACAAGCTACAAGAAGAGATGGTGGAGATATCAAAAGAGCTTCACCAAGATTTAGGGTTACCCTATCGCGTCTTGCAAATTTGTACTGGTGATATGAGTGCGGGGAAATATAAAATGTTTGATTTAGAAGCATGGATGCCAAGCCGAAACAGCTATGGCGAAACTGGCTCAGCTTCAAATTTTTTAGATTGGCAATCAAGAAGGTTAAATGTGAAATATAACGACAAAGATGGAAATAAAAAATTTGTTTATATGCTTAATAATACCGCGCTTCCAAGTGTTCGTCCTTTAATTTCTATTTTAGAGAACTACCAACAAAAAGATGGCACGATTGTGGTGCCAAAAGTTTTAAGAAAATGGGTTGGAAAAGAGAAGATTGGATAAAAAAGAAGTTATAGTAAATATTACACTTCTATCTCAATTATTCCGTTCGTATCGCCAAGATTTGAGGCGATATAGAACAACATTGATATAATTCTTTTGTAGATCCGGAATAAAGCCTTCTATATACCATTGTATTTTTTTATCTTCACCTTCTATTCTCTCTATCAATGTTATTTCTACTAAAAATTAGAAACGAATTTCCCAGATTCATTTTTAATTCTAGTTGTTGAAAAAGCTCCTTCTTTTTTTTTCAAACTATTTATGATGTCATCAATATTGGCGTTAATAACAATCAGTTTCGTGATATTATAACTCAAGATTATTCCTTTAATTTTTTTAAATAGAAAACAAAAAAATGCAATCTGTCAATACCCAAAAAAAACAAATAAAAATAGACGACTTGAATGTGAGTTATAAACAAATTGGGAGTGGGAGCATCCAGATTGTTTTGTTGCATGGATGGGGGATTAATTCTGATAAATATCTAAAACTTATAGAAATAATGTCAAAGGAAAATACTGACTTGAAAATCATTGTTCCAGATCTTCCAGGGTTTGGAAAAAGCGATGAGCCAAATGAAAATTGGAATTTAGATAATTATGTTGAATTTGTTGATAAGTTTATAAGAAGTTCAACACAAGATAGAGGTTTTGAGTTATTAAAAAATATTCTAAAAAAAACAAATATAAAAAAAATAATGAATGGAGGATTTAGTTCAGTTTCAAATTCTAATTCGGATCATAAAAAGCAAATCAATTTAATTGGTCATTCATTTGGCGGAAGAATTGCGATTAAATACGCGATGAAATATCCAGAAAAAATTGATAAACTAATTTTAACAGGTGCGGCAGGAATAAAACATAGATTGACTTTTAAACAAAAAGTTTTTTATTTTTTGGCAAAAAGGGGTAAGAATATTTTTTCTTTGCCTATTATAAAAAAATTTCAAAAATACGCTCGGAAAATTATATATAAACTAGCAAGAGAAAAAGACTATAATCAGGCTAGTCCGAGAATGAAAGAGATTATGAAAAATGTTTTAGCGGAAGACTTGACGCTTATTTTAGAAAAAATAAAAACCCCAACGCTTCTTATTTGGGGAAGATTTGATAATTCAACGCCACTATCTGATGGAAAGATTATGAATGAAAAAATTGAAAATTCTAAATTGATTGTTATTAATGACGCTAATCATAGTTTGCCGTATCAAAAACCAGAGGAGTTTGTGAACTTTATTAAAGAGTTTATAAAAAATGACGCTTGATATTTTGAAACTAGATCACCATAAAAATTATATTCACACAGACGTTATAAAATTTTTAATAACAAATAGTATGAATATTATAATACCGATAATCAACAATTTTTTACTTTCTGTCGTTTCAAGACTTCCAAAACTTATTTAGCAAACAAAATCAAAATGTCAATAATTCTAATAATCCTAATATTATTTTTCATCAAACTTCTCCGTGATAGTTTGTCTTTTATTTGGCTGTGGCAGGTAAAGGAATATAGAATTGATAGAATGATATCATCTTTAAAGGAGGATAAAAATATATTGCAAAATAATTTGTTTTATATTTCAGCGATTATTATATTTGTTTTCCTGTATATTAATCAAATTGCTCAAAAACTGTCATTTAGAGCCGTAGGCGAGAAATCTGATAATATAGTTGATTTCTTAGATTTTTCCCTTCACTTAGCTTCATTCGAAATGACAAAAATTCAATTTATTTTATATATAGTTTTAGCATTTTTTCTAATTACTTTTTTACAAATTTTTAAAGAAATAAAAAAAAGAAGTTTTTTAAGACCGAGGCCGACTTTGAAAGTTATATTAATTTTTTTATTATTAATTGCCGTTTATTTATTAATTGCTTTTTGTTGGATTAGTTTTTTTTCTTTAATAAATAAAACAAGAATTCCTGTTGAAAGTATAGTTTCTGGAATTGAATTGATGCTCTTTATTTATCTTGTTAATCCTATAGTGATTTCTTCAATTATTTTAACAATAAATCCCTTTTTTAATTTTCAAAAAAAAAGATTAATAAAAAAATCAACTATTAAAATGCAAGGATTAAAAAAGATAAAAGTGATTGGTATTGCTGGCAGTTATGGTAAGACGAGCACAAAAGAATTTTTATACGCAATCTTATCTCAAAAATATAAAGTAGTAAAAACAGAAGGGAATAATAACACGAATATTGGCGTGGCGTATACGGTTTTAAATAAAGTAAGCGATGAATATGATTATTTTATTTGCGAAATGGGAGCGTATAAAATAGGGGAAATTAAACAAATATGTGAAATTGTAAAACCTGAAATTGGGATTTTAACAGGCATCAACGAACAGCATATTGATTTATTTGGATCAATTAAAAATACGACAAAAGCAAAGTTTGAATTAATTGAGGCATTGCCAGAAAATGGGCTGGCGATAATAAATTCAAAAATTAAGAATCAGGAAATAAAAATAATAAATAAAAAATATTTTTCTTTAAATAATATAGAGAACATCAAAGTTTATCAAGACTATATAGAATTTGATTATTTGACCGTTTCCAATTGTCATTGCGAGGAGGAACGACAAAGCAATTTCGAAACTATGCGTGAAAAACTAAATTCAGAGATTGCTTCGTCGTCCTACGGTGCTACTCACAATGACAGTGATATTATAAAATTCAAAATTAATCTTCTTGGCAAGCATTATATAGAAAATGTTTTATCTGTTATAATGACAGCAGAATATTTGGGAATGAATTTGAATGAAATTAAAAGCGCTGTGGAAGAAATAAAACCGACCAAATTTATGATGCAAAAATTGGACGGCCTAAATAATTCTGTTTTTATTAACGACAGCTACAGCGCCAATTCCGATGGCGTGTTGGCCGCGTTGGATTATTTAGAAGAGGCATATCAAGATTATAAAAAAATGATTGTTTTTCCAGGAATTATTGAGTTAGGAAAAGAAAGTGATAAAGTACACGAGAAATTATTTGAAAGAATTGGAGAGGTTTGTGATGTAGCTTATATAATGGGAAACAAAAAACAAAAATCGAGAAACAAAAATGATTGTAAGTTTGTTTTAGAAAAGGATTTTGGAAAAGTGGCGGAAATGGTTAAAAATAATCTAAACAAAAATACTGTTGTTCTTTTTGAAAGCAGAGGAGCGGGAGTTGTGATGGGAAAGACGATTTAATAAATTTTTCATTGCGAGGAGGAACGACGAAGCAATCCCGTAACTATAATTAATGCTCATAGTTTCGGAATTGCTTCGTCACCCTACAGAATTTATCGCAATTACAATCCTTAACATATTTTAATTAAAAACAACAATGCAAAAATACGAAACAGAAAATATATATTCTTTCTCTTGGAGGTTTTTTAATTGTGCCAAAAAATATTAGTTATAAATTTGTTAAAAAATTTAGTAAATTAAATTCAAAATGACAATAAGCTTTCTTTGTTAATATCGCAACATAAAAATAATAATCTATTTATGTCAATACTAAAAAAATTCCAACCAATTGCATCAGCATTTGCACCAAATTATACTTTTTGGGATTGTTTGATTTGTGATAAATATTTATTTTTACCTTGGTATTGGGGAAAATTACAAACAGGTAAAAATACAAGAAAATTAGAAAGAAAATTTTGTGAATATATGAACTTTCGCTGGGCAATAAGTTTTGACAGCGGAAGGAGTGGTTTATATGCAATTTTAAAGTGTCTTGAAATTAAAGATTATGATGAAATAATTTTACAAGCCTTTACAACAGTCGCTCTTCCCAATGCGATAAAATGGTGCGGAGCTGTACCAATTTTTATTGATATCAACGAAAAAACTTATAATATAGATCCTGATAAAATTGAAGAAAAAATTACAGAAAAAACAAAAGCAATCATTGTTCAACATACTTTTGGAAATCCTGCTGATATGAACAAGATTATGAAAATTGCAAAAAAACATAATTTGTATGTAATTGAAGATTGTGCGCATTCACTTGGAGCAGAATATCAAAGACAAAAAACTGGAACATTTGGCGATGTTGCGTTTTTCAGTTTTGGACGCGACAAGGTCATTTCATCGGTTTCTGGAGGAATGGTGATAACTGCAAACCAAAAACTTGGCGAAAAAATCAAAAAATTCAAAGACCAATTACCACAGCAAAAAAAGAAATTTATAATTAAACAACTTCTTCACCCCCTAATTACATACGATGCACTTAGATTATATTATTTTTTTTCCATTGGAAAAATTATAATGTTTTTATCGACAAAATTTGGCATCATAACAAAAGCATATACGAAAGAAGAAAAGAAAAGCCAAAAGCCAGAAAATTTTCCAGCAAAAATGCCAAATGCACTTGCAGAAATTGCCTTACATCAGTTCAAACTGTTAGATAAATTCAACAACAATAGAAAGAAAATTGCAAATTTATTCATAAAAAAAATAGTTGAAAACCAAAATATAAAATTACCAGCATCAACTCCCAATTCAAACAATATTTTTTTATGGTATACTATATTAATTGAGAATAAAAAAGAATTTATCAAAAAAGCACGAAAAAATCATATAATTCTTGGTGATTGGTTTCCTAAAGCAGTTGGACCAATTGAAGTTAATCTTGAAAAGGCAGGGTATAAAACAGGAAGTTGTCCAGTTGCCGAAAAAGTTAGTTCTATGTGTATTAATCTACCAACACATCATAGGATTAACAAAAAAGATGTTGAAAAAATAGTAAAGCTTTTTAAATAAAAGCAGTTATTAGGCTACTTTATATTAAAGTAATTCGATGCACCTATACATTTCATCCTTATGCGGTTGAAATCCTAAACAAAGGACGAATCATCAATTGACTACAAACTTTTGTTGCTAAATCTTGAGATTTTTGTTTAAGAAGGTTTTTGTTTCTTTTCTTCAAAATTTTCACCTCCCTTCAAATTTTTGTTATCCTTTGAATTTATTTTGTTACGATTATGAAAATGGTCAAGGGAAAATATATAAAGAAATTATTTAAACAAAATAAGACGAAAAATCTTTTCAGTATTGTTATTTGATCCTTATAATATAAGAGATTTTCATCTAAAACTCAAGATAATTAAAATAATTACAAGTTAATGCAAGTCAAAGAAATAACCAACAAAGATCAATGGGAAAATTTTGTACAAAAAAACAAAAAAAGCACCTTTTTGCAATCTTGGAATTGGGGAGAATTTAACAAAAACACAGGAGAAAAAATTTGGAGATTAGGGATTTTACATCAGAACGAACTTGTTGCTGTTGCTCTTGTTATAAAAGTAAATGCTAGAAGAGGTTCCTTTTTATTCATTCCGCAAGGACCAATTATAGACCCTGAGATAAAAAATAAAAGTTCAATTATACTAAAAATATTTTTTGACTATTTAAAAAATTTAGGCAAAAAAGAAAAGGTTTATTTTGTTCGAATCAGTCCAATTCTTGAAAATACTAAAGAAAATTTAGAAATATTTAGTCAAGCGGGATTTCGAAATGCTCCAATTCATATGATGCACCCAGAAATAACTTGGGTCTTAGATATTGAAAAATCTGAGGAAGAAATTTTCCAAAATATGAAAAAAACGCACCGAAACTTAATCAGACGAGCTAAAAAAGAAGGAGTAGAAATTATAAAAAGCACGGATGAGAAATATTTAAAAGCATTTTATGATATTCACATGGAAACCGTCAAACGACATAAGTTTATACCATTTTCCTTTAAGTTTATTAAGGCTGAGATTGACACCCTAAAAAAAGATAATCAAATTCAAATATTTTCTGCTGTTTATAATAAAAAAATAATTTCATCTGCAATTATTGTTTTTTATGGAAATCAAGCTTTTTATCACCATGGAGCGTCTTCGTCTGAATATAGTAAAATTCCGTCATCGTATCTTGCATTGTTTGAAGCGATAAAAGAAGCAAAGATAAGAGGAAAAAAGGTTTTTAATTTCTATGGAATTGTCGAGAATAAACCAAAACATCCGTGGTCTGGATTATCAAAATTCAAAAAAGGATTTGGTGGTTATCAAAAGGAATTTTTACACTGTCAGGATTTACCTCTTAATAATAAATATATAATCACATGGCTTATAGAAGAATCAAGAAAAATAAAAAGGGGATATTAATAATCAAACAAAAACTCAGATCAATTTTCAAATTTAGAAAAAAAAAGACAGTAACATGGCAACCCCCCAAATTATTTACGAAGCATAAGTCTTTTTTTGGTCGAAAAAATTATAATATCAACAAAATAATTTTATTTTTAACTATTTTTTTATTTGTATACTTTATTTTTTTCTCAAATTTTTTTCTAATAAATCAAATATATATAAAAGGGAATATGATTATTTCAAATGAAAAAATAGAAGAAATTATAAAAAAAAATAATATTAAACCAATTTTAGTAATATTTCCACGAAATAATTTTTTTCTTAGCAATGAAAAAGCAATAGAAGAAAACATAACCAATGAATTTTCAGAAATTAAAAATGTGACAATTAAGAAAAAGTTTCCTAATAAAATAGAAATAGAAATCATAGAAAAAAATCCTCTTATAATTTGGTGTAGGCTTGAAAATTGTTTTTACATTGACTCCGAAGCTATTGCTTTTATGCCTGAGAATAATATGAAGATAAATAATGACCAAAAATTAATAAAAATTATAGAAGAAATAGAAATAGAAGAAGAAATCAAAAATATTAAAAATAATAATTTTGAAAATTTGATAAAAAACGAGGAAAAAATTGACAAGACAGAAAAACAAACAGGAGATGGAGAGAAAGAAAAATCTTTATTACCGATAAAAATCAATGATAAAGTTGCAGATAGTGATTTTATACTTTTTATTCTCAATTTGAATAATAATATAGAAAAACAAACCGATTTAAAAATTAAATACTATAAGACAAAAGGAGTAAAAACAAGAGAAATAATTGCATATACAAATAAAAATACACGAATATATTTTAATGCAATAGACGATGTTGAGGAACAATCGATATATTTAAGGGAATTTCTTTCAAAGGGTCTTGATAAAAATGAAATTAATACCCTGGAATACATTTATCTTAAATCTGGCAACAAAATTTTTTATAAATAAATGTGAATAAGTTCACTTATATATTGGAATCTAAAAAACTAAATATATGCAATTAGAATTCTAATATGTTCATTGCAGAGGTTTCTCAAGGTTGTATAATTTATGTGTTAAAAAATTATCCATTATTGAAATTACGATAGACAGCCATACGGAAACGGACATATTGAAGAATACAGCCAAACCACTCAAGAAAAATTTGTTAATTGAAATAAGGTGTTGATGGAAAATTCTGGTGAATTTAATAATAAACTAATGGATTGGCTAATATGGTATAATACAACGAGATACCACTGAAGTTTAGTTTGCAATCGTTTATGAATTATTTAATCAAAAACAACATGATTTCCAATATGAGATGGACTAATACACTCTCTTGTAGTTTTTCTGTTTAAATGGTATAATTTACACAGAAATTGCTATTTACATTGAATTACGAAATTCAATATACTTGTCAACCTGAGCTTGTCGAAGGATGGAAATTGCGTCAAATTTATCATAGTTCGACAAGCTCACTATGACAAATTTAGCTATTTCGTAATTCAAAATATTTAATACGCTTGTTAATTAAAATAGGTAAACAAAATGAGCGACGAAGACATAACAAAGCAACAAACAACTCCTGTTCCTGAAAATGATGAAACAAAAAGCAATACAGACATAATGAATGAAAAGAATCAAAAATTTCAAGAAGAATTAGAAGAACTAGAAAAAGCAAGAAAAGAAATTGAAGAAAAACGAAAAAAAGAATTTGAAAGAATACGCAAAGACAGGGAAAAAAACAGAAAGCCTAAAGATGATATTAAACAAGAAGAAAAAATTATAGGCGGACAAAAAGTTTTAGTTCCAAAAAAGACTTATGATCATGAAATGAAGGTTTTCAGACATAATAGATTAAATGATCTTGGTATGAGAGGAACAAAAAAACTTGAAAAAGCAATGAAAAAAGTTCACGGCGTTTCTCTTAAAAAAAAGCTTGATTTTCTAAAAGCTGTTAAGGCTTATAATCCGTCAAAATCAGTTTTGAAGAAAAAAGATTTTGAAGATTTTACAAGAAGGTTTAAGAGCAAAAGATTTACTGGAAATCAATTTAAAAAAGTAGAAAATGATGGAATTGACATAAAAGGCTTAAGAAAAAAATTTGGAAAAAGAGATATTGATAAACTTCGAAGAGGAATAACGGGACAAGCAGACCCTAATGCATATAAAAGTAGAAGTTCCGACCTAAGCAAATCAGCTAATCCATCTGCCAGAGCTAACAAAACTCACTAAACTTATAAAAATTAAATGAACAGCATATGACCTTATTGTTTTGGATATTATTATTTATATTAAGTTTAACTGTACTTATAAAGTCAGCCGACTATTTTACAGAAAGTAGCGAAAAAATAGGAATAGAACTTAAAATTCCATCATTTATTGTTGGAATTGCCATTGTAAGTATTGGAACATCACTGCCTGAACTTGCAACTTCATTAATAGCTGTAAGCAAAGGAGAGACAGAAATTGTCGTTGCAAATGCCATAGGATCAAATATTGCTAATATTCTTTTAATTATTGGTATTTCTTCCATAATCGCAAAAAAAATTAGCATCAAAAGAAGTCTAATAAATCTTGATCTTCCATTACTTGCAATAGCTACGACTATCGCGATTTTTATCTTAATTGACCAAAAAGTAACATTTTTAGAGGGAGCATTACTAATTTTAACTTACTCGGTCTATACTTTTTATATAATTTCATCAAAGCAAGAAAGAAAAATTCTCAACCATGCAAATATAGAAAAAAACAAGAAGAATAATCAAGAGCAAAAAAAGAAAAAAAATGTAGGAAATATATTAAAAAAAATATGGAATTATAAACCAAAAGTTGAAATAGGTCTCATTTTAACATTAATAATAAGCGCCTTTTTTATATATCTCGGAGCAAACTATACAATAGAAGCTCTTATTAACATCGCCTACGAGTTAAACATTGGAACAGCAATCATCACCATGAGCGCTGTTGCAATTGGAACATCTTTGCCTGAACTTGTAGTCTCTGTTGGAGCGGTCAGAAAAAAGAAATATGAAATTGCGCTTGGAAATGTTTTTGGCTCAAATATTTTTAACATACTTGCAGTTATTGGATTACCAGCTCTTTTAACTGACCTAAAAATTGACAATATAACTTTCTTTATAGGAATTCCATTTTTAATAGCTTCAACAATTTTATATGTTTTTTCAGGAATTTCAAGAAAAATTTATAATTGGGAAGGAATTATGTTTTTATTGCTCTATGTTTTATTTTTAACAAAGATTTTTGGAGTAGTTTAAATTGTACAGCTCGTTGTTATATTATTAAACTATCTCGAGAGTCTCGTAATTGCGATTTCGCAACCCGTCAGCATTTTAAACAATAAGCAATTGACATTTTTGTAAAACTATGATAGTATATAAAGTTTAATGATTACTTTATTATATTGGAATTTGAATTTACACTCTAAAGAGTGAATTCCGAATTATAAATAAATTTTATTAGTTTAAAGATAAAAATATGAGTGAAGGTAAAAATTTTGATTTTGGAGGTATGAGAATAGAAGGCGCCGACCCAAAAATTGAAAAAATAATAAAAATAACTAAAATAGAACAACAGATTGCTTATTTAGAAAAACAACGAACAAATGGATGGAGAGAAAAAATATATCAACTAAAAAAAGAAATAGAAAAAATTGAAAGTGAAAGTGAAAATGTAAGTGATGAAATTGATAAAAAGACAAAAGAACCAAAGCAAAGTGAATTTGATAATCTAGAACCAAGTGCCGAAAAAGCAAAAGATGAGAAAAAAAAGAAGAAAAAGGTTGGTCAAAAACAAGAACAAAAGATAGATTGGAAAAGTATAGAAATTGATATGTACGATAAACTTCGCGATAAATTACAAAAAGAATATGATGATGCTAAAGATGAAAACCTGTATGCTAAGAAACTCAAAGAAGATCTTGAGAAATTTGATATTGGAAAAATTGACAAAGAAGATGAAATTTTTCTTGAAAATTTTGGTTATGACAAAAGAAATAAAACAAATAGCGCGAAAATTTTAAAATTATATAAAAATGTTATATCTCGGATTTTTTCTGATCTTGATAATAATATTGAGGAAGTTAGGAGCGAAATTAACGAAACGGAACTTAATGAAATGTTTGAAAAGTGGGGGAGAAGTAAAAAATATACACTTAAAATTATTGAAAATGGAAATGCAAATTATCGCATAAAAGAATTCATTTATAATCCAAAACATCATGAAGACTATGTTATATTAGAAAATGAATCAGGAAAAAAAACAAAGATGAATTGTGTTGATTTATATAAGCTTAATTATGAAGAAGTTGAAGAAGAAAAGAAATCGGAAACATTTGAAGAAACTCCAGATATAAAAAACGAAAAAGATGTTGCGCAAATGAGCCTTGAAGAATTGGATGAGGAAGTAAAAAATATGAATAATTTTTTAAATAAGATTAACATAGAGGCTGGATATAGAGAAATAGATCTTTCTAAGAATGATGAGTATCAAAAAATTAAAGAATATTTAGATTTATTATTGATGATTGCGCAAGAAAAACTTAATAAAGATGCAGAATCACAACCAGAGTTTATTCAAAAGCAAGGGGAAACAGAACTCAAGCCAGAAAACATTGAGACGGAAAGAGAAATAGATTCAGAAACTACCAAAGCGATTATAGATAGACTAAAAAGAGTGTACGAGGCAACGGAAAAATTAAAAGAAGGGTTAGTAAAAAAAATAAAAAAAGCATCTGAGGTTGAGGGTGGAATTTTAGAAAGAGCAAACAAAAATGCAGAAATTGGAGTCGAGGCAGTAGGAGTGGGTTGGGGGGAAGTTGTAAATGCCTATGTTGGAAAAAGTCCAATAAAAATGAGTCCGATTGAATTGAAAGATAGGCAAAATGAAAGAAATATGCTTATTAGAAATCTTCTTGATACTCTTAATGCATCATATGAGACATTAGTAATCGAAAATCAAGCGTTAATTAATGAAAAAATGAAAAGAGAAATGAATGAAGGTTTATGGAAGAAAAAAATGGGATTTATTGAGGGGTTTAAAAACAGAATTCTTGGTAAAAAGATAGCGGAAGGGGAATCGGCGGGAACGCCGTCATGGCCACCGCTAAAGACATTAATATCAGAAATGGAATCAGCTGAAGAAACTCCAACTCAAGAAGCTCAAACAGAAGAAGCTCCAGGAGAGATTTCTGGGGAAGAAAGCGGACTCAAAAAGCTATGGCGAAAAATACGGCCTGAAAAAAAGATTATTGATATTGCTGATGAAAAAGAAAGGGGAAATGCAGAAACAGGAAGCCCAGTTGGTTCAGAAGGAAGTCCTTTGCCAGAGATGCCAGAAGAAATTCTAGAAATAGAAATATCCGAGAAAATAAAAGAAAGTATCGAAGAAAAAGTAAAAGAAATAATTTTATCTGATGGAAAAGTCCCAAAGCTTAATAATTTAAAATATATTATTAATCATTATACAATGCCTAAATATAAAGGAAAAACAATCGGAGAAATTGTTGAAGCAAGACATTTTGAAGGCGCAAATAATTCATTGGGATTTAGATTTGATGATGTTAAAAAACTTAATGCAATAAAATTTTTCGGAGAGATAAAAAGAATAATTGAAAAAAATGAATAAAAATAAGATGATTAAAATTTATTAAAATAAAACTTATGAAACTAATAAATGATATAATTATTGAAGACTTGAAAGAGTCTTTAGGATTAAACTTTTTACCAAAAGAAGACAGCCATAAAATTCTAACTGATGTTCTGAGTTTAATCAGCAAGAGAGCTGGGATGAGAATTGTTGAAGATTTGAATGAACAAGAATTAGATGAATTTGAGAAAATCCCTAAAGATGATTTCGAAGAAATGGAAAAATTTTTAATGTCAAAAAATCCAAAAACAAAAAATATTTTTGACGAAGAAGTTGATAAAGTGAAAAAAGAAATGCTGAGCTTTAAAAAAGAAAAGTAAGAAGTTTTTAAACTCACTTGTTTATCGCTTTTTTATAATTTCTAACAAATTTTATTATGAATGAAACACCTCCAATTAAATCGGAACAAAGAAATGCGGAAAATGAAAATAATGACAAAGAGAATTTGGATAATTTAGATATTTCTAAAATAGTTGAAAAAATTATAAACGAAGAAGAAGTGAGTGAAAAAGAGGAGATGGTATTAAGAGAAAAAATTGAAGATGTAATTGTGAAAAAAGAACTTGAAGAAAAATGGACATCTAAAGAAAGCGAGATGTTAGTTTCATATTTAAAGGGAGTTGAACAAGGACAATTCAAGGATGGAAATTTAATGAGAATGGAAATTGATTTTGATTTGGAAAATGTTAAGTTTAACAGACTCAGTGAGAATGGTAAAAAAGCAAAGATAGAAGAGCGACAAGAATACTTTAGAGAAAAATTAAACGAGCAAGAAATACATAATCAAGAAATAACAGCAGAAAATATAGCTAAAAATTATAAAGAGCTTGAAAAAAAACTAAAGGACCAAATTGTGCAAGAAACTGAGGCTTATGTAAATCTTACTTCACTCCAAGAAACAGAAAGTCTTTTTAATGAAAATGGTAAAGAGAGAATGCAAAAAGCAATTGAATCTTTAAAAAAGTCTAATCAGATAGCATTAAATTTAGAAAGGTTAGAATATTATAGGCTTGCATGTGATAATGATAATCTAAAGTTTTTAATTGAAGAGCACCATATAGAAAAAGATTATACCATTAGAATGTTAGAAGAAGCATTAAAAGCATACGATAAAGTGCTTCAACTCCTTGAAAAAGAAGAAGAAGCGCTAAGCCCCGAAGAAAAGGGCATTTTAACAGAGCTGTTCAAAAAAATTAAGGACAACCCAAAAATGACGATTATTGCTCTATTAGCTATTCTTGCTGGCTTGGGACTTGTAATGTATGGACCTGGATTATTGGCAGCAATGTCAACAATTTTAGCTGAAAAAGGAGGAGAAGAGATTGCAAAGACAATAGCAGAAAAAGTTATAGAAGAATCAGGAAAGGAAGCAGAAAAAAAGGTTGTACTTGCTGGAGCAGGAGCATTTGTTGGAGGTGTTGGTCTTTTAGGTGCTATATGCACCTTATTTGATGAAGAAAAAAGAGATAAATTTGTAACATTTCTTTGTGGAACCGGAAAGGTATATGATTATGCTTGGTGGGGATCATCTCACAAATATGATCGTGAAATAAAATAATTAAATTATTCATTTATAATCATGGCAGAAAGTAATAATGAAAATCCAAATCTTAAAGAGATTGAAATGATGGAAGAAGAACTTGCTAAAAAAAGGGCTGCTCTTGAAAATGGTCCTCTGAGTTCTACAATTGAAACCAAGGAAACAGAAATCACTCGTGAAAATATTCATGAAAAAATGTCTAAATCAGCTTTAAGTCCAACACAACAAACGACTAACGATAAATCTGACAAGAAAAAAACAAAAAAAGACTTGGATGATTTAAAAAACTTAGACACAGTAGGACAGGTGAAAAAACTTTCATTCTTGGCTTTTGAAAAAGGCATAAGTCACAGTATTAAAATTGCAAGAAGCTTAAACGATGCTTATCTTCTCGATGAACTTCACGACAAGCTTATCGGTGAACTTCACGAAGAACTTATCAACAAGGGAAGACTAAAAGACATATAAAACAATAACATATTATTTCACATGGAAATACCCATAAGTAATTATATAATTGAAATCGGTCTTATTGATTATTTTATTGCACTATTTACTGTTGCAGTTATTTTTGTTTTTGTAAAAATAAAACTTTCCAATTCGGGAAAAATCACAAGATCACTTAATATGACAGTATTACAAATTTCTGTTCCCCGAATCCAAGAAGATGAACAGCAAAACAAAAGCGAAAAAGAAAAAGAAAATATTTCCATAATGGAACAACTTTTTGCAAGCTTGAGTAATATAAGAGAATCAATGTTTAAAAAAATAATATATGGACCATTTTATTTATCATTTGAAATTGCAACGCCAATTGACAGTAATGAAATATTTTTTTATATATCAATTCCGAGAAAATTTAAATCAATTATTGAGAAACAAATTTATAGTTTCTATTCTGATGCGGAAATAAATCAAATTGAAGATTATAATATTTTTGTACCTAATGGCAGTTCGGCAGCTTCTTATATGACGTTAAATAGAAATGATATTTTTCCGATTAAAACATATCGGAATCTTGAAGCAGACCCTCTCTCAAATATAACAAATGCTCTTAGTAAAATCCCCATAGGAAAGGGAGCAGCATTTCAGCTCGTAATGAAACCTTCAAGCAATTTATGGCAACAAGAAAGCAAAGAAAGACTAAAACTTATGCAAAAAGGGAAAGGTTTTGGAAAACAAAAAAGGCCATCATTGGTTATTAAAATTTTGAAAGAATTTACAGAAATTTTAGGGGCAAGTGGAAAAACAGTGGGAGACCAACAAAAAGAAGAGTCAAGAGTAAATCTAACTCCAGCACAAGATGAAACGATAAAAGAAGTTGAAGCCAAATCAACAAAAATTGGCTTTGAAACAAACATTCGACTAATGGCATCTGCTCCAACAAAAGAAGAAGCCGAAAGCCTACTAAAACAATTAGAAAATTCATTCACCCAATTTAATTCGCCAAACTCTAATTCATTTAAAATTACTGAAACATTTATAAATAAAAGCGGTTTTTTAAATAAAACAATATATAACTTTATATTTAGAAACCTTGATAAAAAAAGAATGATTATTTTAAACACAGAAGAATTATCAAGTCTATTTCATTTTCCAATTTCAACAACTGCAACTCCCCAAATTAAATGGCTCAAAGCAAAACAAGCTCCGGCTCCTTCTGATATTTCAAATGAGGGATTAATTTTAGGACATAATGTATATAGAGGAGAAGACAAAGTAATTAAAATTGAAAAGGAAGACCGCAGAAGACATATGTATATTATCGGACAAACTGGTACTGGTAAATCATCATTTTTAGGAGAACTAATTAGGCAAGATATTCAAAATGGTGAAGGAATTTGTGTCATTGATCCTCATGGCGACCTTGTGGAAGAGGCTTTAGGATGTGTTCCAAAAGAAAGATCTGAAGATGTTATTTTATTTGATCCGTCAAATACTCAAAAACCGATGGGTTTAAATCTTCTTGAATATGATGAAAATTATCCTGAACAAAAAACATTCGTTATAAACGAAATGATAAAAATATTTGATAAGCTCTATGACTTGAAATCAACTGGTGGACCAATGTTTGAACAATATATGAGAAATGCAATGCTTTTAATTATGGATGACCCAGAATCTGGTTCAACTTTAATTGAAATTTCTAAAGTTTTGGCCGATCCAGAGTTTAGAAAATATAAGTTATCGAAATGTAAAAATTATACTGTAGTTAACTTTTGGGAAAAAGAAGCAGAAAAAGCTGGAGGGGAAGCCGCTCTTGCAAATATGGTCCCATATATTACAAGCAAATTAACACAATTTATTTCTAATGACACAATGCGTCCAATCATTGGTCAGCAGAAAAGTTCTATAAACTTTAGAGAAATTATGGACAATAAAAAAATTCTGCTTGTTAACCTTTCAAAGGGAAAGATTGGAGAAATGAATGCTTATCTGCTTGGACTTGTAATCGTTGGAAAAATTCTTGTTTCATCACTAAGCCGAACTGATATTCCACAAGAAGAAAGAAAAGATTTCTATTTCTATATAGATGAATTTCAAAATTTCACTACTGATAGTATCTCAACTATTCTTTCAGAAGCAAGAAAATATAGGCTTTCATTGAATATTGCTCATCAATTTCTTGGTCAACTTCCAGAAGAAATCCAAAAATCAGTATTTGGAAATGTTGGAACAATGATTTCATTTCGTATTGGACCCGAAGATGCTGAATTTATGGCAAAACAATTTTCTCCTGTTTTCAGCGAACAAGACCTAATAAACATTAATAATTTTAATGCTTATGTAAGATTGATGATTAGAGGCACTATAAGTCAAGGATTTAATATGGAAACATACCCACCCCAAAAAACAAATTTAGAAATTTCTAAAGCTATAAAACAGCTTTCAATGCTAAAATATGGGAAAGATCGAGCAATTGTTGAAAAAGAAATTATGGAAAGATCTAAAGCTTAAAACAGTGAAATTGAAAAATAAACGCACAACCCTTGTCACTTTTTTTTCTTCTGTTATAATATTTACATGTCTGCGGGTATCGTATAGTGGCTTATTATATCAGCCTTCCAAGCTGAGGACACGGGTTCGATTCCCGTTACCCGCTCATTTTTTATTTCAAAAATTAATATGTTTTGAATTATATACCACAAAAACAAAAAAATGAAAAATGAAAAACATATCAAAATAAAAAAAATAACTGCTTCCAAGATGATGCTGTTTTTTTGTATTTTTTTCCTATTTTCTCTGTCTATTAACATTCAAACCTCAAAGGCTGTCGGATTTAATGAAAATGATATCTTTGTAGTTGATCTTTCTTATGATAAAACTGAACGCCAACAAATACATGCAACTTTGAAAAAAATTAGTTCATATGCATATTTTTATGTTGAAGATGACTATTATAATAATTTGCCATCCAATCTTAGAGCTAAACTTGAATCAGATATATATATTTTAGCAAAAAGTTTTGATGATACTATATATCCAAACATAAAAAAAACTTATGGAACCGAGTGGACTCCTGGAATTGATAACGACAGTAAAATTACAATTCTTCTTACCGAAACAAAAGAGAATGTCGGAGGTTATTTCAATCCAAATGATGAATATAAAAAAGAAAGGATTACTAACGAAAAAAGTAATGAAAAAGAAATGATTTATCTAAATATTACTTTTATAGGTAACGATAGAATAAAAAGTTTCCTCGCTCATGAATTTCAACATATGATAACTTGGTATCACAAAACAAAATTAAAAAATATTACAGAAGAAATTTGGCTAAACGAAGCACGATCAGAATACGCTTCAACCGCTATAGGATATGACGATAATTATTCTGGCAGTAATTTGAAAGCAAGGATTAGTAATTTCAAAACAAATCCTACTGATTCTCTTACGGAATGGCAAAATAAAATTTATGATTATTCTTCAGTAAACCTTTTTTCTCAATATCTATCTGACCAATTTGGAAATGAAATATTTAAAAGAATGATTGAAAATGATGCATCTGGAATTGAAAGCATAGATAAATCAATATCAGATTTGGGATATAAAGACCAAACTTTCAAAACTACATTTGTGAACTGGACAATAACAAACTATCTAAATGGCGTTTCTCCTTTATTGAAAAATAAATATAACTATAAAAATATAAGTTTTGAAAACTTTCACATAATTCCAAACAATAATTTTGAATTAAATATTAAAGAACCTATATTCATAAAAAACTCAATCAAAGATTGGAGCAGTGAATATTATAAATTTAATTTTATAAACAATGCTAATAACAGTAAAATAAGAATTAGTTTTAAGGGGCAAAATTCGGGAAATTTTACCGTTCCTTATATAATTTTGAGAAAAGATAATATATATGAAATTAATGAATTAAATTTGAATACCTCGCAGGATTCAATTATTTACATTCCAAATTATAACAAAGATATCCTTTCGATAACGATAATTCCAACGAGTCACAAAAAGACCTCAAATTTTGGTAGCGACATTGATAAATATGATTTCTCATTTTCAATAGACATCATTAAATCAATTATATATAAAGAAAATTCACTTTTAAGATCATTGAGTAGTTCAAGAGTATATATAGTCAAAAATGGAAAAAAGAGATGGATACCGACTGAAGCCATCTTTAAT
>JARGGI010000001.1:0-119100 GCA_029210775.1 Patescibacteria group bacterium | reverse complement strand
TTCAAGGGGTTACAAATGGAATGATATAATTATTGTTACAGATTCAGAGCTTGAGTTATATCCAAGCGGAGAAAATGTAATTGCAAGCTTTAATCCAATGCCAAATGGAAGCTTGTTGACTGATTCAGGATATAAAGTCTATTTAATTGAAAATGGAAAAAAGAGATGGATACCGACTGAAGCCATCTTTAATTCAAGGGGTTACAAATGGAATGATATAATTATAGTTACAGATTCAGAGCTTGAGTTATATCCAAGCGGAGAAAATGTTATAAAATAAAATCTTATATATTTTTAATAATTTAAAATAACCTCTAATTTAGGGGTTATTTTGAATCTTATATAGACTAATAAATAAAAATTTGCTATATTTAAAGCATAACGAAAACATTCTATATGAAATTTATCAAAAAGAACCAGAAGCTTATAACAACTATAAATTTATTAATTGGCATATTTTTTATGCCCTTTTTTAGCAACGCACAAATTTCAATTCCAAACATTCCTGAAATAATTTTTAGACCACAATGGAATGCAGACGAATCAAAAATGACTTGGGAAACAAAATATGCAAAAGTTGAAAAAATCATCATTCATCACACGGCAAGTTTAAAACTATTATCAGATTCAGATGGTAGCGGTGAATATAAAAAAATGGTTAACAACATTTATACCTATCACAACGGCAAAAAAACTTGGTATGACGATGATGGAGAATATAACGGCTTTGGAGATATTGGATATAATTATTTAATTGATCCGAATGGAAATATTTATGAAGGAAGATATGGTGGAAACGGAGTAATTGGAGGACATGTTAATAGTTATAACATTGGAAGTATAGGAATATCTGTGATTGGAACTTATGGAGGAAATATAAATAGTGAATATATATCTCATCCACTCAATCTTAAAGTAAAAAAATCTCTTGAAACTTTCATTGGCTGGGTAGCGGCAAATAACAACATAAACTTAAACAAAACAAGTAACTTCTTAGGAAAAAACATTGACGGATTAGTTGGACATAGAGACTTAAGCGCCACTACATGTCCTGGAAATGAACTATATAAGCAATTAGACAACATTCAAAGCAATGCAACCCTAATTCAAAAAGAATTTGAAAAATATGCTTATCAAATAGGCGGAAATATGTCTGTTTATGTTATTGAAGATGGATATAAAACAAAATATGATTCAAAGGAGAATCTACTAAATGCTTATAAAAATAGAATTATAAAACCCATTCAAAAATCACAGCTTGATATGTATAAATATAAAAATATTATTATACATCCAAATGGAAGTCTTCTACAGGAATTTGATACGGCCAAAGTATTCTATATAGAAAATAGGCAAAAAAGAGCAATGGAAATGACTGGTGAAGAATTTATAAAAATGGGATTTTCTACAAATAACATTATAAAAGTTTTCAAAAGTGACTTGAAAATATACGAAAATGGAAAAATTATTAAATTTGCTCCCAATGGAGAATTATTAAAAGATAAAAATGGTAATGTATTTTTGATAGAAAATGGAAAAAAAAGAAAATTTACTTCTCCTCAACTATTTGAATATTTGGGTTATAAATGGAAAAATATCAAAGAAGATCTAAATATTGATTTTTATCTTCAAAATTCAGATATGATTTATCCCGATGGAACTCTTGTTAAACAAGAGAATAATTTTAAGATATATCTAATTAAAAACAAAGAAAGACATGAAATTACTTCAAATAACCTTATGAATGTTCTTGGATTTCAGACAAAAAATGTGATTTCAATAAGTAGAGATGAATTTGATCATTACCCAGAAGGAAAAGTAGTAAAATATCCCGATAATACACTTTTAAAAGCAGAAGGTTTCCCAGTAATTTATCTTGTTAAAGATGGTAAAAGAAAAGAATTTACCTCATCTGTACTTTTTGAAAAATCAGGATATAAATGGAATAACATTATAAACACCACAAAAGAAGAAATAAAAAATTATCCTTTAGACGGTAGAGTGTTATATCCCGACGGACTTTTAATTAAGTCTGAAGTTAATCCAACGATATATCTCTTAGAGTCTGGTAAAAAAAGGAAAATAGTGTCTTCTACTTTATTTAAAAAACTGGGATACAATTGGAATGAAGTAATTTCGCTTAGTCCAAACGAAATGAATGATTACGCAATTGGTAAAATTATGACATATCCAGATGGAACATTGATAAAAAAAGATGGTTTTCCTGTGGTTTATAAATTAGAAAATGGTCAAAGAAAAGAATTTACCTCTCTTTTACTATTTGAAACCACAAAAAGCAAATGGTCAGATATTGTTGTCTTAAACGATGAAGAATTTATTGCATATCCTGACGGTGGAAATCTTAAATATCCAGAAAACACGTTATTAAAAAGGAAAGGGGATGATAAAATTTATATAATAAAAAATGAAGAGCCTATATGGATAAAAACTGCTGAAAAATTTATAAAAGCTGGCTATAAATGGTCTAACATTATTGAAATTTCAAAAGATGAAATGAATTTATACATAAAACCAGAAATACTGATTAATAAACCTGTAATTTCACAAACTCCTAAACAAAAAAAGGATGAGACAATCAATTCAAGCAACGATTCTGAAAAAAATAACCCAAATATAAGAATTGCAATATATTCTACAACTAGTGAAGATGTAATTATCAGTGCAAATGGAAACTATACCGTAAATTATTATAATTCAGATGGAATGATTAATAAGACTGAAAACAAGTCCGCTAATCAAAAAACAACTATAAAATTTTTCAATACAGAATCTTATGTCAAATTTTTACCAGTATCTGAAAATGTTATAATGAAAGTGATTTCATATAACGACTTGGCATGGGATGAAATTACTAATGATAATGAATTTAGAGGAAATATTGAAGTAAAATATTCTAATACATCTAAAAAACTATGGATTATAAATGAACTACAAATAGAAGATTATTTAAACGGTATTGCAGAAGCTCTTAATGACAGTCCTGAAGAATATCTCAAGGCCTTTGGAATAATTGCAAGAACTTATGCAATGTATTATATTAAAAGAGGAGGAAAACATTCTGATGAATCTTTTCATTTAAAAAATAGCAGGAAAGGAAATGGAAATGATCAAGTTTATAAAGGTTATAATTTTGAATTGAGGGCCTCAAAAATAATTTCTGCTAACAGGAAGACTATAGGAAATATTATAAATTATAATGATAAGCCAATAGTTGCAGCATATTCATCTGATTCTGGAGGAACAACAAAAAATGCTTGTGAAGTTTTGAGTAAAACATATTGCGGAAATGACTATGCTTATCTTTGGGGAGGCGTGAAAGATCCATCAAATACACAACATGATCAAGAAAAAATATCTGCAAGTCACGGTACGGGAATGAGTGCTATCGGAGCATATCAAATGGCAATAAATGGAGGTTCTTGGCAAGAAATTATTAATCATTATTATGTTGGTGTTAAAATAAAAAAATATTATTAATAATCTTATAAAATCAAATTTTAACTCAATAAAAATATGAAAAAAATCACAAAAAAAACAATTAAACTTTGTAGTATATTTGTTTCATTATTTATTATAGAAATAGGCTATGTTAAAGCACAAACCCCTATTAATATAACAAATCCAATATCAACTAGTGATTTTTCCAAATTAGTTGAAAATTTTCTATTATGGGCCCTAGGAGTTGCAGGATCCTTAGCTCTTCTTATGTTAATTGCTGGCGGAATTATTTATACTACTTCTTCAGGAGATGAACAAAAAGTTGCAACTGCAAAAAAAATGATTACGTGGACACTTTTGGGCTTAATTTTAATATTAGCTTCATATTCAATAATAGTTGTATTAGATCAAATCTTAACTTAATTTTATTAAACTTAAAACAATAAATATGCAAAAAGAAGTTTATATAATCGTATTAAATTGGAATGGTAAAAAGGATACGCTATAAAAATATGAAAAACATCACAAAAAAAACAATTAAACTTTGTAGTATATTTGTTTCATTATTTATTATAGAAATAGGCTATGTTAAAGCACAAACCCCTATTAATATACCAAATCCAATATCAACTAGTGATTTTTCCAAATTAGTTGAAAATTTTCTATTATCGACCCTAGGAGTTGCAGGATCCTTAGCTCTTCTTATGTTAATTGCTGGCGGAATTATTTATACTACTTCTTCAGGAGATGAACAAAAAGTTGCAACTGCAAAAAAAATGATTACGTGGACACTTTTGGGCTTAATTTTAATATTAGCTTCATATTCAATAATAGTTGTATTAGATCAAATCTTAACTTAATTTTATTAAACTTAAAACAATAAATATGCAAAAAGAAGTTTATATAATCGTATTAAATTGGAATGGTAAAAAGGATACGCTTGAATGTTTAGAATCTTTAAAAAATATTGATTATAAAAATTATAAAATAATTGTTGTTGACAACAATTCACAAGATGGATCTGTTTCTGAAATAAAGAAAAAATATTTTAAAACAATTGTAATCGAAAACGAAAATAATCTTGGTTTTGCTGGTGGAAATAATATCGGAATAAAATATGCAACTGAAAATAAAGCTGACTATATCCTACTTCTTAATAATGACACAACAGTTGAAAAAATATTTTTAAATGAATTAGTCAAAGTAGGGGACTCAGACAAAAACATTGGCCTTGTTGGTTCGAAAATATATTTTTATGATGAACCGAATCGAATTTGGTTTGCTGGCGGAAAAGTTAATTGGTTAAAAAATGGTGGCACACACATTGGACTTGATATAATTGATAATGGTCAATTTGATAAAAAAAAAGAGGTAGATTACCTAACTGGATGTTGTTTGCTGATTAAAAGAGAGTTGATAGAAAAAATTGGAGCACTGTCTGAAGATTATTTTCTTTATTATGAAGACACGGACTATTCACTAAGAGCACAGAATGCTGGATATAAATGTGTCTATGTTCCAGATTCAATAATATATCATAAAATATCAAGATCAACTAAACCAGGTTCTTCAAGTTATATTTATTATCACACAAGAAATGGACTAGTTATGGCAAAAAGAACTGGATCATTATTAAATAAAATTATTTTGCATCCTTATTGTTTAATTTTATTTTTTAAACAGATTGTTAAGATTATATTTTTCCCCGCCAAAAGAAATTGGGCTTTCGCAGTTCTGAAAGGAGAGAAAGATTTTTTATTAGGGCAAATGGGGAAAGTTGATTTTTAAGAATAGAAATTGTCATTTCCGTGAAGACCAAAATTTATTATTATAACTTACTTTACTATTTTTTGTTTTAATAAAAATTTAAATAAAAAAAGAGGATGAAAGATTCATCCGTTTTTTAAACTTAAAAAGAAAGATTTTTTATTTATTTCTGTTTATTCTTTCTTTTTTTCTTTCTTACACTATGATTGCTTCCTATTTATTCACCTCCTCAAATTTTTCTTTTTTTTGTTGTAATAAAAACTTACCAAATTATTTAGAAAATGTCAAGTTTAAAAGGATCTACACTAATAACTGTGGTGGATAACTATAGAAGCGGTAGGATTATATTTATAACAAATAACATTTTTTGACAAGGACAATATTGTGAAATATTTAAATCTTATAAATATTAAAAATAATTAAAATTCAAACCTTCCTACTAAATATCCAACACCAAAAGGTCCTTCATAGCTTAGTTTTTCAAATTTATATTCTAAGTTTGATAGTGCGCCAAGCAAGATTATAATAGACCTCAGTCCACACTCTCCCGCTTCTTCAACTAAGCCTGAATCCAAATTTAATATTTCATCAACTTTGTTTTTCTCCAATAGTTCTATTAAAAGTTCGTCAAATTTTCTTCCTTCCAGCGAATATCCTGAAGGAGCGTCAACTGTAAGGCGATGAGAAAGATCTCCACTTGCAACTAAAGCAATATTTTCATTTATATTTTCAATCGCCTCAAAAACTGCTTCTCCAAATTCAAAATGTTTTTCACGGTCAAGATAGGAAAAAGCAATTGAAACAACTTTAATTTTAGGATTATGTTTTTTTAAAAAATATAATGGCACCATAACACCATGATCAAGGGGAATATTATCGTCAATAATTTCTGTCGGTATTTTTCTTATCTTTGAAATTTTTTTTATATTACTAACTAAATCAAGATTGTTTTGAATTTTTATTGAAGTGCTATCTCTAAATTGCAAAAAATCACCTTCCAAAAATTCATCACTACTGATTGACATTGCGTCCATTTGAACTGGACCATGAGGAGAGACAACGACAATAGTATCAATTTCTTTCTTTCTGATTTCATTTCCAAGCTCATTCATTGCTTTTGTGGTTGATTTTATCGTGGAAAAATATTCCTTCCCAATTGAGGGAATAAGAATCGGAGGATGAGGACATATTAAAGCAAGTTTCAACATATAATTAAATTAGAAAATTAACTGTTATTACGAAAAGTTCCAAAGGACGATTAAGAAATCCCATAACTAAACGCGGGGAATCTAATCACAGAATTGCCATGTCGCTCTGCGGAGTTCCTCTCAATGACAGTAAATAAATTATATGACTAAATCCAAACCCTCACCACACTTTCCGCATTTTCCATTAATATCATATCTTTTCACAAAATAACCAATTCTCTCAATAACAAGTTTATTACATTTTGGACAATAAGTATTTTCCATCAAATCTCCAGTAACATTCCCTGCATAAACATATTTTAGTCCGATTTGTTTTCCTATATTATAAGCTTTGTGAATTATTTCATAAGGAGTGTCAACAACATCTTGCATTTTATACGAAATCTCTCCTAAAAAAGCGCTTATGTGCCAAGGCGTTTCACTTCCTAATTCCTTAAAAATAAACTTTGCAATTTTTTCAAGCATTTTTTCATTATCACTAAATCCAGGAATTATGAGTGTTATAACCTCAAGATGAATACTATTTTTTTTTATCCACTTTAAGTTTTTTAAAACAGGCGCAAGTCTCGCACTGCAAATAGTTTTGTAAAACTCGTCATCAAAAGATTTTAAATCTACATTTACGGCATCAAGATATGGATTGATTAATTTTAATGTTTCAATGCTCATAAATCCATTTGTTACCCAAATGTTTTTTATTCCATTCTTCTTTGCAAGTTTCATTGTGTCTATCGCATACTCTAAAAAAATTGTCGGTTCAGTATATGTATATGATATACTTGGACATTTATTTTCAATAGCATGACTAATAATTTCACTCGGCAATAAATTTTGTCCTATTTCTAATTGTTTTTTATCATCTTTAACTAATTGCGATATCTGCCAATTCTGACAATTACCACATCTCAAATTACAACCGACTGTTGCAATTGACAAGGTGTGAGTTCCTGGTAAAAAATGAAAAAGTGGTTTTTTTTCAATCGGATCTATGCTTTCCGAAATCGCTTTTCCATAGTTAAGCACAAATAATTTTCCGTCAATATTTTTTCTTACTCCGCAAATACCATATTTTTCTGTTAAAATAAAACACCTATGCGAGCAGGTGCTACATTGAACTTTGTTATTTTCAAGTTTTTTATATAGATACGATTCTTTTTTCATAATTATAAATATTCCATAAAGTATGTATATTTTACCACTTTTGTGTTTTAAATCAAGAAAAAAATATAAAAAAATTACCATCAAAAAAGATGGTAAACTTTATTATTTTATATATTTAGTAACTATTGCTGGTCCTATTTGGTATAATATAATAAATACAACAACAAAGAAAATCACAGTTATTGGTAATGATTTTAAAATAATTGCGTTTCTTGCTATTGCATTTATTATTAAAGCAACAAGAAAGCACATTAAAACTGATATTACAACATTCCAGCATAATTGCTTGTTGGTTAATCCATACCAATTCCATCTCATAGTTATCCCTCCGCTACTATTTTTGTTTTCAATCCTAATTTTAAGGTATTTTACCTTACTTCATATATAACGGAAAATTAAAAATTTGTCAAAAAAATTGGCTCTACACTAATTAGCGTAGATTCTTTTTGTCAAACTTTACATAACCTGCTATAATTAAACAATGAATAAACGAATTTTTATAGTAATAGACATTCCAGATGAGGTCAAAAGAGAGCTTCTGTCTTATGAAAAAAGGTGGAGAAATTTGAATATAAGATGGACAAATTTTTATAAACTTCATATAACAATTGAGTTTCTTGGAGAAGTAGATAAAAATAAACTTGAATCAATAATAAACGCAAGTAAAATGACAGCATCAAATCTAAAACCATTTAATATAAGAATTGATAAAATTATATTGGGACCTGATTCAGTAGAAGCAAAGATGTTTTGGGCAACGGTCCATATTGACGCAAATATGATGAAATTAAAAAAACTACTTCATAAGAATTTACTTGAACAAGATTTCAATTTAGAAGATAAGCCCTTTAAACCACATATAACACTTGCAAGAGCAAGAGGAAATCAACTCAAAGGTAGGCAAACGAATACTGTATTAAAAAATTTGAGATTTGAAGCTGGAGGAATAGAAATAATGGAAAGTCAATTACGTCCTAATATCGAAAAATATAAACTCATTGAAAGTTTTGAATTTAAAGGATAAATATATATCATGACGAAAGATATTAATTTTAGAATTTTAGATGTGAAAATTGACAAAATAACAACTATAGAAGTTCTTGAAAAAATCAAGGGTTTTTTATTATTAAATGATCAACACTACATCGTAACGCTTAATCCAGAAATGATTATTGAGGCTCAAGAAAATACTCTGTTCAAGAGTATAATTAACAAAGCAAATCTTGTTATTCCTGATGGAACTGGAGTATTATTAGCTTATAAATATATTTACCATAAAAAATTACCAGAAAAAATTACAGGAATTGATTTGATTGAAAAAATCTGTAAAGAAAAATATATAAACGATCTGAAAATTTATTTATTAGGAGCGAAAGAGGGAATTGCAAAAAAAACTTCTGAAATATTATGTAAAAAATATCCCAATCTAAAAATTATTGGCGCAGAAGATGGAATTAAAGATTTTATGTCGGATAATTATAAAATTGAAAACGATAAATTAATAAAAAAAATAAATATCACTAAACCTGGTATTTTGTTTGTCGCCTTTGGATCTCCAAAACAAGAGATTTGGATTAGCAAAAACATAAAAAAAATGCCAAGCGTAAAACTTGCAATCGGAGTAGGTGGGTCATTTGATTTTATTTCTGGCAAGATAAAACGTGCTCCAAAAATTTTTCAAAGATTAGGATTTGAATGGTTATATAGATTATTTCAAGAGCCAAAAAGAATAAAACGGATTTATAATGCAACAATAAAATTCGGATGGATAATTATAAAAAATAAAAAAGGTAAAATTCCAGTGTTATAGAATTAAACCTCAATTTTATGATATTTGAATTGTTTATACTAAGTTTGATTAATTGTATATTTTCATACAATTTCGACAATTTGATGTAATACAATTTTCAATACCAAAAAATTCAGCTCCTTCAGATGTGCATTTTTTATCTTCACATCCAAAGGATTTTCCAGTAAATTCTCCTTTACAATTTACACATACTTCTCCCTTCTTGGGCCTTTTTGGTATTTTGTTTTCACAACGATCACAATATAGTCCCGCATTGAAATCTCCGTGCCAATATTTTTTATCTAAAATATTTGATGCCCTCCTCTTTTTTTATTATATCAAAATTAATACTATAAAACAAATTTTAAAAAAAAGAAATAAAACAGTTTTTATGATTAATCCAAACAAAAAAGCAAATACTTTAAGAAATAAACTTATTAAAAATAATAAATACTTGCTTGCAAAAATTAGCGGAACAGGGCAAGACCCAGGAGAACGAAAGATTCTATCTAAATATTTTAGATATAAAGATTATATTGATGATATTAAATGATTAAGTGAAACAGAGAAAGGGAAATGGTCAGGAAAATTCTTTGCGCTTGGCAAAAATGGATTTAAGAAAATCGAATTTCAAAATCCAACATATTCAGCTTTTAATGCTTTGAAAAGAAGTTTATCAGATTTTACAAAAGTTTTTACGATTCAAGTTGCCGGTTGCAATTATATGTGCAATTATTGTTTCGTGCCCAGAGAACTTAATTCGGCAAGTGAGAAACACGGCAGATATTTTAGTGCTAAAGAAATTGTGGATAATTTTTTTTAGAATTAAAAAAGAATCAAAAACTCCCATGAATATTATCAGGATTAGCGTTGGAAAGTGTATGATTATTTTAGAAATTATTATCGATGTATATTCTGAGATGATGAAAAAATCTCCAGATTCATATCTTTGGATTAACACAAATCTATCGACTCTGAAAATCATCAGAAAACATCAAAAAGATTTGCAAAAAGTGATCAGTTCAAAAAATGTTGGAATTTTGGGATGTTTCAAGAGGACAACGAAAGAAGATTTTAGTATTATTACAGGTGCGGAAGAAAAATATTCCTTAGAACAATTTGAAATCGCAAAATTGCTGATTGAACTCGGAGCTGATTTTTTTGCCTATGTCCCAGCTTATGTATATGAAGAAGGTTTAGCCGAAGAAAAATTGGAAGGATTTTTATTGGAGCTTCAAAAAGTAAACAAAAATTTATTCTTGCGACTCGAAATGCTCAAAATTGAAGATTTTACCGCTACCAAAATAAATTTCGAATTGGCCCAAAAAGAAAGGAGAGCAATACCTAACACTTCCCAAGAAATCGTTTTTGATTTATGGTATAATAAATTGTTACCGAAATTTTATTCTAAAAGTGTTTTAAAAAAGTTTTGCTGTGAGGTTGAGTTATAATTTGATTGTCATCCTGAAACCAAAAAAAAATGTTTTAAAACAAGTTTCTGATATTTCAAAATTCCACATATCTTTCCTCCGTTTAAAAAGAATTTATAAAACATGTTTAAAACCTACTCTTTAATTAAGACTATAGCCTACTTAAATAAAGCATTAATATCATAAATCAATAATATATGTCAAAAAAAATACGAGTTAGATTTGCACCGAGTCCAACAGGATATCTGCATATGGGAAGTTTACGAACGGTTTTATATAATTATCTTTTTGCCAAGCACAATGACGGTGATTTCATCTTGCGCATTGAAGACACGGATAAAGCTAGATATGTCGAGGGATCCATTGAAAATCTAGTAAAAATTCTTGATTTTATGGGCCTGGAGTATTCAGAAGGAGTATTTGTCGATCAAGACAATAAAACCTTTCAAAAGGGCGATTTTGGACCATATATTCAATCACAGAGACTGGATATATACCAAAAATATGTAGATGAGCTTATAAAAAAAGATTATGCATATTATTGCTTTTGTAGTCAAGAACGATTAGAAGAAATGAGAAAAAAACAACAATTGCAAAAATTGGCTCCTATGTATGATGGAAAGTGCAGGGAGTTGAGCAAAGACGAAGTTCAAAAACTTCTATATGAAAAAACTCCTTACGTGGTTCGATTAAAAGTTCCCAAAGAAGGTTTTACAGAATTTGAGGATTTGATTTATAAAAAAATCAAAATTGAAAACAAAACAATTGATGATCAGGTTTTAATGAAATCTGATGGTTTTCCAACTTATCATTTGGCAAGTGTCGTTGATGATCATCTAATGAATATTTCTCATGTTATTCGCGGAGAGGAGTGGTTACCATCCACGCCAAAACATATTTTATTATACAAAGCTTTTGGATGGAAAACACCGGAATTTACGCATCTGCCTCTTCTTTTAAATCCTGATAAAAGCAAACTTAGCAAACGCCAAGGCGATGTGGCGGTGGAAGATTATTTAAAAAAAGGATATTTACCAAAAGCGCTATTAAATTTTATATTGTTACTCGGCTGGAATCCAAAAACGGAAGAGGAAATATTTTCGTTAGAAGAAATGATAAAAAGATTTGATTTATCTGGTGTGAATAAAACAGGAGCAATTTTCAATACCGAAAAACTTGATTGGTTAAATGGATTATATGTTCGAAAAATGGACATCTCAAAACTTACTAAATTGTGCATGCCATATTTGATTAAAGCAAATTTAATTAAGGAAATTTCCACTAATAAATATAAAATACTAAATACTGGCGAAGAAATTGATTTTGAATATTTGAAAAAGGTGGTTTTATTAGAACAGGAACGAATGAAAAAACTTTCCGAAATAGGGGAGTCAGTAAAATTTATTTTTATTGATAAATTAGAATATGAAAAAGAATTGTTAATTTGGAAGAAGATGAGTTTTGAGGAAGTAAAAAATAATTTAGAATTAGCTTATCAGGAATTGGAAAAATTAAACGAAAAAGATTTTACTAAAAATAATTTAGAAAAAGTTTTGCGAGATTTAATGGAACAAGAGGGGATTAACACAGGTAAATTACTTTGGCCACTTCGTGTAGCACTAACTGGACTCAAGGGCTCGCCTGGACCATTTGAAGTGGCGGCGGTTTTGGGAAAAGAAAAGGTTTTAAAAAGAATTAAAAAGGGAATTGAATTAGTGAAATAAATTATTTTGTATTGAACAAACCCTCAAAATATGCTATAATTAATTGTTATATAGTTTTTATATAAATACTTATTATGATTTTAAATTATTTAAAATCAAAGATAATACCCATATTACTGATAGCGTCTTTCATTTTGATGCCGTTTTTAGGTACAAAAGCAGACATAGTTAAAGAAATTGAACAAAAAATAGTTGAAAAAAATGAAGTAGTAAAAAATCTTGAAAATCAAGCCGAGGAATATAATGATCTTATAAAAGATCTCAGAATTGAAGAACAGAGCCTTGAAAACGAAATTGAACTTCTTGATGCGCAAGTTGCCCAGCTTAATTTGGAAATCCAAGCGACGCAAGCTCAGATAGAGCAAACCAATCTTGAAATTAATAATATTCTACTGAGGATTCAAATAAAAGAAGAAGAAATTGAAAAACAAAAAGTCATTTTGAAAAATTTAATCAGAACAATTAATAACTACGATCAAGAAACAATGCTTGAAATTATGCTCAAGAGCAATGAGTTTTCCGAATTTCTTAATCAAGCTGAATATATGAATATAGTTGGAGAAAAAATAAAAGAAGCTCTTGATAAACTCAATCGGATAAGAAATGAATTAGAAGAGAAGAAAGTGGAAATGATAATTAAAAAAGACGAGCTTAGCAAATTAAATAACAAACTGTTAAACCAAAAAGAGATTGTTGATGCTCAAAAAAATGCGAAAGAATCACTATTAAAAGAAACAAGAGGAAAAGAATATAAATATCAAGATTTGCTATTTAATGTCCGAAAACAAAGAAAAACGATTCTTGGAGATATAAACAAACTTAAAAGAGATATGCAAGTTGAAATTGCAAGAATTACAGCACTTGCAGAGCGTCCATCAGAGAATCTTGCGTCAACGAATTGGTATTTTTCACAAAACGATTCAAGGTGGAAAGATATGACAATCGGTCTTTCAAGCTCTTCTGTTGATGATTATGGATGCGCAATTGCCGCCGTAAGTATGATTTTTAAATATTATGGAATTGACATTGACCCAGGAAGACTTTCAAAGCAACCTATATTTTATTACGACCTAATTGTATGGCCAAAACAGTGGAGATTTTTAGATTTAATTAAGAATTCCTATCACAAGTCAGGAGGACTTACGACATCTGATTGGAATCAAATTGATCGCGAAATTGCAAATGGTCATCCTGTAATTGTTTTTATCAAAGCACTTGGAAAGGGTGGTGGGCATTATGTCGTCATTCACAGTAAAGACTCAAAAGGATATATTGTACATGATCCTGTTATGTGGAATGGACAAAGTGGAGCAAATATATATCTTTCAACAACACAGAAATATATAAGTTCTATCTATAAAACAAATACTGTAGTTGATCAATATGTGATATATCATTAATATTTTGCGACATAAATTAATTTCCCTTAAAAAAGAGTTCTGTTAAAAAAGAGTTCTGTAAAACTCTTTTATATTTATATATAAAAAATTTATAAAAATTGTCATTTTGAATTAATTCAGAATCTATTATTTATAAATCGTTCAATTATGTGATTCTTAGTAAATTGTTTATAATTGATATTTATTTATAGAATATTATATAATTTTAAAACACAGTAAAATATTTTTTTATAGACATTTATTTGTGACAAGCAATAATTTGTTTAATAGATGTGATACATTGAAAATTGTGAATGATTTTAAATAAAAAAACAGACTTGAGCTACCTATTACTGATGCCTATTAAAAAAATAAATTTAGTAACATAAAATTCAGTTTATCTAGAAAGGAGATCTATTGCTTATATTAGAAGACACTAAAATCAAGAACCAATGTCGTAAAAGCTACCTTGTGCGACATACTCACAATCTTTTTATATCCGCTTCTATGGCGGATTTTATGTATATGTAATCAAGTTGTTAATGTATGTCTTAATTGTAATGTTTTTAAAATATTTGTATCAATAAGTGAAATATTTATAATATCTCAAAATTTATTGTTTTTTTTATCTTTATTAAAGAGATTTTTAAAAATAACACAATACAAGTTGCACTAACAGTCAATAAAACATTAAACATATTAAACCACAGAGATATCCTTGCTCTCTTTTCTGCTTCTTTTAAATTTAATCATAAATAAACAAGATTTTCTATCCTTCTTTTAATTCTTCTTCTAACTTTTTTATCTCCGCTTTCACATATAAAAATTCTTCTTCCATTACTCCTTTATTGTCTTTTACTATTCGTGGAGCTTCGCCACTTACTAAACACTCAAAATACTCCTTGAGTTTTTCTAATTTGACCTTCTTTTGTTCAACGGTCAATTCTTTCATTTTGGTGCTTGAGATTACAACTGGTCGCTCTTGTTCTGTTTTGATTTCTTGTAATCTTTTATCTCTTTCTTCTTTTTCGCTTTTCCATTTTTCTGCTTTTCTTAATCTTTCTTCAATTGATAAATTTCCATTTCTATCTGGATCATCTTTATGATCAAATTCCATTATATTTCCTTTTCCAGGAAAAAATTTTCTTTCTCCCATAATTTTATATTAAAAATTATTTATTTTAATTTAACCCTATATTCAAAATATGGATGTTTTTTAAAATATTCAAGCTTAAGTCTCCATTCTGAATTTATATCACTTAATTTTTTTACTTTTTTTCTAATTAATATTTTTGGGTCAACAAACCGATTTTTTTTCTTCCAGCTGTAATCATATTTATCACATTTATCATCTTTTCCAACAATTTCAATTTTATGATAATCAAGGCTTTTTATTTTCTTTATTAGTTTTAAAATTTCTTTATCTTTTCTTTCTTCAATCATTTTTGTAATTTGATAATCGTCTAAAGAGAATAGATCCTCTTTTTTAATATAGTTCTTTTCCAAACTCAGTTTTATTATTTGCGCAAGAAGTTTGTGATTAACAGTCCAAAAAGCCGAAGACCAGAATTCATTATTTAAAATGTAATATTGCTGGGCAAAAAGATTTGCCACAAAAGAATTTTGAAAAACAAACTCCCCTTTTATAATTTTCAATGAGTTTACAATCTTTTTTGCCAGTTGAATGTTCATTCCTAAAGGGTCTCTTAATGTATAATCAATTCTGTCTGCTGCAATGTTAGGAAGTTCTCTGTCAAGAATGACATGTTTTTTATTATTTATAATCTTATTTAAATTAAAATCATTCTCTTTTAAAATCTTCCCAATATTTGAATTTGATATTTTTTCAAAAAGAATACTGTCTGCATATTCTTCATTGCCATCATTTATAAAAATCAAATCAAGAACGTGTGAAAATGCTCCGTGAGATATGTCATGCAGAAGTCCAGCTATGCATTCATCTCGTTTTGCTCCAAATTTTTTTAGCAAATAGTAAACTCCGATACTATGTTCAAATCTACTAAACTCAATGTCAAACAAAAAACAATGCTTGAAAATTCCAAATTGTGACACATCTTTCAATCTCTGAAAATCCCTGTCTTTGATGATTTTCTCAACTAAATCATCTTGAATTACAATTTTATCCCAAATTTTATCTTTTATAATCATTTTAGTATATTTTATCTCTTTCCTCTTTAATATAATAAATCCATTCTTCAAAAACTTCCACAAAAGTTTTAAAAGGTGCTTCAATAATGAAATCAAGGACAAATACAAACACATTTATGTTTGAAAGTTTTGTGGAAAGCCATTGTCCCATCCGTAAAATCGGAATTGAAAAAAGATCTGTTATAAACGTTATAATCCCCTCTTTTCTCTTGACCACAACAAGCTCACGAGCGTTTTGACGAATTCTAATCCCAAAATAACTCACAACGCTTAAAAAGAATAAAAACAAACCGATACTAACTACATTAAAATTTAATTTTTCCAATATATAAATTATAGTCCCAAATGAACCAACAAATATCAAGAGATAGAAAAATTTAAAAGTTTTGTAAAAAAAAGAATTCTTCGGCAAAACACCTTTTAAAATAAAAGGCGGGTTTGTATATTTTCCATATACCATTTCTTTTATTCCTTGAACAATGAGTTCTGTATTTTTCTTGCTCGGAACTTTAATTGTCACAACTACCAAAAACATCAGCAAAGGAGGAAACATTATGTTTATTCCAAGAGCAATATAATTTATATGGCCAATTATATATTTATCAAAAGGGTACTCTACAATAAAAGCCAAAAACATCTTAGTAATAAATATATAAATTATGCTTCTAACGGCAGCTCTTTTAAGTTTTGACTTTGCTTCCTTATATTTTTTTACACACGCTTCTTTAATTGAATCTTCAATATGAAGATGATATGAAAATATCTTATCTATATTGTTTATATTTTTTAGAACTACACCTTCAAGAATTGTGAAATATGCAAGGTTCTTTTTTACAAATCTTGAGAAGTTTTCTCCAGATGAATTGTTAATTTGCTTCTCTATATTATTAACAAGAAAATTGATATTTTTTGACATATTAAGAATAATTTCTTCCGATGGAGCAAAAAACCATTCTGGATGTTTTCTTTCAAATAGCCTATATTGAATTAAAGAAAGATCAGATTTCGTCAGATTTCGAAGAACCGCAATGTAAATTTGAATTCTTTTATCTTCCTGACTCATAAGCCCTTCTGGGACTTTTAACTTCCTGTCAATTGTTTTTTGAGCAAATTCAATAATCGCATTTTCTCTTTTATATGGAGCAATTTTTTCTTCAATTTCACAAGCTGCAATTCCCGCTATCCAATCAAACAAATATTCCGTATCATTGTTTTTTTCATCTTCATTAGTTTCTGAAATATTATTAATAAGTAGTGTATATTTTTCGATAATTTCTTTTATATCTTCAATTCGTTTTTCTGGAATTTTATCGTTAGGAAGATATCTCGCTCTTATTAATTCAAACATCAAAAATTTCGCAACATTAAGCTCATTCTTTTCAGTCATCAATCTTCTTTTTAATATTCTTTCAATGGCAATTTTTCTCAGAAGATGGTCTTCTTGATAATCAACGGAGTTCCTTAATTTTTCATATAAAAAAGCAATCTTACTTGAAACCTGATGAACTTTTATTTTTTCTTCATCTGTTTGATTATAAGTTTTTTCAATTTTTACTGCTTCTTTGTAATCATTTATAAATTTATTTGCTGTTTCAGAAATTTGCTTTGTCATAAATATATTATTTAATGAATGCTATTATATTACCATAATTTATAATAAATGTCAATGATTTATAATTCAATTATTGTTGGCTTATTATTTAAAATAACATCATTAATCATCCTGTCAATTTTAATATTATTTTCTTGTTTCAAAATTTCTTCAAGATTTGCCCTAGTTTCTGGATGTATAGCAATAAGAAAGCTACAACAATCCTGATAGGGTAATATTGAAATATTATATGTATCAATTTTTTCAGCAATATTTATAATCTCTTGCTTATTCATACCTATTAATGGTGGGAATATTGGAAGTTTTGCAATATTATAAATAGCACTAATGTTATCAATAGTTTGTGAAGCAACCTGGCTCAAACTGTCACCTGTCACAAATCCCTTTGCTTTTTCTTTTTTCGCAATTTCTCCAGCAATTTTAAACATAATTCTCCTATAAACAATCATACGATTTTTTGAAGGAATATTGACAATAATTTTTTTCTGAAATTTTTCAAAAGCTATAACATAAAGTTTTGATTTTCCTTGAAATTTACATAACTGCTTTACTAATTTTTCAATTTTATCTTGACCATCGTTTTGACCTGCAATTGTCTTATTTTTAAAATGAACAAAAATATTTTTAGCCCCTCTTTTATTCATCATAAAGCTCGCCACAGGACTGTCTATCCCTCCTGAAATCAAGCTTATTAAATTGCCTGTCGTTCCAACTGGTAGTCCGCCAATACCAATCGTTTTTTCAAAATATATATAACACTGTTTATATCCTATATCTATAATTACATCTAAATCTGGACTATGGACATCAACTTTTAATTTCATATTTTCTATAACATACTCTCCTACTTTGGCATTTATTTCCGGAGATTTTAGAGCGAATTTTTTATCAGCTCTTCTTGCTTCAATTTTAAAAGTTTTTATTTCATTTTTTCTGTCATCCTGAGTTTGTCGAAGGTTTTTCTCATTTTCAGTTTTTAAATAATTTTTCAAAAGTTCAACTGTTTTTTTATTTATCTTTTCTAAATTTTTTTCCTCTAAAACTGCAAAATTGAAATTAGAGATTCCAGGTATATTTTTTAAAGTCTTTTTTATTTTTTCTAAATCAGTATTTTTATTAATATTTAAAATTATTTTTCCACCTTCTTTATAAAAATTATCATATTTAATATCCTTTAAAAATTCTCTGATATTATCCACTAAAACACGTTCAAAAAAAGGCCTATTACCCCCTTTTAAAGTGATTTCGTCGTAGTGGACTATAATATGAGTATACATAATAATATTTTACATCCCAGAAATTTTTCTTAATCTTTTTATTTTTTCAATTAATACTTTCAAGGTATAATCTATATTTTCTTTTGTGGTTTCTTTTCCAAGTGTGAATCTGATGCTTGCGTGGGCAATCTCTGGTGGTATTCCCATAGCAGAAAGAACATGCGAAGGTGCAAGAGAAGCCGAAGAGCAAGCAGAACCAGTTGAAACTGCAATTCCTTCTTGATCAAACATCATCAATAGGCTCTCACCTTCAATTCCTTTAAAACTGATATTTATATTATGAGGCAGGCGTAATTCTTTAGAACCGTTTAATTGAGAGCCAGAAATATTTTTTAAAACTTTATCAATCATATAATCTCGCAATTTCTTTATATCGGCCATCTTTTTTCTGTTTTCTATCACCAATGAAATCGCCTTTCCAATCCCAACAATACATGGAACATTGTGCGTTCCAGCTCTTAAATTATATTCTTGCTCCCCTCCTTGTTGAATTGATTTTATCTTAGATTCTTGTCTAATATATAAAACGCCAATTCCTTTTGGTCCATAAATTTTATGCCCAGACAAAGAAAGAAAATCAACACCTAACTTGTTTACATCGCAATCAAGATAATTTACCGCCTGTACAGCGTCCGTGTGAAAATATATTCTTGACAAATTATTTTTTTCTCTATCAATGTTAATTTCTTTTAGCATTTTTCCAATTTCAGCAATTGGCTGAATTGTGCCCACTTCATTATTAGCATACATAATTGAAACTAAGATTGTATTGTCTTTTATAACATTTTTTATATCACCTACATTTATAATTCCGTCTTTATTAACTTTTACAAAAGACACTTCTGCAATTTTATCTTTTTGAACAGTTTGACAAGCATTTAAAACGCAGTGATGCTCAATGGCAGATGTAATAATATGAGGATTTTCAATTTGAGTTGCTTTTATAACTCCCTTTATCGCCAAATTATTACTCTCCGTTGCACCACTTGTAAAAATAACTTCGTTTACAAGACAATGCAAAAAATCAGCCACTTTTAAACGTGCATTATCTACTCCCTCAAGAGCTTCTTGACCAAATTGATGAACACTCGAAGGATTACCAAATTTTTTCGCAAAATAAGGCATCATTTCAACTAAAACTTTTTTATCCACCGGCGTAGTTGCCGCATAATCTAAATATATTTTTTTCATAAATATTAAATTAATATTAAGCTAATTATTATTTGTCATTCTGAACTTGATTCAGAATAACAAACACTAAAATCCCCAAACTCCTAGGCTTAATCCAGTCATAATAACACCAGCTATAATAACACCAAGAGCAATCAATGGCAGGGCTTTCTTAAATGGTATCCCAAACACAAAAGCTGCAATTGCGCCGCTATATCCACCCGTAATTGGAAGAGGAATAGCAACAAAAGTAACAAGTGCAAGTGCTCCCCATTTTTCAAATTTACCATTATATTTTCTCCTTGTTCTTGCAAATAACCAAATAAAAAACTTGTTAAATATTTTTGATTTTTCCATTAAATATTTTGAAATAGGTTCAATAGTAATCAAAACGACGACAACAGGAATCATATTCCCAATAATTGATATGAAAAATGCTTTTAATGGATCAATATTATAAATTCCAATCGCAACAGGTATCGAACCTCTAAGCTCAGAAACTGGAAGCATTGAAATTATAAATGTAGCCATTTCAGGAGAAAAATAATCAAAAAGAAGTCGAAAATCCATTTATTTTATATTATTTTCTTAATATTTCAGCTGCTCTTTCAGGAAGAATTGCACAAATTTCTATCCCTGTGCTAAGTTCAAGACCAGCCCAAGTATTTGTTTTTGGAAATATTTCAAAGTGCCAATGATAGTGATCATAAGTTTTTCCATCACATGGAGAAGTGTGTAAAAACATATTATATGATGCATCATTTAAATTTTTCTTCAACTTAGACAAACAAAATTTCATTGCTTCCGCCAGCTTAATTTTTTGCACATCAGTGATCCTTTCAAAATATGATAAATGTCTTTTGGGATAAACCCGCATTTCAAAAGAAACCCTTGAAACAAAAGGACAAACAACTATAAAATCTTCATTTTCAAATATCATTCTTTTTCCACTTTCCTTTTCCCATCCAATCATCACGCAATGAACACATTCCGTATGAACTCTAAAATATTCTTCACTTCCATTTATACTCCTGAAAACATCTGGATCAATTATGGGCATTGCAACGATTTGACTATGAGGATGTCTAATTGAAGCTCCTGCATCATATCCATAATTTTTAAAAATAGAAATATATTTTATATGTTTTCTGTTCATCAAAGAAACATATCTATCTTGATAGGCATCTAGAATTTCAGCAATCTGTATAACTTCCAATTCTGCCATATCAAGATTGTGATCTTCAGTCACAAGAACTTCATGATATCCAATCCCGTCAATCACCTCAAATGGGCCATATTCTCTCTTGTTTATGTCTTTATATTCAGACGATAAAGCTGGAAACTTATTTGGAAAAACTTTCAAGCTCCAATCATTATCTTTTTTTGTATAAACCAATGTATCTTCTTCTTGATTTGATATATTTTCTTTGCAAAATAGACAATCTTTTTCATTTTTTTCTTTTTCATTTTTTCTTTCTCTGTTTTTGAAACAATCTGGTCGTTGATTTCTTTTTGTCGAAAACAATACCCAGGTGCCACTAACAAGGTCTTTCCTTAATTGAGAAAAGATGTTCTCCCTATTATTTTTAGTTGTCATATTTTTTTCTTAATAAATTTATTTTGAAAGATATCTTTTATAAGAATATAATATATAATACAATTACATTTCTATATATATTTTAATTCTACCACAACAACAGTTAAAATAAAATATTTTAAAAATAATTTTTATATCTTTCGATTATCTAAATAATCTTGTAAGATAATCCGTGCAGCTTCCTGGTCTATTATTTTTTTCATTTCTTCTCTTTTTACACCAGCATTCAGGAGGTTTTCTTCTGCCATTCTTGAAGTGAAAACTTCATTTATTTTTTTAATTGTAATATTCATCTCTTTTTCCAGGCAACCTATAAAATCTCTTGTTTTTTGAGTTTGCTCGCTTTCAATTTTTAGACCAACAGGAAGTCCAATTATTATTTCTTTAATTTCTTCTTTTGAAATTATATTTTTAATTTCTTTAATTGTCTTTCTTGAAGATATATTTTCAAGCGTCAAAAAACGACTAGCTAGTTTTTCATTTATATCAGAAGTTGCCAGTCCAATCTTCCTATCACCATAATCAATGCCTAATATTTTCATAATTTATAATTTTGTTAATATTTCACAACCATTTTTTGTCACCGCAACTGTATGCTCAAAATGCGCTGACAACTTTTTATCTTCTGTTCTAATTGTCCATTCATCATCATCGCATATAATATTGTAGCTTTTTTCATTTACCATCGGCTCAATCGCAAAAACCATTCCTTCAAATAATTTAAACCCCTCTCCTCTATTTCCATAATTTGGAACTTCTGGAGCTTCATGAATTGACCTTCCGACACCATGCCCAACCAAATCACGAACCACCGAAAATCCATTTTTCTCAACATAACTTTGAATTGCAAAACCAATATCTCCAGACCTGTTTCCTGGTTTTACTTGTTCAATCCCTTTATATAATGAATTTTCTGTTATCTCAATTAATTTCTGAGTCCTTTCATTTATTTTACCAACACCAACTGTAATTGCGCTATCTGTATGAAAACCTTTATATTTAATCCCTAAATCAATACCAACAATATCTCCTTCTTTTAATGTCTTTTTAAATGGAAATCCATGAACAATTTCATCATTCACAGAAAAACAAATACTGGCAGGAAATGGGACTCCTTCTTTATGAATTCTATAATTTAAAAAAGATGGAACAACATTATATTTTTTTATCTCTTTATTTGCAATTTTCTCAATTTCATCACCAGAAATTCCCGGCTTAACCTTGACAGCTAATACTTGTAAAATATAGGCTAAAATTTTTCCACCCTCTCGCATTATCTCAATTTCTGCTTTTGATTTAAGATTAACTTTATTTTTCATTATTAATTTTATAATATAATTATTTTTTTTTCATTGCTTTTATTCTCATTTCCAATGGCATTTTTTCAATTGCATAACGAAACGCAGTTCTTGTCATTTTTTTCTTATTTTTTTCAACAAATTCATATACATCATCAAGATAAACATTACCAGCTTCTTTTAACATCCAACCATATCCTTTTTGGACTAAATCATCAGAATCTTTCAAGAGAATATTTGCGACAGAAAAAGCTTTACTTAGATTTTTTTTTCTTCTTAATGAATATATCAAGGAAACAGCCGAAGCTCTTCTTTGCCATCTGTTTTTTGATTTTGCCCATTTTTCTAACTTTGGCAAAGCTTCTGGAAATTTATAAAAGTAATATCCTAATGTATGACCGCAAAAATCATCACAACTTCCCCAGTTAGAAATATATTTTTGAAGCCAAGATTCAAATATATTAAAGTCTTTCTCATCATATTGATTTTTAATTTCATATACCCAATCAAAAGCTATAACAGATTCTTCAGTATACCCTGATTCCAATAGTTCTTCGCATAAAAAAATTATTTCTTTCTTGTCTAAATTCCTAATTTCAAAATAATATATTTTACTAATATTTCTTACGATTGGTATTCGAACTCCGTATAACTTTTGCCTTTCTTTAAAAAAATTACATATGTTTTTCTTGTATTCCAAATCAATATTATCCTTGAGTTCTTTCCTGATTTTTTGAATTATATCTTTCATTCATTATAATTTATATTTAGTATAACTTTTCTCACGGTCGTGGGATAAATTATATTAATTTAAAATTTTATTTTATGTAACTTAAAATCTCATTTTGTATTTCTTTAATTGTCTTTTTACCATCAATTCTAATTATCATTCCTTTTTTATCATAATATTCAATAACTGGTTTCATATTTTTTTCATTCCATTGCAATCTGTTTAAAACTTTTTCTGGAGTATCATCCTCTCGTCTGTAAACCTCGCTTCCGCAAATTGGACACTTCGTTTCTTCTTCACTCAAATCTTTGCCAACAATCAAAGGATGTGAATTTTCCTTGCAAAGTTTTCGACTTGAAATTCTTTTAACCGATTCTTCTTTTGGAATATCTATGCAAAATATATAATCAATTTTTCTGCCAACGGATGGCAATTTTGCATTCCAAAATTCAGCTTCGTCAAGAATCCTTGGTGTACCATCAAAGATAATTCCTCGATCTTTATCAAGTTGATCAATTTTCTGTCTCAGTATTTTTTCCTTCATAAAATCCCAAGGCACAATATCACCCTTCACATGCATAATATAATCTAATTTTCTACCAATCTCAGAGTCTTCTTTTGCCAATGCGCGCAGAATAGTTCCTGTTTCAAAAATTTGCAAATCAAACTTCTCTGCCAAAAGTCTTGCTTGCGTTCCCTTTCCAGAACCTTGTGGTCCCATAATAATTATATTTATATTTTTTTTCATTTATATTTTGATTAATTATTACAATGTTTTAAAATAATTTCTTTTACTTTTTTTATTGTATTATCTAATTTATTTTGATAATTTATAACCTTATAATCATAAATATTTTCATATTTTAACCACTCTTTTGTATAAGTCATACGCTCTTTAATATATTCAATATTTTCACCTCTTTTCAAAAGTCGCTTTTCGATATCTTCCAAAGTTGGCGTCATAATAAAAATAGATTTTATTTCTGGCATAATTTTTTTAACAGTAATTACTCCTTTGTATTCAATTTTCCAGATCCCAATTTTATCACAATTTAAAACTCTTTCAATCTCTTTCTTTGTTACGCCATAGAATTGACTATTATATTCTTGCGCATATTCAAAAAATCTACTATCCTCTATACCTTTTTCAAATTCTTCTTTGGAAATAAAATAGTATGGATCTTCAACAAAAATATCAGAACGTTTTTTTCTAGTTGTTGTCGTAACAACTCTTTCAATTGGAAGATATTTTTTTAATCCTTCAATGACACTATCTTCTCCTGCACCCGATGGTCCTGATATTATGAATAATTTATTTTTATATTTCATTTTTTTAATTTAAAATATTTTCTCAAAGTTTCTTTATGCCCTTCGCGCATATCCATTTTCTCAAATTCATCCACACTGACCCATTTATAATCTGTATGTTCATCACTTAATTTTATTTTATTCTCATCTGTAAAAATTTCAAAATCAAATATGATAAAATGGTGATTTATTTCCTCGTTTACAAAAGACCATGAATTAATCAGATCTCCCATCTTTACATTTTCGAATCCAGCTTCTTCCCTCATCTCCCTATAAAAAGTATCGTCAATATTTTCCCCATAATCAACTCGTCCTCCTGGCATTTCCCATCTTTGAGTTATAGTTTTCAAAAATAAAATTTTATTATCTCTACACAGAAGACCCTTTATTGAAACTTGTTGAATTTTTTTAATTTCCATAATTACCAAATATAAAATTATAAAACAACAGCCCGAATAAAATTCAGGCCATCAATCTAAAATCCTTTTTTAGGGGGCAAATTTTTATAATTCGTCATAATCGCGCATTGTTAATTGAGAATCAATCTGACGCATAGACTCAAGAACAACACCTACAACAATCAAAACTGACGCTCCACCAACTGCTAATGTTGTTATATTGGTTAATGCTTGACCAATAAATGGTACTACTGCAATCAATCCCAAAAAAACAGCACCAAGAAATGTTATTCTGTTTAGAACTCTTCCAAGAAATTCAGCAGTATTTGTCCCAGGTCTTACGCCAGGAACAAAGCCACCATGTTTTTGAAGATTTTCTGCCACATTTTTTGGATCAAAAACAATTGATGTATAAAAATAAGTAAATAAAAACACTAAAACAAAATATAGACCACCATAAAATAATTGATTTTGAAAAAGCTCGCTTATAGAAGTTGCCACATTTGCAACGGTCTGATTTGCACTTGAAACAAAAAACGAGGCTACGATTCCAGGAAAAAGCATCATAGACATAGCGAATATAAGAGGTATCATTCCTGCAGAGTTAACCTTTAATGGTAAAAAAGTTGAAACACCACCATAGGTTTTACTTCCTCTAACTCTTCTGGCATACGACACTGGTATATTTCTTTGTGCTTCTGTAATAAAAACAACGCTTAAGATAACAACCAAAGACATTATCAACAGAGCCATAATACCTGGGTATTTATCAGGAGTTATAGTTGATAAAGTTTGACTTATTGCCATTGGAATTCCTGAAACAATTCCAGCAAAAATAATCAATGAAATACCATTCCCAATCTTTTTTTCCGAAATAAGCTCTCCAAGCCACATTAAAAATATTGTACCTGCAGTAATCAAAGAAATTGCAACAACGAGATCAAATCCATTGATATCATAAATAATCCCCTGATTTCGAAGCAGTGTGATCATTCCAAATCCCTGCAGTGCTGCTAAGGGTACGGTAGCATATCTTGTAAGTTGATTAAACTTTTGTCTTCCAGCTTCTCCTGACTCTTGATACATTTCTTTTACCTGTGGAAATATCATTGTCAAAAGTTGCATTATAATTGAAGCTGTAATATAAGGACCAACACCAAGCAGCATCAGTGAGAACTTTTCCATTCCTCCCCCAGTAAAAGCACTTAAAAGCCCAAAAAGTTGATTGCTATTAAAAAAATCTTTTAATCTTTCAGCGTCAACAATTGGAATTGGAATGTGTGCTGCAAGTCTAAATATTACAAGCATTACAGCTACATAAATTATTTTTCCACGGAGCTCTTTGTCTTTAAAAACTCTGATTAGTTTTTTGAGCATAAATTTAGCTTTTAGTCATTTAAAGCTGTTCTAATATTTCCTCCAACTTTTATAATCTTTTCTTCAGCACTTTTAGAAACTATGCAACCACTAATAGTTAACTTCTTTTTTAAATCTCCATTACCAAGAATTTTTACTCTCGGCTTTATTTTGCTGATTAGATTTTTACTAAGCAAAACTTTTTCATTAACAATATCTCCATCTTGAAAATTCATTTCTAAAGTTGAAACATTCACAATATTATTTTTTGCATATATACTTTTGAATCCTCTTAATTTTGGAGTTCGTCTCCACAATGGAACTTTTGTTCCTTCAAAGTTTTTTCCCTTACCTGTTCCAGATCTTGCTCTTTGTCCTTTTGTTCCACGAGTAGCAGTAGTTCCGTGAGCTCCTCCACGTCCAACTCTTTTTCTTTCTTTCTTTTTACTCAATTTTAATTGATGTAACTGCATAATTTTAATTTCTAACTATATAAAATATTTAAATTTATTTCTTATCTGTTATTTTTTCTTTTGTGACTTTTTCTTTATCTGCAAGAACGATGCTTGCTCTGTTTTTTGCAAAGGAAAATTGTTCTAATGCCTTTATAGTTGCTCTAGCATTATTTAATTTACTTTTCGCACCAAGCATTTTTCCTGAAATATCACTGATACCAGCCATACTTATAACAGTTCTAACTGCACCCCCAGCAACAACTCCGTTACCCTTTGTAGCTGGCTTCAAAAGAATTTTAGAGCTTCCTAATTTTTGAGATACTTGATGTGGAATTGTATTTCCCGTAAATGACAATTTAATCATATTCTTCTTTGCATCAGCATAAGATTTTTCTGTTGATGCTTTCATGTCGGGACCTTTTGAAACACCTACTCCTACTCTTCCTTTTTTATCGCCAATAACAACTACTGTTCTAAAACTAAATCGTTTTCCACCTTTAACAACACGAGTAACACGCGCAATATCAATAACTTTCTGATCGAATTCAGGTTTTTCTCTTCTTCTACCTTTGAAAAATTCTTTTTTATTAGAATTTTTATTTAAACCTTCTTTTTTATCCATATTAATTTCAAAATATTATAAGTTAAATAAGATAAACAGCTAAAAAATCAATCCACCCTCGCGAGCACCCTCTGCCACAGCCTTTACTCTACCATGATATTTATTACTTCCTTTATCAAAAACTACTTTTTCAATTTTCTTTTCTTGTCCTTTTTTAGCAATTAATTTTCCTATCTCTTTTGCAATATAAACTTTTGTCTTCCCCTTTGCTTCTTTTTCGCTAACACTCGCTATTGTAATTCCAATATCATCGTTTATTAACTGAACATACATCCCTTTTGCACTTTTAAACACACTTAATCTAGGAATTTTTTCAGTTCCACATATTTTTGAACGCACTTTCTTGTGCCTTCTCATTTTTGCTGCTTGTTTGATTTTTTCTTTATTTTTCATATTCTATACTAATTAACAATTTTAAATTTTTATTCTTTAGATCCAGCGACTTTCTTGCCAGCCTTTCTTATTATATGTTCCCCAATATATCTAATCCCCTTACCTTTATATGGTTCTGGTTTTTTCTTACTTCGTATATCTGCAGCTACTTGCCCGACTAATTGCTTGTCTATACCAGAAACAGTAATAATATTTTTTTCAACATTAAATTCTATCCCTTCAGGTGCTTTAAATGGTACTAAATGAGAAAAGCCAAGACTTAATTCCAAATCTTTTCCCTTAGTAATTACTTTATATCCAACCCCTTGAATTTCAAGCTTTTTTTCAAATCCTTTCTGTACTCCTTCAATCATATTTGCAACCAAAGTTCTAGAAAGTCCCCATAATACATTAGCTTTTGCTTTATCTCCTTTTGGAGATATTTCAATTATGTTGTCTTTTATTTCTATACTAATTTTACGATCAAATTTATCCTTAAGCTCCCCTTTTGAGCCCTTAACAATAACTTCATTATTATCTCCTATAGAAACCGTAACTCCTGACGGTATTTCAATTGGTTTTTTTCCTATTTTACTCATAAAACTATAATTATATTATTTTAAATTTTTCATTAATTACCAAACTTCGAAAATAACTTCTCCGCCTAATCCTTGTTTTTTTGCTTGAATATTTGTCATGGCTCCTTTTGATGTTGAAATAATAGCGATACCATACCCATTAAGAACTTCTCTTACTTCTGTCTTACCAATATACTTTCTTTGTCCAGGTTTACTAATTCTCTTAATTCCAGCTATTGCATAATTGCCTCCATCTTTTTTTAATACAACTTCTAAGGTAATTTTTACCCCTTTTTTGTGTTGAATGGTGTCTTGAATATATCCTTCTTCTTTAAGAATTTTTGCCAAAGCTAATTTAAACTTGGAAGATGGCATTTGGACAACATTAAGATTGGCCCTCTGTGCATTCCTTATTCTTGTTAGCATATCAGCTATTGGATCAGTTATTGTCATAATCTAAACTTAAACATTATTAAATAAACTTTTTATAAACTATCTTATATATATTATTAATTATTTTTCTACCAACTACTTTTTTTCACTCCTGGCAATTCTCCTGCACTTACAAGTTCCCTCACACAAATTCTACATAAATCAAATTTTCTCATATATCCATGCTTTCTTCCACACTTCCAACATCTTCTCACTATGCGAGTTGAGAATTTTGGTTTCTTTTGTGCCTTTGCTATTAACGCTGTTCTTGCCATATTATTTTATTTATAACTAAATATATTTAAATTATTTTTTATTATCATCAACAATTGGTAATCCTATGTCTTTAAGTAGTTTATAGGCCTCTTTATCAGTTTTTGCCGTTGTTGTAATATTTACTTCTATCGAAAAAATAGTCCCTATATTTTCTTTGTTTACTTCTGGAAATATAATGTGTTCTTTTATTCCGATGCTATAATTTCCATTTCCATCAAATGATTTTTTATTGAGTCCGCGAAAATCTCTAATTTGTGGAATAGCTATATTTGTCATTCGATCTAAAAATTCGTACATTCTTGTTCCTCTTAGTGTTACCATAAGGCCAACGGGCATACCTATTCTTGTCTTAAAATTTGAAATAGCTTTTTTTGCTTTTGTAACAACCGGTTTTTGTCCTGCTATATTTTCAATTTCTTTTGAAATTTTATTTAATTCATCTTTATTATCTCTAATAATTTTACCAAGACCAACATTTATAATAACCTTTTCAATTTTTGGGACAGCCATTATATTTTTATAACCAAAATCTTCCTTCATTTTAGGAACAACTTCTTTTAAATATTTTTCTTTTAATCTTGTTTTATACATAAAATCTTGAAATTTATTATTTTATTTATTTCTTAACCTGAACTGCTATATCTTGCTTGCATTTTTTGCAAATTCTGTGTTTCTCTCCATTTTCTATTAATAAATACCCCACCCTTGTTTGCTTATTACATTTTGGACAGATTAAAGCAACATTTGAAATATTTATTGGAGATGCAACAGTAATTTTTTGTCCTTGATCTCCCTGTTTTCTACTTTTAATATGTCTTTTAACAAGATTAACACCTTCAACAATAATTTTACCATCAACAGAAAACACCTTGGTAACTTTTCCTTCTTTACCTTTATCTTTTCCTGTAATTAATTTAACTTTGTCATTACTCTTGATTTTCATATAATTATTAAGATAAATTATAATACTTCTGGTGCTAAAGAAACTATTTTCATAAAGCCCTCACTTCTTAATTCCCTAGCAATGGGCCCAAATACACGAGTTGCTCTTGGAGTTATCTTGTCTTTGTCTACAACAACAACTGCGTTATCATCAAAACGTATATATGAACCATCTTCTCTTCTTAGACTCTTCTTTTGTCTAACAATAACAGCTTTGATGACTTCCCCTTTTTTAACTTGACCTCTAGGTTCAGCAACTTTAACAGAGGCCACTATAACATCTCCAATATAAGCATATCTTTTTTTTGAACCGCCAAGAACTTTTATACACTTAATTAATTTTGCCCCTGAATTGTCTGCAACTAAAAGTTTGCTTCCTTGTTGAATCATATATAACTATTTAAACTTTATAAAAACTTATGACTTAATTTCCTTTGCTATCCAATTTTTTTCTTTGCTTATAGGTTTAGTTTGCACAATGGCAACTTTATCACCCTCTTTAAATTTATTCTCTTGATCATGTGCTTTATATCTTTTACTTACTGTATATTTTTTTCTATATTTCGAATGCATTTTCAGTCTATCAATTCTAACAATCACGGTTTTATCCATTTTGTCACTTACAACAATTCCAACTTTTTCCTTTACTTCAATTTTTTCTTTATCCATATATTTAAATATTATTTTTCATTAATTGTTGAATTCTTTTTTTTCTCTGTTAATATAGATTTAGCTCTAGCAATAATTTTTCTTGTTTTCTTAATGTTACTATAATCTTTTAATTGCCTATTTGTAATAGAAAACCTAAATTTATTCAGCATTTCTTTGCTTTCTCTTATTAAAGTTTGCAATTGTTTTTCTGATTGTTCTCTAAGTTCCTTGGCTTTCATATTTTTAAATTTTAACTTTTTAATATTAATTTTCTTTGATAATAAATTTCGTCTTTACAGGAAGTTTATGACTGGCTCTTCTCATTGCTTCTTTTGCAATATCTTCGGCGATGCCATCCATTTCAAATATTATCCTTCCTGGCTTTACAACTGCTGCATAATGATCAAGATTTCCTTTTCCGCTACCCATAGGAACTTCCGCGGCCTTTCTTGTAATTGGCTTATCTGGAAAAATTCTAATCCAAATTTTACCTCCTCTTTGAATATATCTAGTCATCGTCCTTCTTGCTGCCTCAATTTGACGACTTGTTACCCAAGAAGTTTCAAGAGATTTTAAAGCATAAGAACCAAAAGAAATTTTACTTCCTCTGTATGCTTTACCTCGCATTCTTCCCTTCATTTGTTTTCTGTGTTTTACCTTTTTCGGCATCAACATATATTTTCTTTAAAATAATTATAATAATATATTAATTTTCTCTTTCTTCAAAAATTTCCCCCTTATTTATCCAAACCTTTATCCCTATTGCTCCATAAGTAGTTCGAGCTACATATTTTGCAAAATCTATATCAGCACGCATTGTTTGAAGTGGAATTTTACCTTCACTTAACCATTCAGTTCTTGCCATTTCTGCTCCATTCAACCTTCCGGCAATTGCAACTTTTATTCCTTTTGCTTTTTTATTCTGCATGGTCTTTTCAATTGCTTGTTTTAAAACTCTTCTAAACGGTAATCTTTTTTCAATTTGTTCTGCAATAGATTGTGCAACCAAATTAGCACTTAATTCAGAATTCTTAATTTCAATTATATTTACCTTTAATTCAGTTTTTTCATTTATTTTTTTTGCTATATCTTGTTTCAATTCTTCTACTCCAGTTCCGCCTCTTCCAATTACAATACCAGGTCTCGCAGAGTGAATATTTATAACAATACTATTAGAAGATCTCTCAATTATAATATCTTCAATCGCAGCTTTTTTCAATTTTTCCTTTAAATATTCTCTCACTTCAATGTCTTTGCGCAGATATTCCCTGTATTGATTTATGTTAAACCACTTCGATTTCCAATCTCTTATTATCCCAAGTCTATGTAAAAATGGATTTATTTTTTTTCCCATATTATTTTCTAATCTTTAAATAGTATTATTTATTATTTGAATTTGAAATAGATTTACTTTATTCTTTGCGACTTATTCTATAACTGCTTCTTTTTTTCTCCTGTTTTTTCTTTCTTATTTTCTTTTATATCAACAAGTTTATTTTTTTTAATATCTTTCTTTTTAACTACTTTTTTCTCGTCTTCTTTTGCGTTAATCTCTTTTTTTCCTTTAATATCTTTTTTTACCTCGTCTACGGCTATTGTAATATGACTTGTTCTTTTATGAATTGCTGAGGCTCTTCCCATTGCTCTTGGTATCCATCTTTTCAGAGTTGCACCTTCGTTTACCATTATTTTTGACACATAAAGATTGTTTTCTTCCAAATTGAAATTATGCATTGCGTTAGCGATTGCAGAATTTAACAATTTTAATACCGGTTCAGATGATTTTTTATTCGCAAATTCTAACTGAATTCTTGCATCTTGAATCTTCATGCCTCTTATTAAATCAGCAATTAATCTTACTTTTCTCGGTGAAATTCTTAAATTTCTTAGATGTGCTACAACTTCCATATGTTTAATTAAATATTTTTATATAAATTTATGCTTGTTAACCAATTTTTACTTAGAAGGTTTTTTTTCAATTTCTTTTTGCATTTTACCACCATGTCTAACAAACTTTTTAGTTGGAGAGAATTCTCCAAGTTTATGACCTACCATATCTTCTGTAATAAAAACTTCAATATGTTGTTTACCATTATGAACACCAAAAGTAAACCCAACCATTTCTGGAGAAACGGTGCAATTCCTAGCCCAGGTCTTAATTACCACCTTGTCACCTGGTTTTATATCCTTTACTTTTTTTAATAATTTTTCATCCACGTATGGACCTTTTTTTAGTGATCTTGACATATAAAATGTTAATTAACTTTTTACTTCTTCTACTATAGATACTTCTTTTTTGTTCTTATGTTTATTTAAACCTTTGTTCTTTTTTCTAGTTTTAAATCCAAGTGCTGGCTTACCCCATGGAGTTTTCGGATGTTTTAATCCAATCGGTTGTCTTCCTTCTCCACCACCATGAGGATGATCAACTGGATTCATAGCACTTCCTCTAACTTGCGGTCTTTTCCCCATCCACCTTGACCTACCGGCTTTTCCAATTACAATCTTATTATGATTTATATTGCTTACTTGACCAATAGTGGCATAGGCATTTTCAGGAATTATTTTAACCTGACCCGAGGACAAGCTTACATGTGCATAACCGCTTTCAATTGCCATTAATTTTGCTGATGAACCAGCAGATCTTGCTAATTGTCCACCTTTTCCAGGAAACATTTCAATATTACTTATTATTGTCCCTCCAGGAATATTTTTTAGTGGCAATCTATTCCCAATTTTTATAGAAGCATTTTCAGAAAATAAAACTTTGTCTTCCTTTTTCAATCCTTCTGGTGCAACAATATATTTTTTTTCACCATCTGCGAATGCAATCAATGCGATAAATGATGATCTGTTCGGATCGTATTCAATAGATTGAACCTTAGCTGGAATGTCTATCTTATTCATTTTAAAATCAATAATTCTAAATCTTTTCTTTGCACCACCGCCTCTGTGTCTTGTAGTAATTTTTCCAGCACTACCCCTTCCAACTTTTCTTGTCTTTTTTTTAAGCAACCCTTTTTCTGGCTTTTTTTTATCAAGCGTAGAAAAATCAGATCCTATCATTCCTCTTCTTCCAGGTGTTGTTGGTTTGTATTTTTTTACTGCCATATTATTTAAATTATATCAAAATTATATATTATTTGCTTTCTTTCATTAAGTCAATTTTATTTCCTTCGGAAAGTTTTACTATCGCCTTTTTATAACCACTTTTAACTCCAATCACTCCTCTAAACCTTCTCGACTTAGAAGGAACACTAACAATATTCACGCCAATTACAGAAACTCCATAAATATCCTTTACTGCCTTTTTAACCTCTGATTTATTTGCTCTATCAGAAACAACAAATACATACTGATTTTTTTGTGATAGATTAAAAGTTTTTTCAGAAATATGTGGTTTTTTGATTATATCGAAATAGTGCGAAGGTATTTTATCTTTCGAAATCTTCTTAACCTTAGAAATAGTTTCTTTTTTGCTGTTTTTATTCGCACTTCTTGACGGATCAACAATTTCTATATTTTTCTTTTCTACCACTTTCTTGGTATCCTTCTTTTCTTCTTTGTGGATTTTTTCGTCTTTTTTTATAATTTTATTTAAAATTCCCATATATTTTTATTAACTTTAATTTTGAATATTATTTATGTAGCGAATATACTTTTTCTATATCTTCAATTCCCTTTTTATTAATAACTAATGTCTTATTTTTCAAAAGATCTGCAATGTTTAATGAATCACTTGCAATTACAGAAATGTTAGAAATATTTTTTATTGATTTAAATATATTGTCATCCTTTTTATCCAAAGAGAATAAAATTTTTCCTTTCGTTGGTAATTTATTTAAAATACCTTTCATTATTTTTGTAGAAACCTTATTTAAACTTAAATCGTCTAAAATTATCAATTCATTATCACTTACTTTTGAAGACAAAACCATAAAAAGTGCTTTTGTTTTCATTTTTTTATTAATTTTCTTACTAAAATTTCTTTCAGTGGTTGGTCCAAAAGTAACTCCTCCGCCTTTCCATATTGGAGACCTACTTGATCCATGTCTTGACCTTCCTGTGCCTTTCTGTTTCCATGGTTTTTTTCCTCCACCTGACACCTCTCCTCTGTCTTTTGTATTAGCCAAAACCACTCTTGTATTAGAGATATGGGCTACAAATGCTTGATGAATCAAATCATCATTTCTTTTCACTGCAAAAATTTCTTTTGAAAGCTCAATTTCTCCTGATTCTTTTCCTTCTATATTGTAAGTTTTAATTTTTAACATATTTAATATCTTTATCTTAAATTATTTTTCTATTCACTAACCACCCTGAGTAGCGAACCAATATTTCCTGGAACTGATCCCTTTACTAATAATAAATTATTATCTTTATCAATATTAACCACCTCAAGACCAAGCTGAGAAACTTTCTCTCCACCCATTCTTCCAGCCATTTTTCTTCCTTTTATTACATGTTCTGGATATGCGCTTCCAATAGATCCGGGTTTTCTATTGCTGTGTTTCTGACCATGGGATGCTTGGCCACATTTAAAATTATGTCTTTTCATTACACCTTGAAATCCTTTAGACTTCGATGTTCCAACTACTCTTATTTTATCTCCGGCTTCAAAAATTGAGATATCTATCTTGTCTCCTTGCTTATATTCTTTCTCATCATTTTCTATTCTGAATTCTTTAAGATATCTAAATTTCCCCAATTCTTTTAATTGTCCCATAAGAGGTTTGTTGATGTTCTTCTTTTCTGAAAAACCCATTTGAATGCTTTTGTAACCATCATTCTCAACTGTTTTAATCTTAGTCACAACACAAGGACCTGCTTCAACCAAAGTAACAGGAATTGCTTTCCTATCTTTTTCAGTTTCAATAAAAACCTGACTCATTCCTATTTTTTTACCTAAAATAAACTTCATATATTTAAACTATTTATTCTTTAAATTTTTACAAATAAAAAAATCAGACATTTCAACCAATTTCAATCGTTTTATCCGACTTACAAAATTGGCTAATTCAGTATGTTTAGTACTTTCTACCAAAGCCTCGATATAACGATAAGGAAACCTAGTGATAAACACTTAAACTAGCATTTAATTTTCAAATAATTACATCTTAATCTCAATGAATACTCCTGCTGGTAAATTCAAACTTGTAAGCGCATCAATTATTTTCGGATTTAGATCAAGAATATCAACAAGTCTCTTGTGAACCCTCATTTCATACTGATCTCGTGCATCTTTATGAACAAAAGTTGAACTATTTACAGTAAATTTACTGATTTCAGTTGGCAAGGGAACTGGTCCTCTAACAGATGCTCCGTTTCTTAAAGCGGTTTCAACTATTTGTTTTGCCGATTGATCAATAATCTTATGATCATATGCCTTAATTTTTACTCGAATCTTTGCTTTAGATTCATTCTCCTGTTTAGTTTTTTCTACCATCTCGGTTGGAATTGAACTTAATTATTATTAAAATATCTAAAAAATAAAATAAGAAGAAAATTCTCCTTATTTTATAATCTTAGTAACAACACCCGCTCCTACTGTTCTTCCACCTTCTCTGATTGCAAATCTCATGCCATCTTCCATAGCAACTGGTGAAATTAGTTTTACAATTATCTTTACTGTATCTCCAGGCATAACCATTTCTGTTCCTTCTGGTAAAGTTGTATCGCCTGTTACATCAGTTGTTCTTATATAAAATTGTGGTTTATATCCAGAAAAAAATGGAGTATGTCTTCCGCCTTCTTCTTTTGTCAAAACATATACTTCACTTTCAAATTCTGAGTGTGGAGTAATTGAACCTGTAGCTGCCAAAACTTGTCCTCTTTCAACTTCCTCTTTTTTAATGCCTCTAAGTAAAATTCCAGCATTATCTCCAGCTTGACCTCTATCTAATTGTTTATTGAACATTTCAATTCCCGTAATAACAACCTTTCTTGTATCTCCAAGTCCAACTAATTCTACTTCATTATTCAAATTAACTACACCTCTTTCAATTCTTCCAGTCACAACTGTTCCTCTTCCTTCAATTGAAAAGATATCCTCAATAGGCATTAAAAATGGCTTATCAATATCTCGCTTTGGTTCTGGAATTTTTTCATCAAGAGCTTTCACAATTTCTAAAATTGGATTACATTTTTCACATTCAGCTTTTCCACATGCACATTCAAGCGCTTGAAGTGCGGAACCCCTAACAATTGAAGCATTTGCTCCGTCAAATTCGTATTTTGTTAATAGCTCTCTAATTTCTTCTTCAACAAGATCAACTAATTCAAGATCATCAACTTGATCTACTTTATTAATAAAAACAACGATTTCAGGAACTCCAACTTGTCTTGCAAGTAAAATATGCTCTCTTGTCTGAGGCATAGGACCATCAGTAGCAGCAACAACTAAAATAGCACCGTCCATTTGAGCGGCACCTGTAATCATATTTTTAATATAATCAGCATGACCTGGACAGTCTACATGAGCGTAATGTCTTTTATCTGATTCATACTCTTGATGAGAAGTAGCAATTGTAATGCCTCTTTCTTTCTCTTCTGGAGCACTGTCAATTTCAGCAACTCCCTTTTTTGAAGCTTTTTGACCTGATGAAGACAAACAAGCTAGCATAGCTGCTGTTAGTGTTGTTTTTCCGTGATCAACGTGACCTATAGTACCCACATTGACATGTGGTTTTGATCTGTCAAATAATTCCGCCATTTTTATGATTCTCCTTTTTTAGGACTAGGGCCAAAAATATTTACATTTTAAACTCTAGTTCATTAAGATTAATTTTTAAATTTAAATGAATATTTATTATAAAACAATGACTTTACATTAACATATCTGAGAAATTTTGCAAGTTTCATTTTATTATGAATTTTATTGCTAAATTTACTTTATTAAAAACATATTAATAACAAGTTAAATTATATACTCTATTATTATTCTTGTCAATACTTTATGAATTTTATAAACTTTCAATGGTAATATCGTTAATAGCATCATTATTAATCTCATTTTTGTTGCTATCTTTGCGAATATTTTCTGATTCAAATTGTTTAATTTTTCTTTCATCCTGCATACTTTTCCAAACGTTTATATCTTTGTTTATTCTTTCTTCAACTATCTTCTTTGACTTTGAAGTTTCGTTAATAAAATGATTTTTAATTTCTGAGTAATTAACATATTCATCAACATCTATAATTACAAAAGTAGGATTACCATCTTCAACTATAATAACCTTTCCACCAATCACTTTTATAAGTTTTTTAATTTTATCAAAACTGTCTTCATTCATTTTTTCATTTACAAAAATATTTTAAACTACTAATAGAGAATAGCACAATTATTTTTTTTGTCAATACTAATTTCTTTTTATTATTTATTATTAGTAGTAGCGACATATATACATTCTTAAAAACATAACTTACTAGTTTTTAGATTTCCGAAACATCATTTCCGCCACAAAATGGGCAAACATATATACTGTTTTTTTTCTTTTTTCTCATTATTAATAGTTTTTTCTTAATTTTTTTCAAATACGACTGACTTGCAAAACAATAAAATGCTTCATGTTCACTTATGAACATTCCCTCTCTTGAACAATCCGGGTTTTTGCATTGAATAGCATCTGTCTTATATCTTCCAATCTGCTTGTCTCCAGAAGGAATATTATAATCATCCCAATTTTTATATGACTTAAAATGATTTTTAAATAACTCTCTTTTATACCAAATTCTATGTCGTTTCATACTTAAATTTATTATTTTTTGAAATTTTTCTGTCAAAATTATTATACCAAAAAAAATACATATTATAAATAGTTACAAAAAAATAAGAATATCATAAATAGACATTCTTATTTTATATTAAACTTGTTCTATATTTTATTTCTTATCTTTTTCCCCAATAATTTCATCAGTTATATTTTTTGGCACTTCTTGATAATGATCAAATTCCATTGAATAGTTTCCACGACCTTGTGTCATTGAACGAAGTTGTGTGGCATATCCAAACATTGAAGAAAGTGGCACAAGAGCTGTAACAACTTTTGATTGCCCACGTTCTCCCATATTATCAATTTGTCCTCTCTTGGAACTCAAATCACCAACAACATCTCCCATAAATTGTTCTGGAGTTATTGTTTCAACTTTCATAATTGGTTCTAAAATAACTGGGTCTGCTTTTCTAAAAGCTGCTTGAAAAGCAATTGAACCTGCAATCTTAAAAGCCGACTCCGATGAATCAACTTCATGATAAGAACCATCATACAAAGTTACTTTAACATCTATTACTGGATGACCCGAAATAACTCCTTTCGTTAAAACTTCTTCAATTCCTTTTTGTGTTGGTTTTATATATTCTTGAGGAATTACACCTCCCTTGATTTCATTAACAAACTCAAAACCAGTTCCTCTCTCAAGTGGTTCAATTCGAATCCAAACATGTCCATATTGTCCACGACCTCCAGATTGTCTTACATATTTACCTTCAGATTCAGCAGTATCTTTGATTGTTTCTCTATATGCTACTCTTGGTCTTCCAATATTTGCCTCCACTTTCATTTCACGCATCATTCTGTCAATCAAAACTTCCAAATGAAGTTCTCCCATTCCTGAAAGAATTGTCTGTCCCGTTTCTTCATCTGTGTGAACTTTGAAAGTTGGATCTTCATCAGAAAGTTTTTTGAGAGCCATTCCCATTTTTTCTTGATCTGCTTTCGTTTTCGGTTCAACAGCAATTGAAATAACCGGCTCTGGAAAAGTAATATTTTCTAATATGATAGGATATTTTTCATCACATAGGGTATTTCCCGTCGTAGTGTCTTTTAGTCCGATAGTAGCTGCGATGTCTCCTGCAAAAATTTCATCAACTTCTTCACGATGATTTGCATGCATTCGAAGTATTCTTCCAATTCTTTCTTTTTTCCCATTTGTTGAATTGAGAACATAGGATCCAGCTTTTAAAGATCCTGAATAGACCCTAAAAAATGCTAACTGCCCAACGAATGGATCTGTTGCAACCTTAAAAGCCAAAATTGAAAGTGGTTGATTATCATCAGTTTTTCTTTCTTCTTCTTTTTTTGTCTTAGGATTAATTCCTATAATTGCAGGAATTTCAAGTGGAGATGGTAGATAATTTATAACTGCATCTAAAACAAGCTGTACTCCTTTATTCTTCAAAGCAGTTCCAGTCATAACTGGAAAAATTTCATTTGCAATTGTTGCTTTTTTTATTCCATCTTCAATTTCAATTTCTGAAATTTCCTCACTTGCAAGATATTTTTCCATTAGCATATCATCATGTTCAACAATTTTTTCAATCATTTCAGATCTCCAGCTTTCAACTTTTTCTTTCATATCTTCTGGAATCTCTTTTTCAACCACCTTTTCTCCGTGATCTCCTTCAAAATAATATGCTTTTCTATTTACAAGATTAATTGTTCCTTCAAATTTTTCTTCAGATCCAATTGGAAGTTGGATTGCTACTGCATTTTTATTCAACCTCTCAAGAATAGAATTAAAACTTTTATAAAAATCCGCTCCAGTTCTATCCATCTTATTTATAAAACAAATTCTTGGAACTTTATATTTATCAGCTTGATGCCAGACAGTTTCGCTTTGAGATTCAACTCCTGCCACGCCATCAAAAACAACAACGCCTCCATCAAGAATTCTTAAGCTCCTTTCAACTTCAGCAGTAAAGTCAACGTGTCCGGGAGTATCTATAATATTTATTTGATGTTCTTTCCAAAAACAAGTCGTCGCAGCAGATGTAATTGTTATTCCTCTTTCTTGTTCTTGTTCCATCCAATCCATAGTAGCTTCTCCGTTATGGACTTCTCCAATCTTATGGCTAATTCCTGTATAAAACAAAATTCGCTCGGAAACTGTTGTTTTTCCGGCATCTATGTGTGCAATAATCCCTATATTGCGAAATTTACCAATAGCATATTTTCTGGGCATATTCTTTATTTAATTTAATTATAAAATTTATACTATAACTGAAATAATACTATAACACAAACTAAGCCCGCTTGGACCTTATTGCTATCATATCTAAGCTAATAATTTATTACTATTTAATACTTAAACATTATAGTATTAAAATAAATAAATGTCAATGATTAAGGTATTTAAATGTCATACCTTGAGCAATTTAGAAATGTCATACCCATAGTATATTTAATAAATCTTAATTAGTAATTAATTGTTCAATGTTTACCTTCTTTTTAAAAGTGAATGAGCATCTTCTCCAGGGATGATTTATAGGTGGTTTCCATGATGATTGTTTTCTGTTAGTGATTGCCGGCAATTTGATATTTATTTCTTTTTTCGGTCTTTCTGGCAATTCCAGATAATTTAAATAATGTCCCTTTAAATTAATCTTCACTGTTCCGTTCAAATGTTCTTCTATCACGACTGAATCTTTTTTATAGACAGTAGTCGGCTGTGTTTCATTAAGCTGGTAAAACTTATTCTTAAATCTCACAGTGTAATTAATATTAACTTTTCTTTCATTTTGAACTGAGAAAATCTGTGGTAATCTTTCTTTCATTTTTTTATCCAATTCTTTGTGTAAATTAGCTTCTCGTTTTGGAACTACGGCAAACTTAGCATTGAATTTAGGAATATATTCTTTTAAAAATTCATTAGCCTTTTCTATTGTCTTAATATTAGCCAATCTCAGTTCTTTAACTAATCTGTCTTGTAACATTCCGTTCATTCTTTCCACACGGTCCTTAGCCTCAAGGCTATGAGCTGTAATGGGATTTAAATCAACTTGATTTATTGCTCTTTGAAATTGTGTTATTAAATCTTTGTTATCAACAGCGTTTTTATGGTTAACTTTGTATGTGCTGAATTTATCCAAATATATTAATAATGGTAGCCCATTTTGATTAAAATATTCAAGATAGAACTTAAACACAGCCACAGTTCCTTCGTTATAATCAAATTTAGCGTGAGTTATTTTTCCTGTAGCGTCATCAACTGATAGAAGTAAACAACTTTCTTTCCCAAACCAATTATGATATGATCCATCAAATTGTTGTATCTCGACGTAGTTATCCTTTCTTTCTCTCCAAACATACCTTTTCTTTGGCTGTTTTCTTGATTTGGGATTATAGAGCCCTATTTCTGTCATAATTCTCCTTGTTGTTTCTTTATTAATTTCTTTGAATTACGAAATAGCTAAATTTGTCATAGTGAGCTTGTCTAACTATGATAAATTTGACGCATTTTTCACTCTTCGACAAACTCAGGGTGACAAATATATTGAATTTCGTAATTCAAGGTAATTTTAATATCATGATTCTCGGCTAATTTTTCTGAGGCAAAGGTTGGTTTGAAGTCATAATACTTTTCCTTTAGATATTTTTTGACTTCTTCAATGATCTTGGGATTTAATTTCCTGTTACTGCTATAACCACAATTTCCGTGAATCAATCCTTAAGGACCAAGTTTAATTATCTTAGCCTTCAATCTTTTTATCTGGCGGATAGATATGCCAACTTGCTTGAAAGCGTCTGTGCCATTTATCTTTCCATCAATTAAGTTTTTGATAATGCCATATCTATCTAACTCTTTTTTCGCCATACTAATTAGTCTGTTAGTTATAGTAATTTAGATTAATAATTAATATTATTATCTAAACAGTTATGAAATAATTAGCAATCAGGTATGACATTTCTAAATTGCTATACTATGACATTATCATATTGCTGCGACAGACAGAATCAATTACCAGTTATTATCCACAGGCTTTATATATTTTTGATCATTTAATTCCAGTGCTTCCAAATCCGTCTTTTCTGCATTGTGTGTAATTTAAACTTTTGACTTATTAGGGCAATTTATTCCTTCTGAAATTATTAGTTTTATTTGATATATCCATTAATTATTCACGGAATTTCATCTCTGAGCTGAATTCAGGACAAGCTCTTTTAGGACTTCATTTAGATAATTTAAAACCTCTTAAGGGCAAATTCCCTGTTTAGACAGTATTTACAGGAATATTAAAGAAGAGCAAATTACTCTATTTGGCTTTTATTCTAAACCTGCTTTTCTTTTTTTTCAGTACTAACTCTCCCACCCTGCCATTGCCCGCGATATAGATTTGTTTTTCCTTCAATTTGAAAAAACATTGCATGCACTACACGTGCTCCCATTTCTATTTCGACCTCACAAGTACCAAAATTAGCAACAGCAAAAGTAAGCTCACCACAATAACCTGGAGAGCAAGTAGCAGTAAAAATCATCATACCTGATCTAAAAATGGTAGTTCTGGGCGTAAAAAGGGTCAATATATTCTCAGGTATATTTACACTTTCAATTGTTTTTATCAAATAGAAACAGCCTGGTTTAAATATAAAACTGGATTTTTTATCAGAATTATACTTTTCTAATAATTCTACTTTTGGAGTTTTTCTTTCTTCGACTCCAAGGAAACTATTTCCATTCAGCTCATAAATTTCGCCTAATCGCAAATCAAATCCAGCCCCCTCTGGATTAGTTAATTCTCTCTCTGACAAATTCTCTACTAAATTTTTTTCTTCTACTAATTTTAATAATTGATCAACTCCTAAAATCATAGTTTTTGAATTAATTGATTAGATAATTTTTCGAATTTTAATTTTCAGCATAATATTTATATATTTATTTTATTAATATTTCTATTCATTTCCATATTAATTTTCTTACTTTAGCGTGCTTTACAGTTTCTCATTCTGCATATAATCAATGTTTATCCACTAGTTATTTATTATTATTTTATTTATGATTTTTAAAATCTTACAATGTATTTCGTTAATGGTCTGATTTGCATCAATTTTTTGCCAATTATATTTTTCAGCCAACTCTAAATGAACTTGCCTAACTCTCTCAATAAGGACATTATTGTTTTCATGCTTATGATTTTTTTCTATGGAATCAGTAAATCTTTTACCATCAAATAAAATTGCCAAATCTTCTTTATATGCGAAAGAATATAGATATTCTAAAAACTTTATATCAACTCCCGCACTAGCACCCCAAGCAATGGATGTTCCTGAATAATCTTCTGCAATAATATTAACACCATTATTTAATTTTTTCTTAAGAGTGTTTTCAAAATTTACCTTATTAACATATTGCAAAATCTGAAATTCTCTTGGATTAAAATTATTTGGATTGCCACCTCTTAAATATTCATTTATTAATTTTCCAGTGGGTTTTTGGTTATAAATCGGATATTTTATATATTCTGTATTTATATTTTTTTTATTAAAATAATCTACTATCATATTCGCTTGTGTAGTTTTGCCTAAATTATTTATGCCATACAGAACAATTAATTTTCCTTTTGCATTTGTTTTTTTCATTTAATTTTATATTTTTGATTTATTATGAAAATATTAAGACCAAATCAGCTTTAATTTATATTTTGAGCTTGTTTATATTTAATTCAATATCCTGCTTGTAGGGTAGCATTAGTTTTATTGCTAATTCAGCTTTTTGCAGTTCTGTACCAATATATAAAGCATGTGATATAACTGAAACTGCTCCGTTTCTACTCATTTCAAAGTATATTGGCATCGCCTTTTTATTCCTATAAGTCGCTAAAAGTGTTTCGTTAGAAGAATAGTGCTCAACCACAATTTCAGAGTTTTCAACTGTTATTATGAAATTTCCCCTACAGTCCTGTTCAAGATTTGCACTAGGAAACACTGCCTTGTGATGTTGTTCGACAATTTTTTTAGCCTCCTTCCATGAATCATCGTAGATATGAGCTGACAATGAATGAATTACAAGATTACCAAGCTTAACTTCTGAATAAGATTTTACTATTTTCTTGAAAACAATATTTTGCAAAAGCCGCAACGCAAGTGCATTTTCTGGCCAAGCATCAAACATATCATTGCTTCTTAGTGTCGCTACTAAATGTAATTTATCTCCTTGTACTCTAAACCAACAATGATTTAGACATGGCGGATTTTTACTATAAGAATCAACTCTTGGATCTAAAAGATTTACCATAGCCCTGCGAGTATGTTTTTCCTCCCTAATTCGATTGATTACCTCCTGAATTTGATCAACTCCAAAATAGCTTCTCATTCTGGAGCCATATGTATAGGCGGCTCCTTGAGGGCAAAATGCAGATAAAACAGTTGGTGCATATTCTTTCATATGCTCAGCATCATTAGGCAGCCACTCGGGAATATAGAGATTTTCAGGATCTTCATCAGTGATTACAGAAACAATATCTATGATTTCTTTTTGCTGATTTTGATAAGAAGTTTGATCGGTTCTTCCAAATCTTAAAATATGATCAAGAATTTTCAACCAAGTTTCAGCTATTTTTTTTCCTCGAATAGTATGTACTGAGTCTTCAGATGGAAAACTTTCTACAGTATCTTTTTTTTCATCTGGAAAAATTAAAGGCTCGCAGGAGAAGGGAGGAAGGTTTTGATCTAAAAAATTAATTTTCTCTTGAATCTCTTTAAAATTTCTTTCATTTCTAAGATCAATAATTTTTACTTTTTCTCTAAATAGTTCTATAGCTTCTCTTTCAATTTCAGTATCTATTTTATTTTCTGTTTCACTAATTACTTGCCAATATAAAAGATTATTTTTTTCATCTGTAATTCCTTTAAATCCGTTATTTGAAAAATCAATCAAAACTTGCCCACTTTTTGAATTGTCCAAGCCACAAACAATCAAATATCTAATATTTGGATTTGCTAAAATATTTCTAATTAAAAAACTAACCCCCTTTTTAGGAGAGTATAAATTACCAATCACTGCGACTGTTTTTAAATCTAAAATTTGACCTACCATTTCTTTCTTTGTCCATAAAGTACATACAGCTACTTGACTTTTTTTATTTCCGACTATTAACATTTTATTTTTATAGGCAGGCCAGTTTGCATTTTTGATTTTTTTCATCTTTGTTTTATATAAATAATAAAACGAGATTATTATTTAACTTCAGACTTAAAATATTTACTTAATTTCGGTCCATTTTGATTTACATAGTTAGAACCAATTTCAAGTCCATAAACGAATTCTGTTTGTTCAATTAAATTTTCAAAACTCATTTGACATATAGGTTGTCCATCTCTAAAGACTAAATTACTGTCGTATGACCTGACTTCCAAAACAGCTTGTCTTCCTTTTATTTCACCGTTTTGTCCATAACCAAATCCAGGATCAAAAAAACCTGCATAATGAGAACGGAATTCTCCATTTGATATATCATAAGCAATCATTTCCGAAGAAAATTCATTGGGAATTCTAATAAACTCTTTTGTATAAAAAATATAAAATGAATCTTTTTCAAGTATAAGCTTTCCGTTTTTTGGAGAAATTATAGGTTCAAAAAATTCATCAGCATTATAATAGTTTATTTTTGACAAATCGACAACTTGATCTACTAATAAATTTTTATAACCAATGACTTGGTTATCATTTTCACCACCCAATTCAATTGTCATTACTATATTATTTCTATTATTTTGAGCGAGACCTTCTTCAGATGGAATAAAATTTTGAGATTTATCAAAAAGTAATTTATATTTCTCATAAACTTTTGTAATTTCTCCATTATTAATTTTTGCTTCACCATTAAAAAATCTAATTTGAGTTAACTTATCTCCAACATTAAGCTTTATAAGAAAAGATTTTGGAATTATTTGAAGCCAGAGTTCGCCTTTATATCCACAGGGAACTCCGTCAAATCGAGAATAGCCATCAACAACCAATCTTGTTTGTAGGTCAATTCTTCCAATTGAACTTTTTGAAGATGTAAATGCAAATTTTTCTTTGGAAAGATTTAGCTCTTCATTTAATTTAATTAAATACACTCCATTTTTTTCTAATGGATTGTCCAAGTCTATTTTATAGATAGACTCTGATTTGATTATATCACGAATTGATTCTGATTTTTTTGGCAAAAAAGTTCCTCTCATTCTATATCCTTCTTTAGAAACGCTTAAGTCTATACTAGCGGGTTGAATATTTTTTTCATCAGAATTAAGTATTTCACTTTCAGAGAACATTTTTCTGATATATTGTGCCGGCAATGCGCCAATTTTATTTTCTATCATTGCTTTTTAAATTAAAATTTGTATATTTAGATCAATATACAAATTTTATTATTTGCTATCTAAAAATTACAAATTAATTTTAATACCAACTCCCATAGTGGAAGTGATTACAATATTTTTTATATAATCACCTTTTGCTCCGCTTGGTTTTACATCTTTCATAGTTTGGATAAATGCATTGGCATTTTCTAATAATTTTTCTTCTCCAAAAGACACCTTTCCAATTAGTTGGTGAATATTTCCAGAGTCATCATTTTTGAAGTTTAATTTACCTTTCTTCAGTTGTTCAACAGTTTTTTTGATATCAGTCGTAACAGTTTCTGTTTTTGGTGAAGGCATAATACCTTTTGGACCTAAAATTTTCGCAATAATTGCAAGCTTTCGCATCATATCTGGAGTTGCAACTGCGATATCAAAGTCAGCTTGTTTTGTTTGTTTTATTTTTGCAATAAGCTCTTCGCCTCCGATAATGTCAGCACCAGCATCTTTTGCTTCTTTTGCTGCGTCCCCTTCTGCAAAAACTGCAATTTTTTTCTCTTTTCCCGTTCCATGAGGAAGCACGATGGACCCTCGAATTTGTTGATCAGATTGTTTGGGGTTGATATTTGTTTTGATATGAATTTCAACGCTTTCATCAAATTTTGCGTTTGCATTTTCGCTTAGCAACTTAATTGCTTCACTAACTTTATAGACTTTAACTCTGTCTATTTTTTTCTTTGCGTCTTTATAACGTTTTGATCTTTTCATTGTTTTTTCCTTTGTGGTTCAAGCGCATTAAATTTTAACGCTCCCACGGTTAGTTGTTAAATTATTAATTTAGATATATTCAAAAACTTTGATTGTAACTATAAGAAATATTAAAAAATATAGAGAATTATAAAAAAAACTAATTGGAAAAAATTGCGAGTCTAATCTGAGAAAATGATTAACTGATTTTTCAAATAAAAATAAAGGTAAAACAAAAAAAATAATAACCATTTTTAGTAAAACAATAACTGAAAGAACATTGTGCAAATAAACATCTTGTTGAATAAGATTGATATTGTTTTTAATATAAAGAATTTCATTAACAATAAAAAATAAACTTATGATAGCTGGCGTGACTTTTGAAATTATTTCTCTGATTATCAATTTATTTATTTCTTTAAGAGCTTTCTTAAGTATTTTTAAGTCACATTTCAGCAATTCTTTCTCTCTCTTAGTTCTGTTTTTGTTTATTATTCCTATTTTTTTTTCATCAATCATCAAGTTTAACTCATCTGGATGATTTTTATATCTTCTTATTATATCTTCAATTTTATAAAGTCCTCTCATTTTTGTTGGCAGAAAAATAATAGCATCTTTTTTGGGAATAGTTAAATACTTTTGATGCAGTATAAATTCCTAACGGTACAAAAATCAAATTTCCGACTAAATTATTTCTAAAAAACAAAATTGCCATCCAATAACATCGTATAAGTCCTGATAAGCTATATTCATACATTCCAGACATAAGCCACCAACCAAAATTAGTATAAAGATAAAAAAATACAGAAGAAGTAATTCCTATTAAAATAGAATTAAAAAGAAGTTTCTTTTTCAGTTTGTTTTTAAACAAAAATCCAAACAATCCAATCAACGCAAACGCTGTCCATGTAAAAATAAAAATATATGTATTTCCAATTACCAAATCGCTCAAAAAAATTATTGAAAGAGGAATGACAATGGCATAAACGCCTCCTAAATATATTCCTGAAATCAAAGCTATTGCTGTTATTATCTCAAAATTAGGAATTCCAGCATAACTTACCAAGAAAAATCTTCCCGCTATTCCAATAAGAATTAGTATTATTGCTGAAATAAATTTTAATTTGTTCATATTTTTTGAGCTTTACTGTTATTGCGAAGAGTCCTACAGGGCGATGAAGTAATTTCGTGATTAAACTCTCTGCACATAGTTCTGGGATTGCTTCAGTTGTTGCAACTCCTTCGTAATGACATTCAATAATTACAAATATAACTAAAACGAATCTTCTTCAAATCTCCACTCAACTATATCGCCTTCCTGCATCGTTTTTTTGTCAGCTGCAACATCCCCAAGCTTATTATTGATATAATATTGCCAATATTTTCCTTCATCTCCGTTATTTATTCCATCTATACTTTCTATAAAAACTCCGTAATCATAATCATTATTATATTTTATTGTGACATTTTTGTTTAAAATGTCAAATACAGTTGTTTTCTTTGAAATTTCATTTAGCTCATATTCCTTTTTTTCATCTCCCTTTCCATTATCAATCCTTAAAGTCACAGAAAATTTTTTCTCATCTGATTTTTCAACCTTATCAATACTATCATAATCATCTTTGGAAGCCGTGTTAGAGTTTAAGACGAAAGTAATAATAAATAAAGAAAGCAAAACTAAAATCAAAAGAATAATTTTATGTTTTTTTGAATTGTTTGATATTATATTTTTTTCTTCCATAGTTTAGATGTTTTTAAAATAAATATATTATTCTTCAATTTTAATTCCCATATTTCTTGCAGTTCCTGCGATAATGTTCATCGCACCTTCAACTGTATTTGCATTTAAATCTTTCATTTTCAATTCTGCAATTTCTTGGAGTTGTGCTTTTGTTACTTTCCCAACCTTGTCTTTTTGTGGTTCTTTTGATCCTTTTTGGACACCAGCAGCCTTTTTTAAAAGCGCTGATGCTGGAGGAGTTTTCATTATAAATGTATAGGATTTATCCTCATATACAGAAATTTCAACTGGAATAATGTCATTTCCAAGATCCTTTGACTCATTGTTAAATCTCGTGCAGAACTCTTGGATATTGATTCCAGCTTGACCAAGTGCAGGTCCAATTGGTGGAGCTGGATTTGCTTTTCCTGCTGGTATTTGAAGTTTAACTAATTTTTGAATTTTTTTTGCCATACTGATAATTTAAATTAATTTAATTACTTTACATTTTTTTAATTTGTAAAAAATCTAATTCAAGTGGAGTTTCGCGTCCAAACATTTGCACTAAAATCTTGACTTTGCCCTTTTCTTCATCAATTCCATCTACTTTACCGTCGAAATCTTTGAATGGTCCGTCTATGATTTTTATCATATCGCCTTGCAAAACATCAATCTTGTATTTCGGTTCTTTTACTCCCATTCTTTTTTTTAGTGTAATCATTTCTTCTTCTGATATTGGAGTTGGTGTTGTACCAGATCCAACGAATCCAGTAACATTTGGAGTATTTCGAACAACATACCATGAGTCATCATTTACAATCATCTCAACCATTACATACCCTGGAAAAATTCTTTCTTCTATGACTTTTCTTTTCCCGTTTCTGATTTTTATCTTTTTTTCTTTTGGAACAAGCACATCAAATATTTTTTCTTCCATGCCCATGGATTCAATTCTTTGTTTGAGGTTTCTGCAAACATTATCTTCATAACCTGAATATGTGTGCAAGACATACCAATTTTTTCCAAAATCCGCTGTTTGCTTTGGCATATTTTTTACTTAATAATTAAAATGGATATTTTTTAAACTTAATTTACAACAACTTTTTCGATAACTATAGTTAGAATATAATCTACTCCGCCTAAAAATGCTGCAGTTGCAAGGCTTATGCCGATAACAATAACAGAGTCTTTTATTGTTATTTTTTTACTTGGCCAGCTGACTTTCTTTGCTTCATTTTTTACTTCTGTAATATATTTTTTTATTTCTTTTATAATATTCATAGTTTTGAGTTGTAAGTATTTATTAATATTGTATACAAATTTGATTTTTTTAAAACAGCCCCTGGAAGGCTATTTATTTATTTTTAAGTTACACCTTCATCTTACAGGCAATCTAACATTTAGTCAATAGTGACTATATTATATAAATATACCACTATATAGGCTTGAAATATTAGATAAATATTTAGATTTTTAATGAATTATTTTTTGAGATTTTTATATTTATCGTTTTTAGGTTCTTTTAGTCTTTCAAAAAATTTTATAATTAACGCATATATAAAAAACATAAATAGCGCTAATTATATTAGCAATAGACATTTTACAAAAAAATTTAGATTTTCTTCCACGGTTTTGTTTATTTAATTTTTACTGCTGTTCCATAAACTAAAACTTCCGAAATACCACTGCTAATTGTTGTGCTTGAAAACCTCAAACCAACAATGGCATTTGCGCCCATTTTTTCTGCATCCTCCTTCATTCTGTCTATTGCTTGCTTTCTTGATTCAGCAATGAGTTTGGTATATTCCAAAACTTCCCCTCCAACGATGTTTTTTGCAAAAGCAAAAATATCGCGACCAACATTTCTTGCTCGGGCAGTATTTCCTTTTGTCAATCCAATTGTCTCGATAATCTCTTTGCCAGAAATATTATCTGTTGTTGTAATAATCATAATTTTGTCTTTAATTATTAAAATTTTATGTTTTATATGATAAAGAAAAATTAATTACATCCACTTTTTTTTCTTTATTATCATAAAAAATAATAAAGAAAATAAAATTATAATTAAAATTATAATTAGAAAAGCTGAAGAATTATTTTGTATTGGCAATGATATGTTCATTCCATATATACTTGAAATTATTGTTGGTACTGTTAATATAATTGTTGCGACTGTTAGAATTCTCATAATTTTATTAAGTTCATTTGTTAAAATTGTTGAATAGGCTTCTCGTATATTCTTCATTGATTTAAGTGCAGTTTTTGATATTTCGAGTGTTTGTTTGCTGTCCATAAACAAATCCTCAATCATATCTTTGTCTTTTTCATATATTGGGATATATCTTCCACTCAAAACTCTCTCAAGATTATTTATAATAGGAACAAGGGAAGAAATAAAATCATTTAAAGTTTCTTCTTCTTGAACAAGAAACAAAATATCTTTATTTTCAAGTTTATTCAAATTTATTTTTTTGATTTTTATGTCTTTTAATATTTTATTAAGATGTAAGTCATAATTGTTAAATACCTCCAAAATAACTCTTAATATAAAATTTGTCTTATGTGTTGTGTAAAATGAGTTTCCTTTTCTTATAATATTTTCTATAAGTTCATTTTTTTCTTTACATAGCGTTACAATATGATCTTCTGTAATAGCAACTAACAAGGGCATTGTCATAGCATTTAAATCACTTTGAAATGGAAAGCGAATAATTATATAAAATTTTTCTCCATTTTTTTCAATTCGAGATATTTCATTTTCATCTAACGCATCTTCAACAATAGTAAGATCTAAATCGAGTTTCTTTTCAAGGATTTTAATTTCATCAATATTTGGATTGACAACAGAAACCCAACTTCCTTCTTCAAAGTTCTTCAAGTTTTTAAGCTCTGAGTCCTTTAGTGTTTTTTTATATATATTTATCATAGATAATTTGATTTTTTTTAATTAAATTGTCTTTACTATTATTTCTCAAGTTTTGCAGATTCGGAAAAAACTTTTCTTGCTTGATTCCAAATTCGATCATCACCCTTGACTGTTTTGAGCCAATACCACCATTCCCCTCCCCAAAGATATGCTTCAGAAAATTCAACATGTTTTACAAATTCAATATTTTTCTGAAATTGTTCTGGACTCATTGACTTATATTGTTCATGGAGTGGTGTTTCAATAATCATTTTAGGGCCCCACGGCTCTGCTTGTAATTCAACTATAATAATTTTATCGACACCTGTCATAAGCATAATAATAGCCGCTTTTAATCTGTAAGCAATTGATGTGATGGGATAGTGTACATAACCAACTGTATCATTCCAAACAATTCTATATAAAGTTGTTCCAAGGATATCAGCCCTGCTTGACGCTCTATACCAAGTACTAAGTTCCCCACTATCAGAAATTATAAGAGATCTGCTGTCTAGTAAACGAACTTGTGCAACTTCACGGTCAAAAAAGTTTTTATTAAATTTTGGACATTCTCCAAAAGGCAAAAAGGGTTCATTTTCAATTTGCCAATTGATTATATTTTCCCTATTTCTGTAGCGTTCTACGACTTTGGATATAAAATCAATAAGCTTTGTTTGTCTTTCGTGTTCATTTAAGTCTTCAGCCCATTTTGGAATGTGGCACTCGGGCCACCTTGGTTGTTTTTGTCCAAGAGTCAAAATGATTTTCACGTCTCGTTTTTGAGCTTCCTGAATTTGCCAGTCCAGATCTTTAAAATTATAGACTCCTTTTTGCGATTCAATTTCTGTCCAATATGACGGCAGGCGAACTCTTTTTACTCCTGCATCATCTAAAAGCGCTAAATAGGTTGCTTTCCAATCCAATCCGAGATGTTCTGCAAATGGTTTTGAAAAAGTAACCCCATAAATTACATTTCCGCCATTTTTTGGAATTGCAAAAAAAATAGCCAATCCAATTAAGATAGAAAGTAATAATATAATTTTTTTGTGTTTTTTTATTATTTTCTTGTAAAATTTCACTTTTTTGAAATTAATTAATTTTAAATTATGAAAAGTCCGATTCCAATTATTATCATAGCAATTATTTTTCGCATGATAACTTTTTTATTTATTTGTTCCTTGTATAAATTAGGAAGTTTTTTGGAGAGTATTATTGCAAAAAATAATATAAAAACATATTGAATTGATTGCAAGGAATTAATTATAGAAACTGTACTGCCTTCAATTGAAATTGCGTAAAAAATCATGATAGCCGCAGTAGCTGCAAGAATTTTATTTGGAACAAATAAATAGGCTGTCCCCTTTTTGATTGTTTTGGGTGTTGAAAATATTTTCTCTCGATTATTCTTTGAAACAAGCAAAAATATTGCTCCCACAAAACCACCAATTTGAAAAAGAATAAATCCATCAAAAAAACTCAAGTGCAGATATAAATATTTTATCAAAGTATAATACAGGGCAAAAAGAAAACCAGCAACGGTGGCCAATAAAAATCCTTTAATCATCTTGAAATGACCGTGATCTAATCTTGAAGATAATAAGAAACCACCAATAATAAAGAATGAAAAAGCTAAAAATTGTTTAACAGCCAAAAACTCTCCCAAAATAAAATAAGATATAATGACAGTAAAAATTGGAATTGTAGCTCCAACAACAGGAATAACTCTTGATGCTTCGCTTAGTCTTAAGGCTTTGTAGAAAATTAGGAGTGCCAAAATGAATAAAGCTCCATTTAAAATTCCAAGTATAAAAAATTCAGTTTTTGGCATTGTAAATCCTATAATTGGAATGAGGGCGATAAATAATATTTGAAAAACGCCCGAATAAAATGTATAGGCCACTGGCTTTAGGGTCGTGTTTGATACAATGTGTTTGTCTATAATGTAGACAGTAGCGTTTAAAAAATGTGCAATTATTGTGATTAAAATCCAAGATATCATATAAATATTTTAAAATTAAATAATATAATTAATTTGTCAATTGATTTTCTTTGCAAATCTCAGCATAATATAGCGCACTTGGACGAATTTTTGTTTTCATTGTTTTGTAATCCATTTCCACAAGACCAAATCTTGGACCATATCCTTCAGTCCATTCAAAATTATCTATAAGAGACCAGTGTAAATATCCTCTTACATCTGCTCCACTTTCAATTGCTCGATGAATAGATTGTAAATGTCGTTTAATAAATTTTGATCTTTCTTTATCTTTTTTATCCGCAAGACCATTTTCAGTAATGTAAATCGGTAAATTATATTTTTTAAGATTACACAGTATGTTGTAAAGACCTTCTGGATATATTTCCCACCCCAAATCGGTGACACTTTTGTTTTCATTTTGAACTTTGATGGGAGGAAAAGAGAATGGATCAAGTCTTACTCTGTCATGAAAATAATAATTGACACCAATAAAATCTTGATGATTTTTCACAAGTTCCAAAAACAAAGAGTTTTTAAAGAAATTGAAAGATTTTGATACAGTTCTATTTAAGATTGATTTCGGATTAAAGTTATCCACATAAGAAATACTATGAGCAATACCAACTTTTGCATTTTTGTTAATGTCATGTATAGTGTTATATGCTTTTTTGTGGGTTTTTACAAAATTATAAAATACTTTTGGAACTAAGAGAAGATTATTTTTTTGTGGTGGGAATTTTCCTAAAACATATGAAAGAGAAGTGTAAATCATAGGTTCATTTGTAGTCAACCAAAAATCTACTAAATCATCTAATTCTTCAACGACAAATTTTGTGTATTGTTGAAAGTAATCAGAAAATTTTGAATTTTCCCAACCACCTTTTTCAGACATCCACAGAGGAAGTGTCCAATGCCAGATCGTGACCATTGACTTAATGTTTCTTTCTTTTAAAGCTAATAACATTTTTCGATAATGCTCAATTGGCTTTCTTTCAAATCTTCCTTCCATCGGCTGAATTCTTGGCCAAGACAAGGAGAGCCTATGCACATTTTGATTTAATTCTTTTGCTAAATCAAAAAAATGTTCATAATTAATATAATAGTTACAAGCAGTTTTTGCAGGAAATTTTTCAGACCAGTCGCATTCTACATTTCCACCTTCAACTTGATAAGAAGAAACCGAAGACCCCCATAGAAAGTCTTTTGGGAATTTTAATTGTTTAGATTTGGGCATAAAATATAAGTTACTTTAAGCTTATCAAATAAATTTAGAAGGACACCAAACGCATCTTGATAATTCTAAAAAAATAAACAGCTACAACCTAATTTCATTATACACTAAATTTAAATTTGAAAATACTATTTGTTACTCTTGGGCACTATCTATCTCTTTTTTCACTTCCTCAAATTCGTTCTCAACATTTTTCAATCGTTCTTTGCTTGATTTAATAAGTTTTACGCCTTCTTTTACTTTTTCAAGACCTTTTTCAATATCTATTTCTTCTTGAGTCTCAAACCAATCAACAATTTTTTCAAGTTTTTTAAGTGATTCGCTTAGATTAATTTTTTCCATATTTTTAATAAATTATTTTTTTATATCTTTGACTTCAGTTTTGATGTTGCCGTCTGAAATTTTTATATCAAGAGTATCCCCCTTTTTTATCTGTTCTATGCTTTTAATGATATTTCCTTCAAGTGAAACAATACTATAGCCGAGTTTTAATTGTCTTTCTGGATTGTTAATATTAATTATATTCTCGAAATTAATAATTTTATCTTTTGCATTATAAACAGCCTGATTATAATTAGACAAGATTGATTTTTTGTAATTTTCAATTTTTTCTTTTAAGCCTTCAATTGAATATTTTATATTATCTAATATGTTTACAAAATCATTTTTTATATCAGAAAATCTTTGTAGAATATTTTCAAATTTATGACTCAAGTGAAAAGATAATGTTTCAATTTTTTGTTTTGACTTATACAAATGTCTTTCAAATGAATTAATAATAATAGATTCATCGTGACTTAATTTTTCTACTGCTCTATCCCAAGAATCTCTTACGGTTCGCGCTGCTGCGGTAGGCGTTGAAACTGCGCTGTCAGCAACTAAAGAAACAAGAGAAATATCTTTTTCGTGACCTATTCCGCAAATTATAGGAATTTTGAGAGTAATTATCTCTCTAACGAGTTTTTCATTGTTAAACGCTTGCAGACTTTCTAAGCTTCCACCACCTCGAACTATCACTAAAACATCTAAGTTTTTCATTCTTTTAACTTGTTTTATTGCTTTTATAAGATCAAAAATTGCTTTTTTTCCTTCTACGTTTGAGTTAATGAATTTAATCTTAAATCCGTAATTTCCTAAATTTGTTGTGAAATCCCCAATTGCAGCTCCTTGCGATGAGGTTATAAGCGCTATTGTTTGTGGGAGTTTTGGTAATTGTTTTTTTCTTTCCAACGCAAACAGGCCTTCTTTTTCAAATTGTTCTCTAAGCTTGTCATAAGCTTTTTTGAGAGCGCCTTGCCCAGCAATTTCAATTAGGTTTACATTTAAACTCAATCTTCCTGTTGGTTTATAAATTTCTGGATATCCATTTGCAATTATCTCATTTCCAATTTCAAGTTTTATACCTGAAATTTCATATTGATATCGAAATATTAGGCAATTGACAACGCTTTCATCTTCTTTATCTTTCAAGCTAAAATAAATAACCTTTTCTCTTTCGTCAACGCTTGTGATTTCACCTTTCACTCTCATTTCCTCAGACATTAGCTTTTCATTCAAGCGATCAAGAAATTCACTTACAGAATAGATTTTATCCGTTTTTTCAATTTTATTATCATTATCCTGGACAAATGGTCTTATTTTTTCATAAGAAGAATTTTCCGTTTGCGGAATGATAATATTTCTATTAGATCGTCTGGTGGGTAGAAAAAATGGTTGATCCTTTTCGTTTTGTGTTTTTTCTGATTCACTTTTCACAATATCAATTATTTCTTTTCCATATTTATAATATTTTTTATCTTTTATTCCTTTGATATTAGTCAACTCTTCTCTTGTTTTTGGTTCAAGAATTGCAACATCCTCAATCGCCCTGTTTGGGATAACTCGAAACCCCTCAACCATTTCTTTTTTGGCCGTTTCATCTCTCCATTTTTTCAATTTTCGAAAAAGATTCGGATTCATTTATTCAAAGTTGATTAATAAATTAGTTTTTCTTTTATTAATTTTCCATCATTTTTATTTCACCTATGATTTGAAAATATTCTGACTGTATATTTCTTAGGTTATCTTCGGTTTTTTTTATAAAATTTTCCCTGAGATTTTTATAATTAATTTTCTCTATTTCAATTTTGTCAATTTCATCTTTTATATTTTGTAAATTTTCACTTGCTTTTTCTGATTGAGATTCTAATTTTGTTACATCTTTCCCGCTAATTTTAAGATACTGGATTTTGATATTTATACGATTTGAGAAATTAACATATTTATTAACGATTGAATTTATAGAATTAATTAAATTTTCTGCAGAAACTTTCAAAGATGCACTGTCTTCAAGGTTATTAATCTCAATGAGTAGACTGTCTAATTCAAATGCAAGTTCTTTTTCAAAATTATCTAATTCATCAACCAGAACAATGCTTTCGCTTTGATTTGACCGTTCAATAATTTGGTCTATTTCATCTGCAATAAAAGTGTTATTTGTCTTTTCAAGGTCATCAATTTCTTTTTTAAGAATCTCATTTTCTAATTTCAGTTTGTCGGAAATATCATTTACCAAAGAAGGAGTTTTGCTGTTAAGTATTAAAAATATTACAGCAATGATGATGACAATAAACAGAACCGCAAACAATTCAATAAATAATTTTTTATTAAAAACTAAAAGGCTTTTAGAAACAATCAATTTTTCAACTTTTGTTTTATCGTCCTGATGAATTATATTATTTTTTTCAGTTGTTATTTTTTTATCTTTTTTTTCAAGAGCTATATAATTTGATTTAATATTATTGTCATTTAAAAGTTCCCTTTTTTGTTTTATAGGATTTTTTTTAATAATTTTTATATCTTCAATAATTCTTTTTTCTTTTAGGTTTATTCCATTTTTATTTTCTTTTACAATTTGAGAAATAACATTGTCTAATAATTCTTCTGGTTTTGATATATTATTTTTCTCATTATCTAAAATTGTAAAAGTGGAAAAAACTTCTTTGAGCATTTTTCTTTGATTTGGAAATAAACTTAAAATCTTTGAAACTGATTTTCCATTTTCCCAAAGATCTAATGCTTCTTCCAAAATTTGTTCATTATTTTTGTTTTCATTTTTCATATATATATATATATTTTATTTTCGTAAATGTTTTATGCTTTTGGCTATAGCTTTTGACACTTTTTTATCAAGTGGATTTGGAAGAATGTTATTGACTGTTGGATTTAAGACACAATTTGCGATCGCTCTTGCGGCTTCAATTTTGATTTCGTCTGTTACTTTTGTTGCTTTACTATCAAGAAGTCCTCGAAAAATTCCCGGAAAGGCTAAAACATTATTAATCTGATTTGGAAAATCACTTCTCCCTGTTCCAACTATGGACGCTCCTCCTCTTTTTGCTTCATCTGGCATAATTTCTGGAATTGGATTTGCCATTGCAAAAATAATTGCATCAGAATTCATTGTTTTGATCATTTGAGTATTTATTAGGCCACCTTTTGAAACACCAATAAAAACATCCGCATCCAAAAGAGCATCTTCAATTTTTCCTTTAGTATTATTTTTGTTAGTGATTTCAAGAAGCTTTTTTTTCATCGGATTTAGATCCTTTCTCTCTTTGCTTATTATTCCTTTACTATCACACACAAGAATATCCTTTGGATTTAATTCAAGAGCAATCATTTTAGTTATAGCAGTTCCAGCAGCTCCAGCCCCAACGATGACAATTTTCATAGAACACAAGTCTTTTTTTATTATTTTTGCGGAATTGAGGAGAGCAGCGATGACAACAATTGCTGTTCCGTGTTGATCATCATGCATAACGGGAATGCCAATGTTTTGCAATTGTTTTTCAATATAAAAACATTTTGGAGCAGAAATATCTTCAAGATTAATTCCGCCAAAAACTGGAGCGATGTTTTTTACGGTTTGAATGATTTCTTCTGGATCTTGTGTTGCAAGACAAATCGGAAAAGCATCAACATTTGCAAGCTCTTTAAATAAAATCGCTTTACCTTCCATAACGGGGATTGCAGCTTCTGCACCTATATCACCCAAACCCAAAACAGCGCTTCCATCTGAAACAACTGCAATAGTATTTTTCTTGATTGTGTAGTCACTTGCAAGTTTTTTGTCTTTTGCAATTAGGGAAGAAATTTCAGCAACACAAGGAGTATAGGCCATGCTTAAATCTTCTTTACTTTTAATTTCAAATTTACTTTTAATTTCTAATTTTCCACCAGATTTTTTATGTAAATATAATGATCTTTTACAATTCATAAAATTTATTTAATTTTGAATTACAAAACAGAAAGTTTGTTTAGTGAAGCCAGCCTGACAGCAGACTGGATTGGTTAACAATAATAAATTTAGCATGCTTACCATTTTTCAACAAGCCTGCCTAACAGGACGGGCAAGCTCAAAATGACATTCTTATTGCATTTTATAGTTAAAAATTATTATTTTTTTTAAAATTAATTTCATCAATTGTTATATATCTTCCATTCTCACCTAAAAAATGTAATGTTTTTGCATTTTCATTTTTCAAATTCCAACTGCCATTGGAATAGGCTTCTTCTTCAGCTCCTGAGGTTATAATTTCTCCGATAAACAAAATGTGATCACCAACATCAAATTCATTTTTCACTTCACATTCAACATAAGCAATTGTATCATTAAGAATAATCCCTCCTTTGTCAGAAACAGAATACATTAAATTTCTCTCTTCAAATTTATCTTTATTTTTTCTTGAAACATTTCCGCAATATATGACATCTTTAATCATCTTTATATTGGGAATGTTTATCACAAATTTACCGCTTTGTTTGATTAGATTGAAAGAAAATCTTTTTTTATCAACGCTAATCATCACCATCGGTGGATGATTTGAAACACTACAAAGCCACGAGACTGTAAAAACATTTTTTATTTCTTTGTGATTTGAAGTGACAAGTGAAACTGGGTTATGATATATCAGTCTTGTTGGATTCTCAATGTTTTTTAATTTCATATTTAAAAGATTTAAATTAATCTAATTTAATTTTACTCTATTTTTCCGTTTTTGTTAATTTTTTTAAAAAGAAATATCGTTTAGAATATTATTTCCCTTTTTTTGTTATTTTGACCGTTGCTCTTGCCATTGCGAGGAAAGTGTGGCAATCCCAAATTTAATTTCGTATAGTTTTTTTATCTGTCTTTGTGAACAAAGTGTGGCAATCCCAAATTTAAATTCAAAAAACTGTAATATATCGTATCGTGAATTTAGACTCAAGATTGCTTCGTCGTTCCTCCTCGCAATGACAATGTTATTCCTCTGTCTTTGCGAGCGAAGCGTGGCAATCCCGAGTTCCTCCACGTAATGACAATGTTATTCCTCTGTCATTGCGAGCGAAGAGCGGCAATCCCAAATTTAATTTCGTATAGTTTTTTTATCTGTCTTTGCGAGCGAAGTGTGGCAATCCCGAGTTCCTCCTCGCAAAGACAAACCTATGTCATCGCAAGAAAACAAATACAAAAACCCGATCAAGTCAACCGGGTTTTTGCAAATATATAACTATTTTATTCTGTTGACGATCCTGCATCATTGCCACCTTTTTTCATCTTTGTAACATAATAAATAATAGCAATAATTATAAGTAGTAATATAACTGGTATCCAGAAATATAAATTTGAATATCCACTATCAGCATAAACAACTTCTTCCTCAGTTTCACTGTTGATTTCTTCGACCTCGCCTTCACCATTATCTGCATTTACTTCATCAGTTGTTCCAGCCACTTCTCCGCTTTCCTTTTCGTTCCCAAGTTCAATCTGTGGGCCTTCAGTGCCTTCATTTTCGCCTTCTGTGCTCTCAATTCCACTTTCTGGAGTAGTAGTAGTCGCACCCGCACCAGTTTCTATATCAAAGCTCTCTGCTGGCTGTTCAGCGCTTGGTGCTCTTATGCCAAATAGTGTGTCATATCGCGCAACTTCTTCCGCTTGTTCTTTTGTTAAAGGAAATTCTCTTTCACAATAAATTTCATTAATTCTTTTTTTTGTTGTGATATAGACATATCCCGTTGCGCTGTCATGGTTCCAAGGAGAAAGAACTTTTTCAAAATATTTTTCCTGAAATCTTGAAACAGCATCAAAATCAACTTGTTCATAGATCCCGTTTATAGCAAGACTTTCACTTTCAAATATATTCAAGAATGATTCAAGTTTTTGAACTTCAACAGGATTATTATCTTTTCCAAACTTGATATATTCAAAAAGATAATTACATTCTTCAACTTCTGGCACAACTGGGTCGGTTACTCCTTTCACTTCTCCGGGTTGATAATAAACTTCAATTCCAACCTTTTCCCCCGTTGATCCAGGTCGATCAGCAATTGGTCTAAAATAGTATGGAATTCCATCGGTCAGTTCATCAATTGTGACGCTGTGATTTTTTGTCATATTATCTGACTCCTCATTAACTGAGTCATATCCATATTTTGGAACAGCGCCAAGAAGGGTGATTGAATTATCGCCATAGGCAACTTGCCTGGTTGTTTCAATATTAGTTGTCCATGTTACTAATGCGCTTCCACTTCCAAGATAGGAAACTTTTTCATTCGTGATTATGATTGTTGGTTTCGGAATTGGACCAGAACCTCCACAGCCTGCATCAGAACCATTACAATCCTCGTCAATACCATTTCCACAAATTTCACTTCGAGGAGTAACTTGACCACTGCATTGACTCCAATTGCCATCAACACAAGTTTGGATACCTGCTTGGCAAATCCCAACACCTGCCGTTCCTCCAGGACCACCATAACAATTTTGTGTTTCTTCTCCTGAACATTCAGGAGGTGTAGTCTCTTCGTGGTTCAAAAAGTCAACATCTGTCTTTGCCTCACCATCTGTCAGATTAAAAGAATAGAACATTCCATTTGTTGGAAAAGTCTGTGTCCAGTTTTCTTGATCTACTTCATTAACTCCATAATCTCCAGCGGAAAGACCTTCAAAACTATAGCAACCGTCAGTAGTGGTGGTTGTAGTTTTGATTACCGAGCAATATCCGACTTCGCCTTCTTGTGGATTTTCATTTATACTAGTTTTTGGTAGGAAATCTCCTTCTGAAGAATATGGACAGCCAATCAGTTGAACTTCCCAACCGCTTAACTTTCCTTCTTTTTCATCAACTTTTGAATTATTGTTCTCATCATCATATTTACATCCAGAAATTGAAGCTGTATTTTCAATTTGACATTCACTGGAACATCCGTCTCCACTTTCTATATTTCCATCGTCACACATTTCTCCATCTTCAATTGTTTTATTTCCACAAACTGATATTAACTGATTTCCAAAGTTTATATCGTCAGATATTGGATTATCTGTCAAATCAATTTCAAAATAATCTGGATCTACTGGAGTTGTTTGTTGCCATTTATTTTTAATTTCTTCTTTGACGAAATATGTTCCTGCTAACAAATTTTTGAATTCATAATATCCCAAGACATCAGTTACTGTCGATGTAATGGTAATTAAATTACCATAAAGATTTATTATCCATTCGTTAAGACCAGGTTCAGAATCAGACTCGTTTTTATCCCAAGTGCCATTACCATTTACATCGTTAAATTTGTAACCGGAAATTCTGTTACAGATATTCTCAGCGCCTGGTGTTCCAAATTCTGGGGTTTTAGCGTCCCAATTTACTCTGGTTTGAGCGGTGCACCAATTTTCTGCTAAAGTTCCGTCTTGGGCAGTTCTTCTTGACATTGATTTCCAATTGTTTTCAGGTGTGTATTCTCCAGCTAAAACTTTGCCTGAACCATCATCAGCTGTATCAATAAGATTTCCTTCGCTATTTTCCGTATCATAAAGTTTATATTGAACCGAAGAATCAGAAAGAGAAACTGATTTGTCGATGAAATCAGGAGTGATATTTAGGACAGATTCTCCGTTAGTAAACTTATGATTTTCACTATTGTTAGAAACAAGAAAATAACCACACCCTTTAAGTATTCCGCTGCTAATTACAAGCATACGTGAATCATTTTTATATATTGACCAAGGAGTATTATTGAAATTAATTTCAATTGGTGTCATATTTCTTAATTCAATCCATTCATCTGCCGTAGAAACTGAAGTTCCCATCCACATCAATTCGTTTATCAAAACATTGCCTTTATATTCATCATCATCTTCTGAAACATATGAGTCAGGCTTGTTTTCACATACTTGTTCAACTCCTTGTCCGAGAACATCTTCTGAAGGCGCAAGTAACACACTTGTCATAACAACATTTAACAACAAGGAAATTATACCAAATGAAGCTATTTTCTTTTGAGTGCCATTTTTTGGTTGTTTGCTAATTTTCTTCATAAGTGTAAATTAATTAATAATATATATAAAAATAATTTTATTGTTTTTAAGTGTCATCCTGAACTTGTTTCAGGATCTTTTAGATTATTGGTTTGTCTGTGATTTATCTTGAGAACAAAGTGTAAGGGACGATTGATTCTGAAATAAATTCAGAATGACATTATAAAAGAATGACACTTTACACTGTTTTAAATGTGTAAATAGACCAAATCAAAAACCACCTAAATCATTGTATTTTTTAAAAAACATTGTTTATATAGGCTTTGTTTGTGCGTTTTTCTTTTATTTCGCGCGTTTTTCTTGAGTGTTATTTTTGTGTGTTTTTGACTTTTTTGTTTTTCGCTTTTTTATATTTATGTTAATCTTTTTTTGTTTTTTTTGTTATATTTTGTGTTTCTTTTTTTATGTATTTTTATAAGTTGGGTAATTTTTTTTTGTATTTTTTGTATTTTTATTTATATTTTTTCAAGTAGTTTGAGAGAAGTCGTATTAGGACTGGTGTCATTCGCTACGGCTTCCCTCTTGTTTGCCGATTAGAGCAAACGCTTTAATTGGAAATTATATTCTAATTAAGGCGCTTACTTTAAGCTCATAACTATTGACAAAGTTCCCCTGAAATCTCATCATAAATCCCTTCCAAATCACTTCCGTTTGGGGCATAATAATATTCAGGAGTTACTCCATCACTTTTCAATGATGCGATATTTTGAAGCATATCTTCGTTTATTTTCTCGTTATCGCCAAGTCCGATTGTGAAGACTTTAATTCCAGCTTGTTTTACCAATATCGCCATATTTTCTGCATGATCAACATCTCCTGGATCTTGTACATATCCACATTGAGAATATCCCTCATGAATAACAGGACAAGTTGGTTTACCGTCCGTGAGAAGAATCATTACTTTTACGGCTTGATTATTTTCTCTACCTAAACTAAATTCTGCGGTTCCTTTTGCAATTGCATCACCAATATTTGTGCTTCCAGAGGCCGAAAGAGCGTTTACTGCAGTTTCAGTTGATGCTGGATCGGTAATATGAATTGCAGATAATCCCTTATCTAAAGACGCACTACCTGCATAGGATACCAAAGCTGACTGGTCATTACTTCCTAAATTTCCTAAAAATGAATTGGCAGCGGTTTTCGCTTGAGACAATCTTGAAGGGTTGTCATATGTGGGACCCATGCTCACGGATCTGTCCATAATCAAAACTATATCAACAGGCTTGTTTTCACATATTCGTTCAACATCAAATGAAAGATCGCATCCATAAGCTCCGTTTTCAGTAATGATTCCGCCAGTATGATCTTGCGCAACATTTCCCATAATCGCTGGCACGCTCAAGGCAACAACCCAATCATCAGATGAATCATTTGGTCCAACAGATGCTGAATTTATAAGATCTCCCTCTCCTTCTTCACTATATTCAGTCATATAAGGACAAAGAGTTTTATAGCATCTTGTATAATCTTCATAATTTTCTTGACAATAATCACTTATACTTCCGACATATCCGACTGGAACTTCAGCTGTTGGTAAAGGTTTATATTTCTCAGTGATAGTATAAATTCCGCTTCCATCTCCAGAATAGGAAACAAGAAAGTTTTGATGTAATTGTTCCCCAGGAAATACTACGCTAAATTCAAGATTTAATAAATTCACAATTATAGGACTTAAAATTGAATTTGCTTTTGAAACATTATTTTGAAAAAACACAGTAAATAACACGCTTATAAACAGAAGCGATGAAACTGTGACAATCGTTTTAAGTTTTTTCAAATTGAATTTCATATATTTAATCAATGCTTAGATTCTATTAATTGTCACTGTTGTTGTCATTCCAGAAAAGTTTTAATAAAACAAGGTAAGCTCTATCTCAGATTTCTATTCAAAAGCTGTTGCTTTGGAATAAATTCTGAAATGACATTGTTTATTTGTTAATAGATTATAGACGGTGTCAGCAATTCTGAATACTCAACCGAAGAGTCGTTAGGGCCGGGTTTTTCAGTAGAAATATCTTCTTGTATCGGCTTTTCAACAGAAAGATCTTCTTGTTGAGGTTCTGATGTGAAATCTTCATTAGTAGGGTCTATTTTGTCAGTTTCTTCAGTTAGAGGTGGTTCTGTAAAAGATTCTTCAACGACAGGATCTTCAACAGATTGTTGAATTAGAGATTCTTCTGTAATTGGATCTTCATCTGGAATTTCTGAAATCAGTTCTTCCTCAACAATTGGGAGCTCTGCTTCTGGGGGCTTTTCATCTTTTGATTCTTCAATCGGTGTTTCAATCTGGCAAATTTCAGAGCAACCATCTTCACTAATTGTGTTTCCATCATCACAAGTTTCACCAATATCAATATCTAAATTTCCATTTCCACACACAGATGCGGGTAGTTCTTTGACAAGAGGAATTGTGAGAAGATTAAGCTCAACTTCTCCATAAAAACACCATGGTGTATTTTCATTTTCTTCTTCATAAAAAGCATAAATTCTTTCAGCAACATATGCTGCATCAGTCAATTCTCTTTTTGTTGCAGACACATCTATGATGATTTTTTCAATTTTAAACAAAGCTTCTCTAACCGTTGAAGATGAATTTAAACCCAAATTATCAAATGCTTTATTTCCATCATCAGATCCTGCAATCAGAGCGTTTAGATCTAAATGATTTGATCCAATATTTGATAAATTTGCAAGAGTTTTTCCTTTTGCTTGACAAAGTTTTCCTTCAATTGTTTTTGCAGCAGGACAATTTTTTGGAGACAAATAGAAACAAATATCTGATCCTGAAATTGTTCCAAATGCTCCTGATAATTCACCCAAAGATAAAGCATTAATTTCAGCAGACCAATTACTGCTCGCTGGACAACCTTCATGATTTTGCCAATAGCCAATTGAACGAGCATCACAATATTTCTTTTCCTCACAATATTGTGAAGAAACATCAAAATATTTATTCACAGTAACGCTCTGATTGTCATCATGACATGCTCTGGCTTTAACCGTTGCACTATATGTTAAAGGAAATGGCGCTGAGTATATTATGCCATTCGGTGCAAAACAGTCTGGGTTCGTTCCATCAGTTGTATATATAATATTTGCTCCAACTATTGAAGTGAATAATTTCATTGTCAAACTACCGTCGTTACAGAAATAACCACCTGGAGGATCAATGGTAGGAATATCGTTTTCAATTTTGGCTGTGACATTGATGACATGAGCCTCATAGGCGCTGAATATTGGCACACTTGCCACAACAAATCCTGCAATGCTGGTTAACACTAAAGTGTTTTTTAAAAAAGTAAAAATTATAAAACGAAGTTTTCTAAGTCTTCTCTTAAACCTAATTTTTTTAAAATTTCCGATCATACTTTTTGATTATATCTAATGAATATTATTCATCAAACGAATAAAATGAATTGAGAAATTATACATACAGTTTTTAATTATATAGCTTTATCGTCGATTTGAAGCCCAAATTGTCAGTCTGCCTAAATATGGAATTCTAACTGGCTTATTATTCCAATTAACAGTCTTACCGATAATTTTTTCATACTCAACAGGAGAATCAGAAACATTATTTGCATCCCCTTTTGTCGTAATTGTGTCTTCGTTTAATTCAACTATTCTATGAATTGTAAAACCTCTTTCATTTTTAAAAACCACTATATCTCCTTTTGCAAGACTTTTTTTTTCAGCATATTTAATGAGTACCAAATCATTTTTTTTCAATTCTGGCCACATTGAACCGGAAGTTATGGATGCAATCGGATAGTCAGTTCCAAGAGCATAAACTAAGGCTTTCGGCGTTCCAATTGCAACTGCGCCAACAAAGACTAAATATATAATAAATTCAATTATTGATTTCTTTTTTTTGTTCATTTTTTTCGTTTTATATCGTCATTCTGAATTTAGTTCAGGATCTTCTAACTATTACATCTGTTATTGTGAAATAAACCATAGACAAACTCTACTACTCAATAGATTCAGAAATAAATTTAGAACAACATTAGGATTTAAAACAATTTCGGTAGTTTAAATATTACAATTTTTCCTTCATATCCTTTCTTATTCGCACTGATCGGCATATTAAGTGTCAATTCAAGCTTTTTTTTGTCTCCCGATGAAAGAACAAAATTATTTTCGTTAATCTTTATTAGTTCAGCGATTCCACCATATTTTACAACTACAACGAAAATATCCATACTCCCACTATTTTCAATTGTAATAAATCTTGTTGATGCATTTCCTTTTGGTAAATCTCCATAATCAAGTCGCTCTGTCATTGGATTCACTCCAACTTTTCCTCCTTCTTCTATAACTTTGACTACCGCTTCATATTTATCAGCAGTGATATATTGCACAACTGTAAACCAGACCAGAAAGAATGCTATAAAAAGGGCAGCGATTTTCAAAATCTTTTTCGGTGTCATTTTATTTTTCTGAATTTTTTTCATACCTTCAGATTTTTCTTCGATCTTTACTTCTTCGTTTTTTGTAATTGTTTCGTTTTCTTGTGTCAAATCTTCTCGTAAATTTTCATCTTTTTCTAAATTTTCATTTTCCATTTTTGATTTGTTAATATTTATTGCATACATTGTATACTGTTTATATAAATTTTTCAAATTTTACTATGTTTGTCGTTGCGAGGAGCATAGCGATGTGACAATCTATCTCTGTCTTTGCGAGGAGTATAGCGACGAAGCAATCTCGAGTTTATTAACATAAAACTTTTTTTTCTTGTGTTTGTCTTTGCGAGGAGTATAGCGACGAAGCAATCTCGAGTCTAAATTCACGAAACGATATATTACAGTTTTCTGAAACTAATTTCGGGATTGCCACGCTTCGCTCGCAATGACAGAGGAATAACATTGTCTTTGCGAGGAGCATAGCGACGAAGCAATCTCAAGTCTAAATTCACGAAACGATATATTATAACTTTCTGAATTTATTTCGGGATTGCCACGCTTCGCTCGCAATGACAGACATAGTCGCATGATTGCCACGCTTCGCTCGCAATAACAATATACTTTTAACGACCTCAGTCCCCTGCGCCTTAATTCAAAGACGCAGAGTCAAAAGTAATTAAAATAATCACTTTAAATTTAAGCAAACAGAATTAGTTACAGGTTGCAATTCCAGAAAAAACTGCAGATAAATCAGAATAATTAGCAACGCTATAATATTGTCCTGTGTGGTTTGCAATGTTTTGACTTAAATAGACGTCATTTAAAGCACTTCCTACGCCCACAACATAAATTTTGGTACCAGCAGCTCTTGCTGCATTTGCTGCATCTGTTGCTAAGGATTCAGCAGTTGAAGCATCTGGATAGTTTGGATCACCATCGGTGATAACAACCATATAATCTGGATTGTCTGCATCATTTCTGTCATTACCACTGGCTAATTCAGTGCTCGCAAACAAAATCCCATCTGCTAAATTTGTATAACCAGCAGAACTTAAACCAGATATTGCGAGATTAATAGCTGAAACATCATATGAAAGACCTAAATCTAATGAACCAACATTTGCAAAACTTGTTTGTCCTATATGAACACCAGTAGAAGTTGGAGCTAAAGCTGTAACAAAATTTGTTGCAGCGTCTTTGAGAGTTTGAAGGTCAGTTGCAATACTTCCAGATCTGTCAAGAACAAGCATTACATCTGCATTTGAACAAGCAAGATCTCCATTGTCTTCTGAAACTTCAGTAACTTCAACCCACAAATCACATCCGAAAATCTTATGCTCATCACCAATTTCTTGAACATAATCAGCTGGAATTGCATCTGGATTAATTCCAGTTACAAAATTTTCCCAGTCTTGAGCGCAATGATTTCCAAAACAAGGAACTTTAAGGTCAATAACCCAGTTATCAACTGTGTCACTATCTGTTTTTGCAAGTCTTCCTTTTGCTTCATTATAAACTAAACTATAACTGCTATCTGAATTTTGAATTACTTTATATGGTTGGTGAAAAGCGTCAACTTCCTTTTCAATTCCTATTTGATTGTCATCTGGATCGTTTTCAGCTTTATGTTTTGAAAGATATGGACAAAGTGAAGGTAGAACACCCCAACTTTCGCCTTCTGTCAAATCTCTCGTTGGTTCACCACATTCAATTGTCGCTGTTCCATCACTACCCAAGACAATGTGTCCTGTTTTTGTAAAATCAGGATCAAAATTTATTCCTTCATTTGTCGTTATAGCGCATTTTGGTTTTTGACGAATCATATATTCCACATCATCAACTCTGTTTTCTGCTATAAATGAATCAGATAGAGCGATTTCTAAAGGTCTATCAAGTTGTTCTTGTGGAAACACTGTTCCAAAATCAATGTGATTAATTGGGACTGTTAAGGCATTTTCAATTTTTGCTGTCACATTAATGACATGAGCTTCAAATGCAGCGAACATTGATGCTGAAACTACCACAACTGCAAGTAGTGCAAGAGAAGCTAATATTTTTTTACTTCTCATAAATTTATTCTCCTTAATCTTCTGCTTATTTTCACTATCAATTTAAAAAATCAACAGAAGAAAAGATTTAATTTAATTAAATTTTTTTATTGCTTTAAATTACAAAATACAAAATTTTGTTGTCATTGTAAGAATTAAAATCACATAATAATCCCTTCATTAAGATCTGTGTGCGTAATTTCGGGATTCTTTGTTTGACTTAGAAAGACATTTCGTAATTCAAAGTTATTAAAATTTTTAGAGTTACTCGTCTAAATTTTTCACCCTTTTTTATTATTTCGAACTTGATCTGGAATCTATCACAGATACTTAAAATTAAATCCAAAATAATAGCAAATTATTAAAACTTAGACAAACAACTTCGACCTTTAATTTTTTATATTAAACTTATTTATTTTTTTATTCGTCTTTAACAAAGTGACAAAACATTAAACAGCATTTGTAAAAAGAAATTTTAGTGTACAAAAAACAACCAAAATCTAAACAAGAATTTCGTTTGGTTGATCTTTTCGCACTATTTCAATCAAGTATTAGGTTATTTGAATCAATTTTTCTTTTCCTTGTTGGAAAATTTTTATTAAAAATTAATTGATTCTTTTCTTTGTTTACATAAAAATCAAGACCCTCCCCTTGCGGTTAATACAATGCTTTTTGCCTTTTATAAAGACATAGCCACGTCTCTATTATCTTCCTTTCAAAGAACATGTCAAATTCAAAGTTATCCACAAGTTTTATCTTTTAAAATAAGGATTATTTATTTTCTGAAATTTGTGTCACTTTTATAAAGTTAGCTTATACACAGGTCTGTCAATTTTAATTTCATTGCATTTCGTAATTCAAAATAAAAATATATTGATCAAAATAAATACTTATTTTTTTATGGATAATATTTATAAAATGATTTATAATGAAAACAGCATGAAAGTTAATTTCTCATTCTTAGATGGGGATAGCGGTGTAGTTATCCTAAATTTATTTTAAATAACTTCAACCGCTTGAAGAATATATCTTTCGGACCGGATGACAAATTTGCGGGATTGCCACGTCGTACCTCCTCGCAATGACAGAGATAAGCTGGACGACAAATTACCTGCCTATGTAATTAGAAACTAAACACAAAAACTTCTCAACTCACATTGCTTACTCGAAGAATATATTTATTTGTCAAAAAGAGGTAATATTATAAATACAGCTAAAAGATAAATATATTGTTTTAACAATTTTAAAATATATGATTAAAAAATTTCTTACATTTTCATTTATTCTTTTTGTGTTAATTTGGTTTGCGTTTTCTTTTGTTGGAGAAAATTTTCCAAATTTTGATTTTGAACAAATTCCACAATTTGAAAAAAAATTTAGTGAAAATTTATTAAAGGAAATTGATAGAAATATAAATACTCCATCACCACTTGTCAGCAGAGAAAATTCTGAAAATTCATTTTTAACAAAAGAAGGGGTCTTAAATTGGACGAACATTCAAAGAGACGAAACAAAATCTTTGCCGGCACTTTTAAAAAACGATATGCTTGATGAAATTGCAATGGCAAGACTTGAAGATATGTTTGCTAAGCAATATTTTGAACATATTTCCCCCGAAGGGCTTGGAGCGTCGGATATCGCAAAAGATGTAAATTACGAATATATTTCTATAGGTGAAAATATTGCCTTGGGAAATTTCAAAGATGATCAAACTCTTGTTCAGGCATGGATGGATAGCCCAGGACATAGAGCAAATATACTCAACACAAGTTATACTGAAATTGGAATTGCTGTAAAAAAAGGTTTTTACGAAAATCATCAAACATGGATTGGTGTTCAAATTTTCGCCAGACCATTTTCTGATTGTCCAAAAGTAAATCAAAATTTGAAAACTGAAATCGAAAATAATCAAAACCAAATTTCAAATCTTGAAAAAAATTCAATCTCTCTTCGAAATTCAATTAAATCAATGAATTTAAAAACAAGGAAAGATATCAAAACTTACAATAATATGATTGATAATTACAATTTAATTGTAAAGCAAATTAACATTCTTATAAACGAACAAAAAGAATTGATTGCTGAATATAATAAGCAGATTGAATTATTTAATGATTGTCTTCAGCAATAATTAGATTAAAATCAAAAAAACAGACTACTTTCAAAGTAATCTGTTTTTCATAAAACGATTATAATTTACAAAAGTTTACAATCTTCAGTAATTGATTTCTTGATATCATCCTTTTTTGTGTTTGGAATTTCTATAAAACAAACATTTTCAGGGTTCTTATTTTCGAAAATGTTCGAAACTATGTGATTTTTTTTCAAAAGATTTTTTATATTTTCCTTTAATTCAATATATTTAAATTTCCCATAACAACCGTAGACAAGATTCTTTTCTTGATCAAATAAATAAAGAGATGGCCAAAGTTCATTTTGAAATTTTTGGCAAAACTTATATTCATTATCAAATATTACAGACCAATTTATATCCAAACTTATAACAATGTCCATTGTGCTTTTTTTGTCAATTCCATATTTAGAGGTTGGAGTGTAAACACCAATAATCAAAAATTTATCATGATTTATAGAGTTCCAAATTTCTCTTAGATATGGCATATGTCGATCGCATTGAACACAAGGATATGTCCAAAAACTCATTAAGATGACTTTTCCGGAAATATCAATCTTTTTTGAAGACATAAAATCAACCCATTTACTGTTTTTTATAATCGGTAATTTCTTCATTTTAAAACCCTTAAATGAATATTATGATTTTAGAATAGCATTAAATAAAAAAAATTCAAAACTGAGCCAGAAAATCTGTCACATTCTGTTATGTTTATCTTTTTGCAATCACCCTATCATTATCCTTAAGAAGTTTTTTCCTGAGACGGATGTTTTTTGGAGTGATTTCAAGATATTCATCTTCCTGCATAATTTCCATTCCGCTTTCAAGAGTAATTTCAATAGGAGGAACAAGTTTTAAATTTTCATCTGAACCTGATGCGCGCATATTTGTTAAGTGTTTTCCTTTAATTGGATTCACCGTTAAATCTTTTCCTTTGGAAGCATTTCCAATCACCATTCCTTCATAAACTTCAATGTTTGGTTTTATATATAATTCTCCTCTATCTTGTAAATTATATAATGAAAATCCAAGAGCTTTTCCAGCAAGCATAGATACCATTGACCCTAAATGTCTTTTTTTGATTTCTCCGACATATTCTCTAAATTCAATCACGCGGGAACATAAAATTCCTTCACCTTTTGTATCAATTATAAATTCTCCCCTATATCCAAGAATTCCTCTTGTCGGAATTTCAAAAATAATTCTTGTGTTTCCATTTTCTGATTTCATCTCAATCATATTACCTTTTCGTTTCGCCATTTTTTCGATAACTGTTCCTGAAAATTCATCTGGTATATCAATTGTTATTTCCTCAAATGGCTCTAGTTTTTTTCCATTTTTTTCTTTTATAATTACACTCGGTTGTGAAATTTGAAGTTCATATCCCTGTCGTCTCATATTTTCAAGAAGAATTGCAATGTGCATTTCTCCCCTTCCAAATACTTTAAAGGAATCAACTGCGCTAAAATCAATTCTTAGACCAACATTAACTTCTAATTCTTTCTCGAGTCTTTCTCTAATTTGTCGAATGGTAACAAACTTCCCTTCTTTTCCAGCAAAAGGTGAATTATTAACTAAAAAATTAACAGAAATTGTCGGCTCATCAACAGTAATCGCTGGAAGCGGTTTTTGATTTTCATTTGAGCATATTGTTTCTCCAATATATATATCAGCAATTCCAGCAAGAATTACAATATCTCCGGCGTCAGCTTGATTTACTTCCTTTCTTTCAGTGCCGTGAAAAGTAGATATTTTTGTAACTGATGCTTTCCGAATTTCTCCAGTTGGTTTTTTCACAATGACCTTATCTCCCTTTTTTATACTTCCTTCATAAATTCTTCCAACTGCCAATCTGCCAAGAAAATCATCATAGGCAAGATTAAAGGGTTGAATCAGAAGTGGCAAGGATGTGTCTGCTTTTGCAGATGAAACATTTTCCACAATCGCATCAAGTAGTGGCATTAAATCTTTTGATTCATCATTAATATTCTTCTTAGCAATTCCTTCTCTTCCAATTGCATAAACAGTTACAAAATCTAATTGTTCATCATTTGCACCAAGGTCCATAAATAATTCCAAAATCTGATCATGAGCAAGATCAACATTTGCCGCAGGCTTATCAATTTTATTCAAAACAACAATCGGTTTCAATCCAAGCTCTAAAGACTTTTTGAGAACAAATTTCGTTTGTGGCATTGGCCCTTCTTGAGCATCTACAACCAAAAGAACGCTATCAATTGATCGCAAAACTCGCTCCACCTCAGATCCAAAATCAGCATGTCCAGGAGTGTCCACAATATTAATTTTTGTTCCTTTATAAAACAAAGAAGCATTTTTTGAATAAATTGTAATTCCACGCTCTAATTCCAAATCATTATTATCCATACTTATCGCTTCGTCTGTAACCATTCCAGTTTGCCGCATTAATGCATCCGTCAAGGTTGTTTTTCCATGATCAACATGAGCAATAATTGCAATATTTCTAATTTCCATAATTTTTGAATTTATAAATAGTATAATTAAATTTTCATTCAAATAAAAAATGGATGAAAATTACATCCGTCTTCTAATTTCTATTTAATTAGACCGACTTTTAGCTTGAATTATTAATATATTGTATTCTTTTTTTAATAAATTGTCAAGATGTTGATATTTTTGAACTAAAGTCAGCTTTAAGCTTTTTTGTAGCACTCGCTCCTTGAGATATTATTTCGATAAATCTCTTTTCACCAATTCCAGAACTTCCAACAACTAAACCCGTTTCATTATCTGGCAAATCTTTTAAATGATTATAAAGTTTAAACTTAAGGCTACTGTTATTAATATTAAATTTAGCATAACCATTTTTTTCTGTAACAATCTCGTTTTTTAAATATGTCGTTTTAATGTTACCAAAATTATCTATAAACCAAATTTTTCCTTTAATATTTTGAATTTTTGAAATATCGTATTTATTATATGGTAGCTTAACATTATGCATTAACCAATAAGCAATTTTTGGTAAAAAATCAAAGCTTCTGAATTGACTATTTGTAATTCTATTTTTTTCGTCTATATTTAATTCACTTTTATCAATTGATTTAATTACTTTTTGAATATCAAAGATATATATTTCTTTTAATAAATTAAGTTTTTTTGCAAGAGACAAAACATTTCCGTCCAACGAAGATATAATTAATGTTTTCTTATACTTGAAAAAACCGAAAGGTGTTCCATTTTCCCATTTTTTTGCCTTTCCGTTACGAGGGGCAACATTAACTAATATAATCCCTTCTCTTCCTTCAAATGAGTCAATGGCATCGACTAAAAATCCCGATGCTTCAATTTCAGATTTTACGCTAAAACAATTTACAGAACTATTTTGGAATAATGAGCCAAGTCTTGTAACTTGTCTAAGTTTTGCGTTTTGATCGCAACAATCATTTATTATTGTTATTTGCATTTTATTTTTTTAATAATTAATTAAAAAAACCGAACCATTCAGGATCGATTTATTGAGTTAAAAAAATCTTATTATAACTACAAAATCTTTCGATCCGTATAAATCCAGTTTATCATTATTTCCATCATTATTTTTTTGTATTTTGATGTTGTCATTTCTAAATATAAAAAATATAAATGCATTATTACATTGAATAAATAATTTGTCAATGTGTGGCTCTACACTAATAACTGTGGTGGATAACTAAAGAATTTGTAAAATTATATTGATAAATTAACAATTCACACCACTCCCATAAAAAATGATATCAAATATCAATTCCCAGATAAGAGCGATTCCTCCCTATGGTAGGAACGACAACTATAAATTAATATTCTCATTAATACAAAACTATATATCTAAAGTCATGTTAGCTGTTAGCCACCACACGTTTTGACAAAGAGCCTTATGTGTATTAGTTCAACACATTTATTAAAATGATAATTTTATGTTGACAATTTTGATATAATTTATATAATAAAATTACAATATATTTAGATTATTATTGCCAAAAGGTCGGTGAATTAGCGGTGTTCTAATCGGACTAAATATTTTGCAAATCTCTCTCCTCACTATTATTTAAAAATAATAGTAAGCAAAATCTATAGCTCGTATTATTTAGAAACTGCTAGTCGCCGGCCTTTTGGATTATTATTGCCTTTTATTGTTATAAGTGATAAACTTTATTTATAAATGTGGAGGTGTAAGATTGAGAGTTTTAAAATTAATTATTAATCTCTTAAAAAAAGACAGGACGAAATAGAACAAAATGAGAAGGAGGCTATGAATTATAATGAAATGTTAGATAGAGCATACGCCAGGCTGGCTATTATTAAAAAAAGGGAGAAAAAAATAAAACTAAAATATATAAAAAATAGATCAGCTGAACTTGAAAAAAAGATGAGCAATGAAAGTTGTTTGAATATAAATATAGAAATGATCGATCTTAAAATAAATGACTTAAAAATTAGTATAGAGTATTAAAAAAAGCCTTGGAAAATAATTTTTATAAAAAAGGAGATAAAACATTAAGATCTGTGATTATAAGTAAATTAGAATCAAGATTAACCGATCTCCAAAGGATAAAATCTCTTAAACAAAAGAGATTTAATTTTTATCTATAATTAAATGTATAAAAAATTTAAACTAAAAAATGGCGCAAAAATTGTCATTGCTCCAATGAAATCAACAAAAACCGTGACTGTTTTGGTAATTGTTGGAACGGGATCAAAAAACGAAACAAACAAGATCAGGGGCATTTCACATTTTCTTGAGCATATGTTTTTTAAAGGAACAGAAAAACGTCCTACAAAGCTTGATATTTCAAAGGAACTTGATAGCGTTGGAGGATCATATAATGCGTTCACAGGAAAAGAACATACTGGCTTTTGGGCGAAAGTTGATAGTAAGCATTGCGATTTGGCATTGGATGTAATTTCTGATATGCTTTTGAATTCAAAGCTTGCCACTGAAGATATTGACAGCGAACGAGGAACTATAATTGAAGAGCTAAATATGTTTTTTGATAATCCTATGATGAGAATTCCATTTCTATTTGAAGAAGTTTTATATCTAAATAATTCTATGGGCTGGGATATTGGTGGTACTAAAAAAACTATTAAGTCTGTTCAAAAAATAGATTTTATGGATTATTATAAAAAATATTATACTGGAGATAATATTGTTATCGTGGTTGCAGGCAATTTTAATGAAAAGTTAATAAAAAATAAAATAAATCAATATTTTAATTCAATAAGTAAAACAAAATCAAAAAAACAACTCAAGGCTTATGATAAACAAATTAAGCCAAATGTTTATCTAAAGTATCAAAAAACAGATCAATCACACTTATGTTTAGGCGTTAGGGGATATAAGAATGGACACAAAGATAAATATGCGTTGAATCTCTTGAGCATTATCCTTGGAGGAAATATGAGTTCTCGCCTTTATATGTCTGTTGTAGAAAAAGGTCTTGCTTATTATATTTACACATCACCTGAAAGTTATAATGATGTTGGTTATCTTGCATCACAAACGGGAGTTAATAATGAAAAATGTCTTAACGCTATCAATATCATCATAGATGAATATAAAAAAATTAAAAATGAAAAGGTTGGAATTGAAGAGATTAAAAGAGCAAAAGACTATCTGAAAGGACAAAGCGTAATAGCTTTAGAGTCGTCAAGTTCAATGGCGAGTTTTTTTGCAACACAAGAACTTGATGTTGGAAAAATTTTGACTCCAGAGGAAAAATTTGCTAAAATAGACAAAGTTACAGCAGAAGATATACAAAGAGTTGCAAACGATATTTTCGTTGACAAAAAACTAAACTTAGCTCTAATTGGTCCTTTCAATAACAAAAAAATGTTTAGAAAAATTTTAAAGTTCTAAATATTTTATATTTTTTAATAAAAATTTTTAAATAATAACATTAAACAAAAACATGGATAAACATAAGCAAGTTGTTGATATATCATATGAAAGTATAGTTAAATTTTTTTTAGTTATATTTATTTTATTCTTTCTTATTTATTTGCGAGGAATTATTTTTATAGTTTTTATTTCTATAATTCTTGCTTTGATTATGAATCCTCAAGTTGACAAGCTACAAAAGAAAAAAATTCCGAGAGTTGCGGGAACTGCAAGTCTATTTTTAATGGCGTTTATTGTAATTGGGTTATTGTTTTATATCGTTGCTCCTCCACTTGCAAAAGAGCTTAGCAATCTTGCTTCAAATTTACCAACCTATATAGAAAATGCTGGCATAGACTATAAATCATTTTCAGAAAATAATACAATTTATAATGGATCATTTAATTATAAAGTTTCTGAACCTCTACAAAATATTTTAATTGAGGCAAGTAAAACAATGAAAGATATAACATCTAATGTGATCGTTGGAATTTTGGGTCTTTTGGGTGGATTTCTTTCTGTAATTCTGATTCTTGTAATTTCTTTTTATCTCGTTGTTGAAGAAAATGGCGTTGAAAAATTTGTTCAAACTCTAATTCCTTCCGAATCTCGTCCTCAAGCGCTACGAATAATCAGAAAAGTTGAAATTAAATTAGGAAAGTGGTTTGTTGGACAATTATTTTTAGGATTTATAGTAGGCTTTCTATCTTTTGTTGGTTTGACAATACTTGGAATCCCTTATGCCTTAGTTCTCGCAATTATTGCTGGCACAATGGAGCTTATCCCATATATCGGGCCAACTTTATCAGGAATTCCGGCAATTATTATTGCATTTACAATTTCCCCTTTTTTAGCAATTTTAACTTTTGGTTTATATTTTATTATTCAACAACTTGAAAACTATTTAATTGTTCCAAAGGTTATGGAAAAATCTGTTGGTTTGCATCCAGTAATAATTATAATTGCAATGTTGATTGGTGGACAGTTAGCAGGTGTTTTAGGAATTATTCTGGCAATACCTGTAACAACAATAGCTTCAATTTTTCTTGAAGATATATATAGCCACAGAAAAAAAGAAGACTTGTCATAAAAAAATATATGTCAAATTTATATATCATCGCCACGCCGATTGGAAATCTGGAAGACATAACCCTCAGGGCACTGAGGGTTTTAAAAGAGGTTGATGTAGTTTTATGTGAAGATACAAGACAAACACAAAAATTATTATTAAAATATAAAATTGACAGTCAAACTTTAAGCTATCATCAATATAGTAAATTAAATAAAATTAACAAAATAATAGAATTACTAAAAGATAATAGAAATTTAGCTTTAGTAAGTGATGCAGGAACGCCAGGAATTTCAGATCCAGGAAATATGTTGATAAAATATCTAATTGAAAATAAAGTAGATGTAAAAATTATTCCAATTCCAGGACCCTCGGCTTTGACTTCAGCTCTTTGTGTTTCTGGTTTTCCAACAGACAATTTTATTTTTTTGGGATTTGTACCGCATAAGAAAGGGAGACAAACATTTTTCAAAAATATCGCTAAAGAAAAAAGAACTGTTGCTTTCTATGAATCACCACATAGAATTATAAAAACTTTAAATAGTATGAAAGAATATTTTCCTGAAAAAAATATTGTTATCTGTAGAGAATTAACTAAAATTTATGAGACAATATATCGAGGTAATTCAGAAGAAATTATAAAAAAAATAACCCCCGATCAAGTCAAGGGTGAGTTTGTGGTTATTGTTGGTTAATTAATTTGAATACATTATCAAATTTATCAGGCTTTGATATAAAATCTACTTCATGTCTAGGATGCTGATTCTTTTAAAGTTATTATAACTATTTTAATAATATGTCAACTTTTAAATCAAAATTTTACATCACTAGTTCAATTGCTTACGCTAATGCTGCACCACATATTGGGTATGCTATGGAAGTTTGCCAAGCGGATGTTTTGGCGAGATATCATCGTATGCTTAGCTACGATGTTTACTTTTTGTCAGGCACAGATGAAAACGGATCCAAAATAAAGAAAACAGCCTTAGAAAATAAAACAGAACCGCAAAAATTTGTCGATGAAACCTCAGCTAAATTTCAATTATTACTGGATACGCTTGATATTTCTAATAATGACTTTATTCGCACAACGGACAAAAAAAGACATTGGCCAGCAGCACAAAAAATTTGGCAGCAGCTTGTTGACGCAGGAGATATTTATAATGATAAATATGAGGGTTATTATTGTGTTGGCTGCGAAGCGTATTTGACTGAAAAGGATTTAATTGACGGCAAATGCCCAAATCACCAAAAAACGCCTGAAAAAATAAGCGAAAAAAACTACTTTTTCAAGCTTTCAAAGTATTCTAATCAAATCTTAGAAAAAATTGAAAGTGAAGAATTAGAAATTTCACCAGAATCTCGTAAAAATGAAATTCTCAATGTCATCAAAGAGGGTCTTAGAGATATTAGTTTTTCTCGTCCAAAAGCTGTTCTTGATTGGGGCGTGCCAGTTCCAAATGATAAAAGTCAAACTATGTATGTTTGGTGTGATGCATTGACAAATTACATTTCTGCTCTCGGATACGGAGAAGATTATCGAGGTTCAACCTCGATAAATGAAAAATTTAAAACATATTGGCCAGCAGATATTCACGTCATTGGAAAAGACATTTTGAGATTTCACGCTGCAATTTGGCCAGCTATGCTCATTTCTGCTGATCTCCCCTTACCTAAAAAAATCTTTGTGCATGGTTTCGTAACTTCAGGAGGGAAAAAAATGAGCAAATCAATTGGAAATGTTATAGATCCATTTGAAGTAGTTAATAAATATGGGGTTGATGCTTTGCGATATTATCTTCTCAAAGAAATACCTTCTGGCGGAGATGGTGATTTTTCATTTGAAAGGTTTGAAGAAGTTTATAAATCAGATTTACAAAACGGACTGGGAAATTTAATTGCCAGAACTTTAACTATGCCAGAAAAATATTTTAGCAACCGAGTTCCAGATATTGATTTTGAAAAAACTGGACAGGCGGAAACATATTCAAAGAATGAAGAAGATAAAATTTTTAGTTCAAGTAGAACTGAGATTGAAAAAATATGGAAATTAATTGACGGCAGTATAAATGATTTTAAGCTGGATCGAGCCTTAGGCCTTGTGATTTCCTTTGGCGATATCAAGAAAGAGAATGTAAACGGTGTAGTTCCAAAATTAAATAATTATATTGATTATTCTGAACCTTGGAAATTAATCAAAGAAGACAAAGAAAAAACAGCGATAATAGTTTATAATTTATTAGAATCATTGCGCCAAATCGCCTGGATGATTCGCCCATTTTTACCAGAAACATCAGACAAAATTTTTGCTCAATTATTTGCAAATGAAAAAGAAAGAAAGCTTGAGCTCAAAAAAACATTAAAAGAAGCGCAAGTTTGGGGTGGATTGAAGACAGGCACAAAAATAAATAAAGGCGAAATTTTATTCCCGAGATTATAAAATAATATTGTCATTCTGAAGCGAAGTGATAGAATCCCGAAACTATTTGCTCAAAACTATCACATATAATTTACGATATTAAGCACAGAATCCTATCGGTCGTTACATTCCATTCAAGATGACAACTAAAAATTTATAAAGTTACAAATTAAAAAGCTAAAATTATGATTGATACCCACGCACATATAGACTTTAAGGAATATAACAAAGACCGTGAAGAAGTCATCAAACGGTTTTTTAATAATGGCGGAGAAAAAATGATAAATGTTGGATGTGATTTACAATCAAGTAAAAGAAGTTATAAGCTTGCAAAAAATAATGAAAACATCTTCGCTTCGGCTGGCATTCATCCACATGATGCTGACTCAGTTAATAAAAATTCTCTTAAAATAATTGAAGAAATTGCAATGCATTATAAAACGATTGCAATTGGCGAAATTGGACTTGATTTTTTTAAAGGCACAACTTCTCGAGAAAAACAAATTGAAGCTTTTCGACTCCAAATTGAACTTGCAGATAATCATAATATGCCAGTTATAATTCATTGTAGAGATGCTCATAATGATTTAATTGATATATTAAAAGAATATAAAACATCAAATTGGAAGGGTGTTATTCACTGTTTCACAGCAAGTTGGGAAATTGCAAAAGAATATATTAATCTTGGATTTTATATCGGTTTTACAGGTATAATTACTTATTATAAAGATGAATTTAATAATAAACCAGAAATATTTAAAGTTATAAATAATATACCCTTAGATAGAATTCTCATTGAAACCGACTGTCCTTATTTGTCTCCTATTCCAAAAAGAGGAAAAAGAAATGAGCCATTATATGTAAAGCATGTCGCTGAAAAAATTGCACACATCAAAAAGATAAGTTTTGAAGAAGTTAAAAATATTACAAGTAAAAATGCTAAAAAATTGTTTGGAATATAATAATATTAATTTATGAGAAAATTAAATCGTATATATAAATTAACAATTTTATTTGCTGGATTATTCTGTTTTCTAATAATTTATTCATATATGATAGAGCCTAATGCTATAATATTAAAAAAACAAACAGTTGAGCTGGACTGTCTTAAATCTGATATTTCTGCTTATAATTTTATTCAAATATCAGATCTACATTTTACAGGAAAAACTTCACAAAAAAAAATTAATAATCTTTCTGAAAAAATCAAAAATCAAAATCCTACCGCAGTTTTTATTACTGGAGATTTAATATCTAACAATAACGGAATTGATAATATAATTAGTTTTATAAATCAAATATCTAAAGATTATTCTGTTTTTATAACTTTCGGAAATTGGGATTATTGGTCTTTAAATTATGATATAAATGAGTTTAAAAATAAATTAGAACTTTCTGGGGCAAAAGTCCTGATAAATGATCATATAGAATTAGCAATCAATAACAAAATATTAAATATTATTGGTATAAAAGACCCATATACGAGCAATAACATTGATCAAGATTTAACTAAAGCATTAAAGCTAATAAAGAACAATAATTGTAATATTCTCTTAGCTCATTCTCCTGATATAATTAAAAAAGCGTCACAAAATAATATTAATTTTATTTTAACAGGACATACTCATGGAGGACAAATTTATGTTCCATATTTGACCAAAAAAATTATTCCATCAAATCCAGATGGAGAAGGATTTATAAAAGGATTATATAATCAAAATAAAACACAAATGTATGTAAACAGAGGTATAGGCACAAGCGTATTACCTTTTAGATTTTTAAATAGTCCCGAAATAACATTAATTAACTTTCAAAATTAGTTGGAATTTCTTGTCAATTTAGCGATTATAAGATAAACTATAAATATAGATTATCTTATTTTTATTATTAAATCAAAAATATGAGAAACGAAAGTATGTTTGATTTTTATGGGAATAATGATAAAGATAGTGAAATTAATGAATTTGAAAAAGAAGAACACGAAAATAAAGATTTATTTTTAGAAGATAAATAATAAATATTAACTAAATCTATCCTCTTAATTTAAAGTTAGTTTTTTTATTCAAAAATTATGAAACAATACAATTTTAGAAATATTGAAAAAAAATGGCAAGATAAATGGGATAAAAGTGGGATATATGATGCAAAAGATTTTACAAAAAAACCAAAGTATTATTGTTTAATTGAATTTCCATATCCATCTGGAGCAGGGCTTCATGTAGGACATCTTCGGAGTCATATTGCCATTGACATTGTTGCCCGCCAAAGGAGGATGAGTGGATATAATGTAATGTTCCCAATTGGCTGGGATGCTTTTGGTTTGCCTACGGAAAATTTTGCCATCAAAACAAAAACTCATCCAAAAGTTGTCACGAAGAATAATATTAAAAATTTTACACGCCAAATAAAAAGTTATGGACCTAGTTTTGACTGGTCGCGAGAAATTAACACTACAGACATAGAATATTATAAATGGACGCAATGGATTTTTTTGAAACTGTTTAATAGTTTTTATGATAAAAAATCAGATAAAGCAAAACCGATTGAAGATTTAAAAATTCCAAAAAATTTGAATGAAATTGAAAAAAAAGAATTTATTGATAATCATAGACTTGCTTATGAAAAAGAGATGGCGATTAATTGGTGTCCCAGTTGCAAAATTGGACTAGCTAATGAAGAGGTCGTTAATGGTGCGTGCGAGCGATGTGGTGCCTTAGCAGAAAGAAAAGTAATGAGACAATGGATGCTGAGAATTACAAAATATGCTGACAGATTAATTAAAGATTTAGATTCGGTTGATTATTTAAATAAAATCAGAACCCAACAAATTAATTGGATTGGAAAGTCAGAGGGAGCAGAAATTAAATTTTCTGTCATTGTGAGGAGCAAAGCGACGAAGCAATCCAGTCAAATACAGGTTTCGCCTATAAATTCAGAATTGCTTCACTCCGCTTGCAATGACAGTAGCATTAAAGTTTTCACCACTCGCCCCGACACTCTTTTCGGATGTACTTATATGGTCTTATCGCCCGAACACAGTTTAATTGAAAAATTAAAAGATAATATTGAAAACTACAGTGAAGTTGAAAAATATATTTTACAAGCAAAAAATAAATCTGATTTAGACAGAACTGATTTAGCCAAAGAAAAATCTGGCGTTGAATTGAAAGGTATAAAAGCAATAAATCCAGCAAGTAACGAAGAAATTCCAATCTGGATTGCGGACTATGTTCTCTCTTCTTATGGCACTGGCGCCATTATGGCAGTTCCTGCTCACGATGAAAGAGATTTTGAGTTTGCAAAGAAATTTGGTATCAAGATTAAAGAAGTAGTTGCTCCATTATTTAAGGTTTTTAGTGGAGATGATGTGATTAGACCTGAGAAAAAAACAGTACGTCAAAAAATTGTAATTGCTTTTCTGAAGCATTGGAATGAGGATAAATATCTTTGTCTTGATTGGAAAAAATTTAATTGGCACACGGGAATCATTGGTGGAATTGAAGAAGGAGAAACTGCCCAAGAAGCAGGAAAAAGAGAAATTCAGGAAGAAACTGGCTATAAAAATTTGAAATTTATCCGTCATCTGGGAAGCGAACAATACAATACTTTCTTTAATAGACATAAAGATGAGAACCGCTATTCAGTTGAACAAGGATTACTTTTTAAATTGGAAGATGAAAGTTTGGAAAAACCAAGCGAAGAAGAAACAATAAACCATAATACAGTCTGGATCGATTCTGACAAGATGGATGATTTTTTAAATCTATCCAATCAAAAAATGCTGTGGCAACGCTTAATAGGCAAAGCTGGTTGTTTTAAAGAAGATGGTGTAAATGTTAATTCAGATTTTCTAAATGGTCTTGAGACTCCCGAAGCAAAAAAAGAAATCACTGCTTGGTTAGAAAAAAATAAACTTGGTAAAAAGGCTGTAAATTTCAAATTGCGAGATTGGATTTTTTCACGCCAGCATTATTGGGGTGAACCAATTCCGATTGTGAAATGCAAGGAATGTGGTTTGAAAAAATTGAACATTAAAATGGAATTAAATTTCAGAGTAAATAAAATTTGGGATCAAATTATTTGCAGAAAAAAAACTGTTGAAACAAGAGCTTTTAATCCTGAAGAAAAAGATAAATATTTTGGTAATATTAAAATTGGAGATTTTATTAAAATAAACAATAAAAATACGAATGAGTTTGAGGTTATAAAAATTAATAAAGTTTATAATTTTGAAAACTTGGAAAAATTGTTTAATAAAAAAGATTTGATAAAAAAGATTATCCCAAACACAAAGATTAGAAGTTTTAAAGAACTTGAAAAATGTTTTAGTTTTACAAATGATTATCTTAATAAAATTCAAAAAAACGGTCTTGTCGGTTGGGAATTTGAAATTATAAACATAACTAAAAATATTCCATTAAATGAAAAGAATCTCCCACTTGAGCTTCCAAATGTCAAAAATTATGAACCGACAGAAACGGGAGAATCTCCTCTTGCTAATATAAAGAAATGGGTAGAAGTGAAATGCCCAAAATGCAAAGGCGAGGCGAAAAGAGAAACGGACACGATGCCAAATTGGGCGGGATCAAGTTGGTATTTCTTGCGATATTTAGATCCAAAAAACAAAAAAGAATTTGCTTCACGCAAGAAAATTGAGTATTGGATGCCAGTTGATTTATACAATGGCGGTATGGAACACACTACTTTGCATTTATTATATTCTCGTTTTTGGCATAAATTTTTGTTTGATCTCGGATATGTAAATACTCGTGAGCCATACGCTAAAAGAAGATCGCATGGAATGATTCTCGCCGAAAATGGACAAAAGATGAGCAAGTCACGCGGAAATGTTGTTAATCCCGATGATGTCATCAAGCAATATGGGTCGGATACACTTCGCCTTTATGAAATGTTTATGGGTCCTTATGGCGACGCCATTCCATGGAACACGACAAGCTTAATTGGAATGAACAGATTTTTGGAAAGAGTTTGGAATATGCAAAAAAAGATAAAAAAACATAATATTGTGAATTCTAATGTAGAAACACAAGATTTTGCGTTCCCATATAAAAATAAAATAATATTAATCGCTACAAATAATCAAGGAAAACTAAAAGAACTAAAAAATCATCTTGCTAATTTTAATATAATTTCATTAAAAGACATTGATAAATCAATTGAAGAACCTGAAGAAAATGGAAAAACCTTTGCAGAAAATTCTTTAATTAAAGCAAAATATTATGCCCAAAAAACTGGCTATCTAACAATTGCTGATGATAGTGGTTTGTGTATTAACACGCTTGATGGACGTCCAGGAGTTTTTTCAAGCCGATATTCAGAAGGTGATTATAAAAAAGCATATCAAAAAATTTTTAAAGAACTTGTAGATAAAAAAGATAGGTCTGCTTATTTTCAATCCGTAGTTACCTTATATAATCCAAAAGATAAAAAATACAATCAATTTGAAGGAAAATGCGAAGGAGAAATTTTAGAAAAATCACGCGGAACACGAGGTTTCGGTTACGATTCTATTTTTATGCCAAATGTTTTAAATAAATCTTTTGGCGAATGTTCCAGTGAAGATAAATATAGATTTGATCACAGAAAACAAGCTACTGATAAATTGATTGAATATTTGCAAAAAAGTACGCAAGATTCTGCATTCCTACAAGATCAAAAAATAGAATCATTATTGCATAAAACTATCAAGAAAGTAACAGAAGATATTGAAAACATGAAATTTAATACTGCGATTTCTCAAATGATGATTTTATTGAATGAGATGGAAAAAGAAAAAATGATATTTAATTCCCAGTATTCAATATTTTTAATTTTATTGTCCCCTTTTGCTCCACATATTACCGAAGAACTTTGGGAAATGTTAGGAGAAAAGAAAAGTATTCACTTGCAATCATGGCCAAAAATTAATCCCCTTTTTATCAAAGAAACCGAAATAAATCTTGTCATCCAAATCAACGGAAAGCTCCGTGATCAAATTAAAGTCCCAGCTAATATTTCAGAAGAAGAAGCAAAAAAACTCGCTCTTGAAAGCGAAAAGATTCAGAAATGGATTGCAGGCAAAGAAGTTAGAAAAGTGATTTTTGTGAAAGGAAGGCTGGTTAATATAGTGATATAAAACAAAAAAACACTAAAGGACTATCCTTTAAAGAAGGACCAAATTTATATGAAATAATATTAGATATATGAATGATATAATAATCTTCCTTTATATAATTGCCATTATATATTTTCTTTTTTTAAAAAAACCTAAATATGCCAAAAGATTTATATATTTATATTTTAGTGTTTTGGTGCTTATTTCATTGCTTATTTTACCAATTGATGAATTATATTCTTTGATTTTTATAAAAATTTCTTTATTTAACAATAACATTTATATAATTTTACTTTATATATTTATTTTATTAGCATGTGCAATAATAATTTTTATTAAGGAATATGGAATATACTATTTACAAGAAAAACATCTTCTAAAAAATACCACAATAATTCCAATTTACCAACCGCCATCAAATATTCACCCTGCGATTGCCGGTTATTTAACAGATAAAAGTATTGGCAAGCGCGAATTTTACGCAACGATTTTTCACCTATTAATAAAGGGACATTTGGCAATTGACGAAAAAATTGAAAGAGGTCGTTTTAAATACTACCTAATCAAAAATAAAGGCTTTGACGCTATTGATACATGCGACCGATTAATATCAGATTGCATATTCAATTTTAAAAACAATAATGTTGATGTTTTCCCTCTTAAAAATATAATAATAGATACTGAAAAATTATCAAATTTCATTTTAGACCAGCTTAAGCGACTATATTATCTAAAATATGAGTATAATATATCAAAACATTTTATACATTGGTGTGAATTAAAAAAAATTGATATTAGATTAATTTTATTCAGATATGAAAATAGAAAATATTTTTCTAGAAAAGAAGCTGAAAATATTTCCACACAATTAAAAAGATCTGTTGACGCATATCGCAATGATTATAAAGGACAATCTATTTCATTAATATCAAAAACAAATAGCATCATAGGTCCACAATACAAAAACTCTTTATTTTCAAAAAAAGAAAACGTTATTTTTAGATCACAATATACCAAACTCGGTGCTGAAGAACGCGCCAAATGGTTGGGATTTAAAGACTATCTTCAAACTGCCGAACGATTCAGAATGGATGAAGAGAAAGTTGAAACATTCTCAAAATACCTTCCCTATGCTGTTGCCCTGGGAGTTGAAACAAAATGGGCAAAAAGGTTTGATAATATAAAAATAGATAGGCTAAAATGGTTTAGAACTCAAAAAGAAGGCGAAATAATAAGACATGAAGATCATAAAGTATATTTTAAGCATCTTATAAATTTCTTGGGTCAAATTTATGTGAAATAATATTAAATGATTTTTGTGAAAGGGAAGCTGGTTAATATTGTGGTATAAAACAAAAAAACACTAAAGGACAGTCCTTATGCAAAGGACTGTCCTTTTTTATTCAAACCATTTTATGATAATATCCTAAAAATATTTATATGCCGACTTCACACACTCGGCTATTAATTTCGCACACTCTTCAAGATCTTTCAAATCTAAAACTTCAACCGGAGAATGAATATACCTTGTCGCAACACAAATTCCACCAGATGGAATTCCATGTTTGGTCATATTAATTATCGCCGCATCGGTCATTCCGCCTTCAGTGACACTAAGTTGATAAGGTATTTTAGCCTTTTGAGCTGTTCCCTTCATCCAATCTAAAACAGATTCCGCAACAACAATACCGACTCCTTCGGCGTCACTAACAGTTATAGAAGGTCCTTTGCCCATTTCAATGGAGGAATGTTTTTTTTCTACACCTGGATGATCGCCAGGAATATTTACATCAGTCGCAATAGCCACATCGGGATTTAAACTATAGGCAGAAGTCCTTGCACCTTTTAAGCCGACCTCCTCTTGTACCGTACCAACAAAATGTATTTTTGCGTTCACTTTGCTTTTGCTTAAAATTCGCGCCGCTTCAACTAACATAACTAATCCAGCACGATTATCAAATGCCTTGCCTGTTACTATATTATTAGCTAAACTCTTAAATTTTCTATCTAAAGTTATCGTATCTCCTACTTGAATACCAATTTTTTCAGCGTCTTTTTTATCCTTTGCGCCAATGTCAATATACATCTCGCCAATCTCAATGATCTTTTTCATTTCTTCTGCTTTCATAATGTGTGGTGGTTTTGATCCAACCACACCAGTAATATGTTTTTCTTTGGAATGGATAATAACCCTTTGATTTAAAAGTGTCTGATCAAACCAGCCACCCGATTTAGCAAAATAGATAAAGCCATTATCATCTATGTATTTAACCATAAATCCAATTTCATCCATATGTGCCGCAATCATCACCGACGGTCCCTTGCCATTTTTGGTAGCAATTAAATTTCCCAGCTTATCCGTATTGATTTGATCAACATACGATTTCAATTCTTCTTTTAAAATGGTTCTGATCTCCTTCTCATGCCCCGAAATTCCATTAGCGTTAGAAAGCTTCTCTAAAAGATTTTTTATTTCTTCTAAATTGTCAGCTTTCTGCTTTTTTCTATTCACTTTTTTTTTCATATTTTTCTATTAAATTATAAATGTCATTCTGAACTTGATTCAGAATCTTTCGAAGCATAAGCAATATGTAATTTATTTCACAAGACTATTATCTTTATTAAAAAACACTAAATTTATCAAAATCTTGATCGCTATCAGTTAATATTTCACCTCCTCCTTTTTTACCTGTCAAATTAAAACTGTTTTTACACTTAGGACAATTAGATAAAAAGCTTAGCTGATCTGTGGGAATTCTTATTGTTATTCCATTTTCATCAAAACATTTTGTACAAAAAGGTCCGTCTCCATCACTCTTTTTCCAATATGCATTATCTTTAAGTTTCAAATCATCTTCTAAAATCTTTTTTTCTGACAATTCTTCAATTTCAAATTTAAGTTTTTCAATTTCTTTTTTTAACTCGTCATTTTCCTTTCTTATTTTAAGAGAATCATCAATTAAATCTAATATTTTTTGATATTCATCAACCTTTCCAGCTTCTTTAAGAATTTTAAACAAATCTTTTATATTTATCATATTAATTAATAGAATTATAAAATCGAAATTTCTCGTTCGTTATTTATAGTTTTATAAAATAAATCACAGACAAAACACATTTTCCAAAAGATTCTTAAATAAATTTAGAATGACATATTTAACATATTTTAATATTTCTAAGACCTAAAGCCCTAAAAAACTAAAATCTACAATCTAAAAAGCTTTTTTTAACCACTCAACCAACTCCTCAATCTTCACCCTCTCCTGCTTCATTGAATCTCTATCTCTTATTGTTACTGCATCATCTTCTAAACTTTCAAAATCAACCGTCACACAATAAGGCGTACCAATTTCATCTTGTCTTCGATATCTTTTTCCAATGCTTTGTGATTCATCATATTGACAAGTAAATTCGTTTTTTACTAAATCAAAAACTTCTTTAGCTTTTTTACTTAAATTTTCTTTTTTAGATAAAGGTAAAATTGCAACCTTGACTGGTGCGATGTTTTTGTTAAATTTCATAACGACTCTCATCTCAGTTTTACCGTCTGAAGTTGGCGCTTCTTCTTCTGTGTATGCATCAATCATTGTTGCAAGAACAGTTCGGTCAACTCCAAATGTAGGCTCTATAACATGCGGAATATATTTGCGATTATTTTCAGCGTCGAAATATTCCATTGTTTGACCACTTGAATTTTGATGACTCATTAAATCAAAGTTAGTTCTGTAAGCCAACCCATAAAGTTCTTTTGTGCCGAAGGGAAAATCATATTCAAAATCAATTGTTCTTTTGCTATAATGCGAAAGTTCATCTTGATCGTGCTCACGAATTGAATAATTCTCTTTTTTTATACCAATAAACTCCAACCATTTTGCCATCTCATTTTGCCAATATTCAAACAACTTTTTCCAATCTTTTTCGTTAATAAAATATTCTATTTCCATTTGTTCAAATTCAACTGTTCGAAAAATAAAGTTTCCAGGTGTAATCTCATTTCGAAATGATTTTCCAATTTGGGCGATTCCAAAAGGAATTTTTTTATTAGTTGAATTTAAAACATTTTTAAAATTTACAAACATTGCCTGTGCAGTTTCAGGTCGAAGATAAATAATATTCTTGTCTTCTTCTGTCACTCCTTGAAAAGTCTTAAACATCAATCCAAATTTTCGAGCTTCAGTAAAATCTATTTTTTCACAAACTGGACATTTGATTTTATTCTCGTTAATTAATTTTGTCATATCCTCAGGTGTCATTCCTTCAGCTTTCATATTCAGTGCATCTTCAATTAAATGATCCGCCCTAATTCTCGCTTTGCACGCCCTACAGTCAATTAGAGCGTCATTAAACCCGGCTACATGTCCGGAAGCTTCCCATACTTTTGAATTCATCAAAATTGCAGCATCAATACCAACTACATCTTCCCGGTCTTTAACAAAAAACTTCCACCAAGCCTGTTTGATATTATTTTTAAGTTCTACTCCTGCAGGTCCGTAGTCCCAAGTATTTGCCAGCCCTCCGTAAATTTCGCTTCCCGGAAAAACAAAACCTCGCCTCTTGGCAAGTGATGTGATTTTATCCATTAAATTGTCATTTCTTTGTGGCATATTTGTTTAAAAAAATTGATAATAATGCTTTAATCTTAGCATAAATCTTTATTTTTGCAAATTATTCAGGCTCTACACTAATAACTGTGGTGGATAATTAAAGAAGTGGTAGAATTATATTGAAGAATTAACAATTCACACTATTCCCATAAAAAAAGATATATAATATCAATTCCCAGATAAGAGCGATTCCTCCCTATGGTAGGAACGACAGCTATAAATTACTATTCTCATTTAATCATCCTCCCCCTTCTCTATCTTATATCCCCTCCCTTTTACATAAACACTTTGAACTAAACCTATAACAATTAAAAATCCTACAAGCGAACTCCCACCATAACTTATAAATGGTAGCGGAATTCCTGTTATTGGCATAATTCCCATATTCATTCCAGTATTTACAAAAAAATGAAACATAAGCATAAATGCGCTACCCAAAACTATCAATTTGCCAAAATTATCTTGAGACTCATTTACAATTTTAAATAGCCGATAAAAAATAATGCCAAAAAGACTGATAACAAAAACAATGCCAATAAAACCCATTTCTTCGGCAATAACAGCAAAAATAAAATCAGTATGTTTCTCAGGCAAGAAATTTAACTGACTCTGAGAACCATGCCCCAATCCCTTTCCCCAGATATTTCCCGAACCAATTGCAATTATAGATTGTATAACATTATAGCCAGCACCGTGAGGATCTGATTGTGGATTTACAAAAGTTAAAATTCTATCTTTCTGATAGTCTCTAAAAACATATAACCATCCCGTTGTAAACAATACCCCCCCCAAAAGTATAACTGAGATCATATATTTCCTGTTAATGCCAGATATAAAAATCATGGAAAACCAGATAAACATTATAACTAGTGCGCTTCCGAAATCAGGTTGAAAAAGAATAAGCAAAACAGGCAAAGAAATATATATTCCAGATACCACAAGTCTTTTTATATCACTTACATAATCTTTCGTTTTGGATAAATATTTCGCTAAAATTATAATTACAATAATTTTTACAAATTCCGATGGTTGAAAATTTATAAAACCAAAACTAAACCAACTTGAAGCTCCCCTGATTAATAACCCTGAAAACAAAACCGCAACCAAAATAAAAAAAGCGAGAATATATAAAATGCCTGTATAATTTTTCAAAGCCCTATAGTCAAAAAGACTTATTATAAACATTAATACTATGCCAATTACGGAAAAAATGATTTGTTTTTTAAAATTAAGAAAATCAATTCCTGATGAACTATAAGACGTGCTTAAAATAATTATCAGTCCGACACAAATCAGAATTACTACAGCAAAAAAAAGCGTCTTATCAATCTTACCAATAAAATTTAAATTCATTTATTCAAAAAATAATTTATAAATCAACTTATCTATTGCATATCAATAAATTTCTCACCCGTCCCAAAATCGTTCATAAAATTTTCAGAATCAAAAACATTTGTTTGGGCTATATAATCAATATATCCAATCTCGTCTTTAAACTCTTCTTCCCAAAAACTTCTGAATTCTCTTTTTTCCCCACCTGAAAGTGTCCATTGATCTGTTCTTCCGACAGCAATTGGATCATTGTTTTTATTATATATAACAACCGTAATATCAACGCGACGAAACTCATATTTTGAAGTATTTTTAGTAATCCCAAACACATAATAAAATCCTGATCCGTCTTTTATATAATCTCCTTTTTTGTCACTAATTTCAATTACTTTTGAATTAAAATGAGGAAGGTCTCGCAGATCTTTTATCTCTCTCCAGTTGTGTTCTGATAATTCAATTTCAATTTTTGAAATATTTGAAGAAAGCTTAAAATTATCCTCAAATATATATTTATACGCATCTTCTTTCAAAAACCCCTTGGGCATAATATATGTTTCTTCCTTTGGTGTTTTCAAAATTTCCCCATTTTCCTGAGTGATTATAAAATTGTAACTTACTGAAAAAATTCCCCATAATTCATTATCATTTTTTACTTTTGCGATTAAATCATAGTTGTCAACTCCATCATTTATGGCTTTAGCCCACTCTACTTGAATCTGACTAACTTTTGGTGGCATTGGAGGAAGTGGACATTTTTTTTGACAAATTTCACCACAATCTACTTTTTCTTCTCCATAATCTAAAACACCATTAAAACAAAACTCCACACTTGGAGGAAATAAAATTCTTGCGATAATAGCAATAGAAGATAAAAAAATTAAGATAATTATTATTTTTTTTATCAGCCTTTGACTACTTGTCATAATAAAAAATTAGGAAATTATATTTTTGTTTATTATAATTATATACAATAAATTAAGTTTTATTTTAAATATTTATATCTATATCTATTATAGCTTGTATAATATTTTGGTCAAACAAAAAAGGCCTTTAAGACCTTTTTTCTATTTAGTACAAGAAATCTCCGGCAACGACCTACTCTCCCGACTCCGTACGGAGCAAGTACCATCGGCGCTAATGAGCTTAACTTCTGAGTTCGAGATGGGATCAGGTGTGACCTCATCGCTAAAATCACCAGAGAATTCTTGTACTAAATTATATAAAATAAATTTATCAATAATATTACAACCATTAACAGCTAGTTAATCATTGAATTGCACTTTTTGAAAAAACAAAAAACACAATTACATTAAATAAATATTGACCTATTAGTAATACTCGGCTAAACACATTACTATGCTTACACCTGTATCCTATCAACCTGATAGTCTATCAGGGGTCTTAATGATACCTAATCTTGAAGGAGGCTTCGCGCTTATATGCTTTCAGCACTTATCCTTTCCAGACATAGCTACCCAGCGATGCTCCTGGCGGAACAACTGGTACACCAGAGGTCTGTTCTCCTCGGTCCTCTCGTACTAGAGGAAACTCTTCTCAAGTATCCACGCCTGCAGCAGATAGGAGGCCAACCTGTCTCACGACGGTTTGAACCCAGCTCGCGTACCACTTTAATCGGCGAACAGCCGAACCCTTGGGAGCTTCTTCACCCCCAGGATGTGATGAGCCGACATCGAGGTGCCGAACTTCGCCGTCGCTATGAACGCTTGGGCGAAACTAGCCTGTTATCCCCAGAGTAGCTTTTATCTGTTGAGCTTCTTCGGTACTACAACCAAAAGTCGGATCACTAAGTTCTGCTTTCGCAACTGCTTGACCCATCAGTCTCGCAGTAAAGCTGGCTTATGCCTTTGCACTATCAACCCGATTTCCATCCGGGTCTAGCCAACCTTATAAACGCCTCCGATGCAATTTAGGAGGCAACCGCCCCAGTTAAACTACCCACCAGGCACTGTCCCCTGACCGGATTACGGTCAAAGGTTAGAATTACAAACTTAAAAGAGTGGTATCTCATATTTCGGCTCTACTTTGACTGGCGTCAAAGTATCAAAGCCTCCCACCTATACTGAACATCTAAGTACATAACCCAATACCAAGCTATAGTAAAGCTTCATGGGGTCTTTTCGTCTTGCTGCAGGTAAACGGCATCTTTACCGCTATTGCAATTTCACCGGGTCCCTTGTTGAGACAGTCTCCAAGTCGTTACGCCTTTCATGCACGTCACTAATTAGATGACAAGGAATTTCGCTACCTTAGAACAATTATAGTTATTGCTGTCGTTCACCAGCGCTTAAATTCGAAGCTCTCACCACGAATCTTAACGTTCTGGCACTGGACAGGCGTCAGCCCCTATACCTCCTCTTGCGAGTTAGCAGAGACCTGTGTTTTTGATAAACAGTCGCTCGGAGTCTTTTGTTGTACCCAATATTAAAACCGAAGTTCCAATATTGGGAGGCCTTATCCCGAAGTTACGGCCGCTGTTTTGCCGAATTCCTTAACAAGGGTTCTCCCGTTCACCTTGGTCTACTCGACCTATCCACCTGTGTTGGTTTTGGTACGAATACTTTTATCAATGATAGAAGCTTTTCTTGGAAACTTGACTTGTCTGAATTATCCCGCCCGAAGGAAGGAGTCTCAACAATTCTCGCCCTTAAAGTTTTCCGGATTTGCCTGGAAAACAAGACTAACAATAATTGACGCAAATCCAATAATGCGCTCAGACTATCATATTTCGTCACTCCATACTTTTAAGATAAAAGTAGTGCTGGAATATTAACCAGCTGCCCATCGACTACGCCTTTCGGCCTCGCCTTAGGATCGACTAACCCTGGGATGACATCCATTGCCCAGGAAACCTTGGATTTTCGGTGATTATGAATCTCACATAATTTTTTATTACTCATGCCAACATTCTCACTTCTATACACTCCACTGTTCCTCACGGATACAGCTTCAGCGCGTATAGAACGTTTCCCTACCGCGTCATTTATAGCAAGCTATAAATGACACCCGTGTCTTCGGTATTAAGTTTTAGCCCCGTTATATTTTCGGCGCAATCTCTCGTATCGAGAAGTGAGTTGTTACACACTCTTTAAAGGATGGCTACCTCTGAGCCAACCTCCTACCTGTCTTAGAAAGATCACTTCCTTTCCCACTTAACTTAAATTTAGGGACCTTAGACTACGATCTGGGCTGTTTCCCTTTTGAGCTCCGACCTTAGCGCCGGAGTTCTGACTACTACACAATTGACTGACTAGAATTCGAAGTTTATTTGGAGAGAGTAGGTTGCCCCCTCTGCTCCATTCAGAGCTCTACCTCTAGCAGGTAAATGTAGCGCTAGCCCAATAGCTATTTCGGGAAAAACAAGCTATCACCGAGTTCGATTGGAATTTCACCCCTAACCACAGCTCATCCCCCAGTATTGCACGGCTGGTGGGTTCGGGCCTCCACTGCGATATTCTCACAGCTTCACCCTGGCCATGGCTAGCTCACCCGGTTTCGTGTATTGTATATGCTACTAACGGGCTATTAACCCTCGCTTTCACTTTAGCTTCGCTCTATCGAGCTTAACTTAACGCAACATAAACAAACTCGTTGGCTCGTTCTACAAAAAGCACGCAGTCATCCACTTAAAAGCGGACTCCTACTCCTTGTAAGCGTATGGTTTCAGATACTATTTCATCTCCCTCATCGGGATGCTTTTCACCTTTCCCTCACGGTACTTGTTCACTATCGATCATAAAAAGTATTTAGCCTTGGCAGATGAACTGTTAGATATTCAGTAAACCAAATATCTAACAGACCATTTTTAGTAGGACTGCCGGTTTCCCATAAGATTTCACTGGTCCTATGGTACTCAAGGATAACAATAAGAAGTTTGCAACAGTTTTCGTTTACGGGACTATCACCCTCTTTGGTCAAGCTTTCCAGCTTATTTAACTAACTAAGATGCATATTTTTAAACTCCCTGACTAAAGTCACATTGTTACCTTACAACCCCTATTACCAAAAGGTAATAGGTTTGGGCTCCTCCCCGTTCGCTCGCCACTACTTAGGGAATAGAGACACACTAATGTCTCGCTAATAACAAAAGCTAATAGCGAAATAATCAGCATGTGCTTATTTCTTTCTTTTCCTCAGGCTACTGAGATGTTTCACTTCGCCTGGTCTTCTTCACATATCCTATGTATTCAGATATGGATACACTGAGATTAATCAGTGTGGGTTTCCCCATTCGGATGTCCCCGGATCAAACCTTGCTTGACAGGTCCCCGAGGCTTTTCGCAGTCATGCCACGTCCTTCATCGTCTTTTTATGTCTAGGCATCCACCATACGCTCTTATGTATTTATTTAATGTAAGATTAACTAGCAATTGATAATTGCAAATAAAATTGATGTAATTTACCTATATATTTAATCACTTTATTCAGTTTTCAATGATCAACTAGATTATAATAATCTAGAAATATTTACTAAATTTTTTAGAAAATAATTTTAAATTATTAGAAAAAATAAAAATGCCTTTTTTAAGAGGCGGTTTCAAAGTCGTTACATATTTACAAAACTATCCGCTTCTTTTTTTAACTGTATTTAATTTCTTTTTCATAATTTTATTTATGAATTATATAATTTTTCTATCTTTTTAACACTTTATAAGAATAGCACAATTAATAATACTGTCAAGAGCTTCGTAAAAAGCATAATAATAAACGCTATTTTAGGTAAATAATACCTAAGATAACAATAATTTAAAGCGATACACTGACAGCTCTAAAACAAAAAAATAACCAGAAATTAGATTTATAATATTTCTAATCATAGTTTTTTAATTTAAACTTTTAAGTTTATTGTTTTAAATTATTTTTTCCCAACTCTGTAAATTGTTATTTGTATTTCCTGATGTTGGGATTTTATTTAAGGGATTAATTTGTTTAATCCTAAATGGTTGACACTTCTTGATTAGTTTTTTGTCATATTTATTTTGAATTACAAAATACAAAATACTATTATTACTTCAAGAATTAAAGTGACATAATAATCCTTTCATTAAGTTCTGTATGCGTAATTTTGTGATTCTTTATTTCGCTCAGAAAGACATTTCATAATTCAAAGTATTTATTAATACAAAACCAACATAATTATATCTGTTATAAAAACGCATTTTTATCAACAACGAAACAAAGGCAAACGCGAAATGCGGATTTGCCTTTGTTCTGTTTCTCACACAAATATTTGGATAATAACTTATTCTTTATTTTCTTATCTTACTTTTTAACTCATCTAACAATTCTTTAGCATGATATTGTCCACCCAAACCAAATGCTAATCCACCAGCGATAGCGATCATCAGAGAAAGACCGCCTGCAAAAATTTTTAGGATTTCAGTTTTGATTTCAATTTGCTCAAGAACTACCAATAATGTGACAACAACGATTACCCACTTAAAGGCAATTGCTGCGATGTGATACATTCTAATTCCTGTTGCCTTTGATCCACCCTCAACAGCTTCATAGACTAATTGAGAAACGATAAGACCGACAGTCAAAATAATAAGCGCACCAAATAAGCTTGGTATATATCCTAAGATTACACTTAAGAATTGCGAAACTTGAGGCAAATTTAAAGCATCAACTGAGGACATTAAAGCAAAAAGTAAAATAAACCATTTTACCAACCAACCAATTGCATCGGCTATTGAAAATTTAATTCCAGCTTTCTTAAATAAATTCTTTACTCCCATTTTTTCCAAAGTCTTATCTATCCCAGCTTTTATAGCGAGTTTTTTCGCAAATTTACTAAACTCAATTGCAAAAATTAAACCAACTATAAAAATAAATATTGCTTTAATTACACCTTCAGGCAATAATGATTTATAAAAATCTCCCATCAAACCTAACATCATAAAATAGTAATCTGTAAATAAATGATATTGCATTTACGTCACCCCCTTTCTTGTTATTTTATTTTTATTTAAATTTATTTTTATTTTTTTATATATGCCAATTCAAAAACTTTCAATAAGTATGAAACGAAAGTATATTTATTATAACATAAATTTTTTAATACAACAAATATTTATTAATCTTAAAAAAACAATTATTATATTGTTAAATTATACAATATAAAACTCGTGATAATTCACGAGTTTATAAAAATATTAATAATGGGTGGACCCGACAGGATTCGAACCTGCGACCCCCTGCGTGCAAGGCAAGTGCTCTAGCCAGCTGAGCTACGGGCCCATATAAATTTAAATCAACATTTATACTTATAACATTTATAAAATCTTATTGCAAGTAATCTGTTATATATTACATTTTAATTAAGTGGGCGTGCCTGGACTCGAACCAGGGACCTTTTCCTTATCAGAGAAACGCTCTAACCAGCTGAGCTACACGCCCAAGACTCATATTATCATATAAATATTTTATGTATTAAATAAAATTTATATCTAAATGTAAGAATTTTTATATTATAAAACGTAAATATGATATTTCCATTATAACAAAAATCGCATCATATGCAATACTTATTGTATAGATGCGACCTTTGTTTTCTTACAAACTTTGTGCAATTGTCCTGAAGGCAATTTTGTTTTTATCTATTTTTCAACAAATAAACCTGTATTACCAACAGCTATCGTAATTCCCGACGAATCGGGAGTCGATCTGGGTAGGGACACAAAATTTTGTGTCCGTACGGTAGGGATATAAAATTATATCCTACACCTTTACTCCCTAGAAAGGAGGTGATCCATCCACAGCTTCCGCTACGGATGCCTTGTTACGACTTCACCCTTATTATCGATCCTGCCGTGGGTCCCCTCTAAGAGAGGAACTTCGGGCATTACCGACTCTATTGGTGTGACGGGCGGTGAGTACAAGACCTGAGAACGTATTCACCGTGACATAGCTGATTCACGATTACTAGCGATTCCGGCTTCATGAGGGCGAGTTGCAGCCCTCAATCCGAACTGAGAAGAGCTTTGATGGGATTAGCTCCGCCTTTCGGCTTGGCGACCCATTGTAACTCTCCATTGTAGCATGTGTGTAGCCCAAGGCGTCAAGGGCCATGCTGATTTGACGTCGTCCCCACCTTCCTCCCGGTTAACCCGGGCAGTCTCAGATGAAAAATTTAACATCTGAAAGGGGTTGCGCTCGTTACTGGACTTAACCGAACACCTCACGGCACGAGCTGACGGCAACCATGCAGCACCTGTCATCTAGTTCCTTGCGGCACTCCCCGGTTTCTCGGGGATTCTAGAGATTTCAAGCCTTGGTAAGGTTCCTCGTTTATCATCGAATTAAACCACATGCTCCACCGCTTGTGCAGGTCCCCGTCTATTCCTTTGAGTTTTAGCCTTGCGGCCGTACTTCCCAGGCGGGATATTTAATGCGTTAGCTTCGACACTAAAAGGGTCGACACTCCTAATGTCTAATATCCATCGTTTACGGCGTGGACTACTGGGGTATCTAATCCCATTCGCTACCCACGCTTTCGTCTCTCAGCGTCAGAAATGGCCCAGCAAGATGCCTTCGCCTTTGGTGTTCCTTATGATATCAACGCATTTTACTGCTACACCGTAAGTTCCACTTGCCTCTACCATTCTCTAGAATAAACGTTTCAGATGCGGTTTCAAAGTTAAGCCCTGAAATTTAACATCTGACTATTTATTCCGCCTACAGACGCTTTACGCCCAATAAATCCGGATAACGCTTGAGGTCTCTGTATTACCGCTGCTGCTGGCACAGAGTTAGCAACCTCTTATTCGTTAGGTAATATCAAAATTTTTCCCTAATAAAAGAGCTTTACACCCCGAAGGGCTTCATCGCTCACGCGGCGTCGCTCGTTCACGCTTTCGCGCATTGACGAAGATTCTCGACTGCAGCCTCCCGTAGGAGTTTGGCCAGTGTCTCAGTGCCAATGTGGGAGAACACCCTCTCGGGCCTCCTAACCGTCATAGCCTTGGTGAGCTTTTACCTCACCAACAAGCTGATAGTGCATTGGCTCGTCTTGAAGCGATAAATCTTTACCCTTTCGGGACTATCTAGTATTAGCATCAATTTCTCGATGTTATTCCAGACTTCAAGGTAGATTCCAATGTATTACTCACCCGTCTGCCACTCTCCAGCAAGCTGGAGCGTTCGACTTGCATGCCTTATCCACGCCGCTAGCGTTCATCCTGAGCCAGGATCAAACTCTCAAAATTGAATAATTAATTTTAATAAATAAAATTAATTATTACAAGATATTTTAAAGTGAAATTTTAAATTAAGTTTAAAAAACTTGATTTATGAAATTTCACGAAAGTTCAAATCTTGGAAATGTCTATAACCGGATAAGTTTATAGACTCGCAGGACAACTGCACAAAGTTTATAATTTGTGATTGTGATTTACTATATTCATTTGTTAATGAACTTTATATTGTCTGACATAAATTCGACAGACTCACTATGACATGTGATTATTTTAATAAGATGTCATTGTGAGACTGTCGAAGAATTGACTGACTGGATAATAATAGCACAAACAAAACCACTGTCAAGCCTTTTAAAAACTTAACAAAGTACTTAAAAATCAGTATTCAATTTTTGTAAGTTTTATTATTAATATTAACTATATTTTTATAATATACTAAAAGGATTTTTATGTCAAATAGGGATTTATATAAAAACATAAACATACTTACATTTTGACAAAACTTAAGATTTCCTTAATTTGTCATCCTGAACTTGTTTCAGGATCTTTGTTATTATACTTCTAATTTATATTCAAATAAGCAAAACCAGGATTATCAGCCACAATTAAATTCACCTTCCATTCACGATACTAATTTTTTAATTGTTTTTCTCTGGCAACTTCCGACTTGACGTCATTTATCGTTTCATAATAAATCAATTTTCAAAGATTATATTTTTCAAAAAACCTTTGACCAATTTATTTTTATGTTCATAAATTCTTCTTTATAAATCATTAGTCACTTCAATATATAAAACAGCATCACTAACATTTGTCATAATAAACATAATATGTTTTATTAGTTTTCATATTACATATTATTTGATGTTACATTATGCTTATTTCATTTTCAATATAGTCAAAACAGCTCGTGATCTATAATTTAAATAGCATATCAAATTGAAGATTCTGAATAAAGTTCACAGTGACAGCTTTTATTTTTTAAATTCTACTTCACAATCTTATCAATAATTCCATATTTTTTCGCCTCTTCTACGTTCATATAGAAGTCACGATCAGAATCTTTTTCAATTTTATCAAGTGATTGGTTTGTGTTTTTTGCAATAATTTTATTTAATCTCTCTTTGATTTTCAAAATATGTCGAGCTGAAATTTCAATGTCACTTGCTTGACCTTCAGCACCACCCATAACCTGATGAATCATTATTTCAGCATTTGGTAAGGCCAGCCTTTTTTTCTTCGCACCCGACGAAAGAAGAAGCGACGCAGCAGAAGCTGCCATTCCGATGCAGACCGTAGAAACATCACATTTCACATAGTTCATTGTGTCATAAACTGCCAAAGCCGAAGTCACAACTCCGCCTGGCGAGTTTATATAAATCATAATATCAGATTTCTCGTCCTGTTTTTCCAAAAATAAAAGCTGTGCAATAACCGTATTGGCTACTGCATCATTAATTGGACCACCAAGAAAAATAATCCGATCTTTTAAAAGTCTTGAATAAATATCATAGGCTCTCTCGCCATCTGATGATTTTTCAATCACGGTTGGTATTAGGTTCATTGTGTTTTAAATTAAATATTAAACATACTGTCATTGCGAGAGAGTCGCAAAGACTAAAACAATCCTGCAACTATACGCAATGAATTAAATTCTACGATTGCCATGTCGCCCTGCAAAGCTCTTCGCAATTTCAAAGAAATTTATTTCCCATTCTCCATCGCAATATTTTCCAAAACATCAAAAACTTTTTCGTTCATCATAATGCTGCCAACATGGTTTTTGAATTTTTCAATATCAATGTTTTTTCTGACTTCTTCTTCGTTTGGATAGTGTTTTAAAGTATCATTAACCCTTTGGTCAATTTCTTCATCACTAATTTTAATTTTTTCTTTTAATGCAATCTCTTTCATACAAAGACCTGTTTTTACTCTTTTTTCTGCCAATCCTCTCCATTCTCCTTTTAATTTTTCCTCATTCGTATTTACGCTTTGTAAATAATCTTCAAATTTAACGCCTGAGTGCATAACATTGTTTTTGAATTCATTCATCATATTTTCAACCTCAGAATTAATTAATATATCTGGGATTTCAACTATGGATTTTTCAGATACTTGATCAATTAATTTTATTCTAAATTCTTCTTTGGCCTTACTTTCTTCTTCAAGCTCAAGTCCTTCTTTTATGCTTTTTTTTAAACTTTGAAGATTTTCAAATTTTCCTAAACTCTTTGCGAACTCATTATTAATTTCAGGGAGATTTACTTTTTGAACAAGATTAACAACAACCTTAAAATCCGCATTTTTTCCAGCAAGTTCCTTTTTTTGATATTCTTCAGGAAAAATAAGATTAAATTTCTTGACATCATTTTTTTTCATTCCTTCGAGATTATCTTCAAACCCAGGTATAAACATTCCTTGACCGATAATCAAAGGATGATTTTTGCTTTCTCCACCTTCAATTTTCACGCCATCAACTCTTGTTTCAAAATCAATTTCAACTCGATCTCCTTTTTTTGCAGATTGGTCTTTTGTAATATAGCTTGCTTTCTTTTTTTGAATTGTTTCTAATTCTTTCTGAATTCTATCGTCATCAATTTTTTTTATTTCAATTTTTCCAGAAATTTTTTGATAATCACTAAGATTCATTTCTGGCATATTAGTTATTACAATTTTATACTCAAGAGGATTACCAGGCGCCGACTTTGTAATTTCAGCTTTTGGCTGTCCTATAGGTTCAAGCTTATTTTCTTTAATTATTTCTAAATATGATTTTTCAATCGCCTCATGTGTCGCCTCTTCAAAAATTGCAAGATCTCCAATTTCTTTTTTTGCCACATCTTTCGGAACTTTTCCTTGTCTAAATCCATCAACTTTCACATTTTTAGATAGTTTGTTTAGTGCCTTGTCTTTATATTTTTCCAATTCTTCTATTGAAATTTCTACGCTTATTTCTTTTTGTGATTTAGGTAAATCTTTAATTGTATTTTTCATTAATTGTTGTTTAAATTAATTATAGATTGTCATTGCAAGGAGTTCCACAAAGCGACAAAGCTATCCTACAACTAAGCGCGAATAATTTAATCACGAGATTGTTTTGTAGCTTCTCGTTCGATACGCTCGCTCGGATTCCTTGCAATAACAGTTATTATCCACCCAGCTTATTTATCAACGGCGGTACAAGCTGTTTTTTTCGAGACACTATTCCTTTAGCAAATAGAATATTATCTTTAGACACACCAAAAACATTTTTTGCTAATTTTTCTTCCTCGTCTCCAATAATATATAAATAAGAATTATTTTTTAAAATATCCACCACCGCGAAAAACATATAATCCATTTTTTCTTTTTTCTTTTTTTCTGACAATGCTTTAATAATTTTATTCTTCTGAATATTTACAGTTTCCGGATTTGTCGTCTCCCAAACTCCAATGCCAACTTTATATTTCCCCATCTCAAACTGCTTATAATCTTTGCTAATTATATCTTTTACAAAAATCCCTTGCAAGCTTGATTTGGCCGCAAATAAATCATTAACAAATTTTTTAATATCTATGTTTGCAATTTTATTTAGTTCTTTTAATATTTTTTTATCTTCAGCCGTGCTCGTTGGAGAATTGAAATTAAGCGTATCAGAAAGAATACAAACGATTATCAGGATTGCGGAAGCTTTATCAATTTTGATATTAGCTTCTTGTAAGATTTTATAGATTATTGATCCAGTGCATCCAACTGCTTCAATGCGAGTATAAATCGGCTTGGAAGATTTTAAACCGCCTAAATTATGATGATCAACAATGGCTAATAAATTATCTTCCGTCAATCCGTCAATAATTTGCTTTGGCTCGTTCGTGTCAACTATAACCACTTTTTCATTTTTTATCTTCTTTAAAACTCGTGGTTTTTTTATTTTAAGCAGATTTAAAATAAATTTCGTTTCATTGTTTATTTCATCTGCCATCACCGCTTCAATTTCATAGCCAAAAATTTTCTTTGAAAATCTTGAAACAAGAATTGATGAAAGAGCAGAATCTGTATCTGGATTTTTATGTCCAATAGAAATAATTTTGTTTTTCATTCTTGATAAATTACAAATTTATAATTTTAATTACTTTTTCTCTTTTTTCTCTTCATTTTTTTTGATTTCTTTTTTCTCAACCTTTTTTGCTTTTAAGTCTTTCTTGACTTCACTTTTTTTCTTAGAACTTTTCTTTTTTTCTGTCATTTTATCCTCTTCCTTAGAATCCTTTTCTTCGTCTTTTTTCGTTTTGCTTTCTTCAACTATTTCTTTTTTCTTTTCTTCAAAAATATCAATTTTCCAACCAGTTAATTTTGCAGCAAGCCGAACATTTTGCCCTTGCTTTCCGATTGCCAATGAAAGTTGATCCTCTTCAACATAAGCTATTGCGGATATTTTTTCATTATCTATATCAATATGAGATATTTTCGCTGGAGATAAAGCATGCTGAATATATTTGTCAGGTTCTTTGTTCCATTCAATTATATCAATTTTTTCTCCATTTAGTTCATTTATAATAGTTTGAATTCTTGATCCTCTTTGTCCAACACAAGATCCTACTGGGTCAATTCCTTCTTCATTAGAAAAAACAGCAACTTTTGTTCGTGATCCTCCTTCTCTGGCAATTGATTTAATTTCTACTGTTTTTGCATAAATTTCTGGCACTTCTAATTCAAATAATTTTTTAACAATTCCAGGGTTAATCCTCGACAACACTAAACTCGCTTCTTTTATTTCTTTATCTAATTTTATAATATAGACTTTTAATCTTTGTCCAATTTTATATCTTTCTCCAGCAATTTGTTCTGCTGGATGTAAAATTCCAACTGCCTTTCCAATATCTATAAATACATTTCTTCCTTCAACTCTTTGGACAACACCATTAACAACTTCTCCTTCTTTATCCTTAAATTCATTAAATATTGCGTCTTTTTCAGCTTCTCGTATTTTTTGAATCATAACTTGCTTAGCTGTTTGTGCAGCAATCCTTCCAAAGTCACTTTTTGACGGAAGTGGAATCTCAATTTCATCATCAATCTTCGGATCTTTTGCATATTTTTTTGCCTCTTCAATTGTTATGTTTTTTTCTATATTAAATTTTTTTATTGACTGTTCATCTTCAATAGAACTTCCTTCGGTAATAATTTCATCACTTTCTTCAATTTCATCATCTTCATCTGCAACAATTTTAATTTGAAAAACTTTCATATCTCCTGAAATTTCATCGAAATCAACTTTTATTAGCTGTCCTTTTTTTCCATATTCTTTTTTATATGCCGAAGCTAAAGAAGCCTCAACAATTTCAATTGCTGTTTCTTTTGATATTCCTTTTTCTTCACAAATTTGATTTATCGCCAACACAAATTGTTTATGTTCCATTTTATTATTTTATTTATTAATTGATATTAAGTCTAAAAAAACCTGTCCATTTCATCTGGCAGGTAATCAATCACATCCTTAATACAATAGCAGTATAGCATAGAATAAAATTATGTCAACCCATTGCGCTTACATTATGTCAAATTATAATAATATAATAATATAATAATATTAAAAAAATGAAATTATTAAATTATATATTTATAAACTGCCCATATCCAAAACCTCATCGATTCTAATCTGCTCTACAAATTCTTCCATATGACTGACAATAATCATCGTTCCTTCATATTCATCAAGTGCTTTTGCAATAATCGGTATATGACGAAAGTTGATATGATTTGTCGGTTCATCAAGAATTAAAAGACCTGGTTTCGTCATAATTAAACGAGCAAAACTCAAAAGCCCTTTTTGCCCTTCTGACAAATCAGAAACATTATGAGTCATAAGTTCGCCAGTAATTAAAAAACCAGCTGCAATTGACCTCATTTGTTGAATATCATTTTCACCGATCATCGCTTCAGAAAGTGATTCCATTACAGTTTGATTATAATTCAAAGATGAAAAATCCTGACTATAATAACCAACACGAACTTCCTCTAAAATCTTGTGATCAGACGAATTACCTGAAATTAAGTTTTTCAAAAAAGTACTTTTGCCAACTCCATTCGGACCACTTACTAACATATGAATTCCTTTTCTAAGAATAAATTCCTTTTCAATTGTCACTTCTTTGTCATCAATTAAAGCCTTCACAGAATTAACCTCAACAATCTTCCCAGCGATATCCTGAAAAGGAATCTGAAACTTTCTAATAGTCTTATCTTCTCTTCTGACATTAATTTTATTTTCTACATCTTCTTCAATTTCAGCCTTCATTTTTTTGGCAAGCTTTCTCATTTTTCCTCCTTTGTGAGCAAAAAAATTCACCTTTTCTTTTCGATCCTGAATATTTTTTTCTAACTGAGCATTTTTCTTTTTTTCTCTTTCAATTCGATTCTCAATTTCTGTTGTTACAGTATAATAATCACCTACATATTGTTCAGTTTTATGAGTGAATACATCAAGATATATTACTCCGTCAGTAAAACAATTCAAGAAATCAGCATCATGAGAAATAACAATCACAGTTTTTTCATACATCATTAGAAAATTAATCAAATGAGCAATTCCATCTTCGTCCAAATTGTTTGTTGGCTCATCTAATAAAAGAATATCTGGTTTTTGAATTAAAGCAAATGCCAAAAGTAATCTAGCTTGCTGTCCACCAGAGAGATCTTCTACAGCTCTATCAATTGGAACGTTAAGATTTACCACTTCAAGCACTTTTTTCATTTCACCTGGAGCATTATGAGGAACTTCGTCATATCCTTTTTCAAAATATTTTTGAACAGTAAGATTTAGATCTTCTTTTCTAATGACTTGTTTGGCAATCCCAATTTTAACCCCACTAGTAATTGAAATTTTTCCTTTTGATGGTTTTAACTTTCCAACTATTAAATCAAACATAGTGCTTTTGCCAGCACCATTTTGACCCATTAATGTTATTTTCGACCCGTCCCTTACAGAAAAACTGGCCTCATTATAAATGGGCTTTTTATGTAAATATTCAAATGAGACTTCATCAAATCTCAATACAACTTCCTCTTTTGACATAAATATATTTTTTATTAATTATACGACATATTATCAGAAAGTAAGTAAAAAGTAAAGACTTTAACGACAAAAACAGGTTTTTACAATATTAAAAATATAATTTCTTCCTCATCACACTGAAAACTTCCGGCACCTTACTAATCTCAATATAAACCATTCGATTTTGTCCGCCGTGAGCGGATTTTAGTTTTGCCAAAGTCTTGTCATCATAAATATTTTTAATTTTGCAAAATAAATTATCCCCTTTTGGCTGAATGAATTCAACTTTTTCGTCAACAAATAAAGCATTATGAACTCTAATTTTTATTAAATTTTTATCATTATCATTTTTTAAAACTTCTCCCACGAATTCATATTTTTCTTTGGTGTGAGAAAACTTTGATTCCTGTCCTTTGAATTTACATTCACCAAACAAAAAGCCAGCTGTAAAAGTTCTATTAACAAGTTTATTCAAATCGCTTTTTAATTTTTTTATTTTAATTTTTTTATTCTTGTCGCCCGCTTTTATTTTTAAAGCCGTTTTATAAATTTTGACGACTTGCGCTAAATAATAAACGCTTTTTGCCCTACCTTCAATTTTAAATGAGGTTATACCGGCGTTTTTGAGTTCATCAAGATATTCAATAAGACATAGGTCTTTAGAATTTAATAAATATGATCCATGCTGATCTTGCTCAATCGGAATTTCATCTCCAGGTCTCTCTTTTTCAATGAGAGAATATTGCCACCTACAATTTTGCGCGCAATCTCCCAAGTTTGAACTTCGACCAACCTGCCAAGAACTTAAAAGACACCTGCCGGAATACGCCATACACATTGCTCCATGCACAAAATATTCCAATTCCAATTTTGGGACTTTCTCGTGAATCTCTTTAATTTCCTCAAGATTTAACTCTCTTGCCAAAACAATTCTTTTCACGCCCTGTTCATACCAAAATTTTGCACTTTGCCAATTCGTAGTATTTGCTTGAGTTGAAAGATGAATATCAGCTTTTGGTAAAATTTTTCTAATAATTTCAATTACGCCAATATCAGAAGCAACAAAAGCATCGGGTAAATTATTCTTAAAAATTTTTAAATGTTTATTCAGTATATCTAAATGTCGATTATGTGCAAAAATATTTGTGGTAATATAAATCTTTTTATCTTTGCTATGAACATATTCAATTGCTTCAATAATCTGCATTTCGTTAAACTTGTTTATTCTAGCGCGCAAAGAAAAATCAGGGAGTCCCGCATAAACTGCATCTGCTCCAAATTCAATCGCACAGACTAATTTTTCAAAACTTCCAGCTGGCGCTAAAAGCTCATTTTTTTTATCTATATTTTGCATGATATGATTATATAAAAAATTATGGAAGAAATATTAATCTCTTCCAATTTATGCTTTATTGTTTATTTAAATTAATTTTCAAAATATTTTTTGAATATTTTTTCTATTTTAACTTTGACTTGTGTCATTACCATTAGTAATAGAAAAGCTTTTATCCTTGTTCTTTTATTAGCTCGAAATATTAAAACACCTCCTCTTGTTTTGTCCTCTTGTTTTGTATTTTTAATTCTATTATATTTTTTATAAATTGTCCAGTGTATTTATTGATACTTTATTATAATAATTAATTTTTTAGGATCTTAGCATATATAATATCTGATAAATTAATTATATTTGATTAATAATCACAACTCTTTAAAGCAAAATAATTAACAGGAGCAAAATCATCAGTCAATATATTCACATCATCAATTTGAATTTCACCTCTCCATAATTTTTCAAACAATTTTGTGATTTCCCCGTCTTTATTTATTTTTATCATATTTTCAATATCAACATCACTTTTAGTAGCCACTATAATTATGTTTTGAGTAATTTTAAATTCATTTTCTTGTTTAGATTGTAAAGGAAAAACAAACACATTTTTAAACTTTTCTTTAATTGTTTTATACTCAGATCTAAAAAATTCTGATTTTACCCCAGAAAATGAAGAGATAATGTTAACAATATAAATTCCATCATTATCTAAAATATCATAAATATTTTTTATAGCCTCTTTTGTTGTTAAATGAAAAGGCAAACTACATTGAGAACTAAAAGCATCACCATAAACAGCATCATATTTTTGACCATTTCTTTGACTTTCATTTAAAAACATCCTTGCATCTTGATGAAATATATTAAGTCTTTCGTTCTTAACATCAAGACGAAAGTATTTTTCAGCAATCTTTGTAGTTTCAGGATCAATTTCAACTACATCAATTGTGGCTGTTTTATTTTTTTTTAAAAAGTTTTTTGGCACAGAATAAGCAGCACCTCCAAACATTACAACTTTTTTAATTTCATTTTTTGCAAAATAATTATCTAACTGATAATATTTTGAATATTCAAATACCAATTCATCTGAATCTAAAAACATTCCTGAATCTGCAAAATTTTCAACAGCCATAATTCGTATACCTTCTCCTTTATTATTTTCCATATCATAAACTTGAATATGATTATATTCACTATCTTTATCTATAATATAATTATTTTCAACCATACCAAAAGAAATCAAGCTAAAACCAAATAAAAAAAATAGCCCAAACGATGTCTGAATTATTCTTTTTTTATTTCTATAAACAAAAAGAGATAGCAACATCAAAATAAAAGATAAACCATATAAAATATTTGTACTTCCAAAATTTGGAATTAAATAGAAACCTGCTAAAAAAGTACCAAATATACTACCAAAGGTAGACACAGCATATAAATTTCCAACAGTATTTCCCGAATTTTCGACTTTTTTCATAGCCAACCTAACAGCATACGGAGAAATAGAACCAAGAAGAATCCCCGGTATAATAAATAAAATTGAAGTTGCAAAAATAGCACCAACTTTCATTCCAAATAAAAGACTGGTTTCTAAAATAACATCTTTTATAATAATAATAAAGAATGTAAATAACCCAGCAATAAAGATTAAAGTAGAAAAAGTTTTTAAATTCGGACTTCTATCAGCAAGCTTCCCTCCTATATAATAACCCAAGCTCATTGCTCCTAAAATTATACCAATTAAGCTTGTCCAGATGAAAATTGAGGTTCCGAGTTTTGGAGCTAAAATACGAGATCCTATTAATTCTAATATCATTACAATCGCACCAGTTAAAAAAACGATTAAATAAAGTTTTCTAATAGCTATTTCTTGCATAATGTAGTTTATATAATAAATTTATAAAGTATTTTAATTATATATGTATTATTACCATTTAGTCAATGAAAGTTCTAATATTTTTTGAAATATTATTATTATGCTATATTATATTCAGAAGCTAATTACATATCAATCAGATAAGGATTTTAAAAATATTTATAAGATTTTAATGTTTTATACAAAATTTAAAATTATTTTAATTCATAAACATAGAATTCAAATATAATGTTAGAAAACAAAAATAATTATGATGCCATCATAGTTGGAGCGGGAATAAGTGGAATCCTTTCAGCACTGATCTTATCCAAAAACAATAAGAAACTATTAGTAATTGAAAAAGATAAAAATATTGGCGGAAACTGTAGAACTTATGAAATTGATGGATATCACTTCGACACAGGACCACACTCAATAACAGGACTTAAAAATGGACCATTAAGACATTTGATTGATAATTATTTTTCTTCGACACCGAGTTTCGTTCCAATAAAAACATATTATGTTCGCCATCAAAACAAATTTCAACAAATTCCCCTCACTTTATCTCAGCTTTCTCGTTTTAGCATTTTTTCAAAAAAAGACAGAATTTATTATTCACTTTCAGTTTTAGATGCTATTATAAATTCATCTATAAATAAAAGTGTTTTAGAAAAAGATGTTTACAGTTATATAAAAAAATATAAATTTTCAAATGAATCAATAAAATTTATCGATGTTCTTTCATATTTTTTAAGTGGTAAATCAATGAAAGAAACTCCGACATGGAGAATACTTGGTGGTTCAGGTTATATTGATGAAAACGAAGACACTTCAAAACAATATATAAAAAAACTTATCAAACTCTTAAAACATGATTATTCTTCACAGGGTTATCCTCTTGGTGGAATTCAAAGCATTACTTCAAGTGCAATAGATTCAATACCCGAAAACAAAGTGACTTTCAAAACGGGTGAAAAAGTTTTAAATTTTATAATTAAAAACAAACAAATTAAAGGAGTAAAAACTGACAAAGATATATATCACAGCAATCTCGTAATCTATTCTGGTTTTGTAAAAGATCTCCCAGATTTAATTTCAAACCTTGAAGCACCGTATAAAAATAATTTACAAAACATCAAGCAAACAAAAAGTCTTACTCTTTGGCTTGGTCTAAAAAAAAAGATTCCCGAATTAAATTATAATGGAACAGAAATATATTTTAATAGTGATACTCCTTATTGGGCAATGCCAGTATCAAATTTTGACGCAAATTTGGCACCGAAAAACAAACAACTTGTTGGGTTTACAACTATCCTTAAAAAAGATAGAGAAAAACAAATAGAAGACTTAAAACAAACTATATTCAAGGTGTTTCCTAATATTAAAAACGATATAGAAATTGAACATTCACAAGTTACAATACCAGAAAAAGCAGCAGTAACAATCGGAATAAAATTCCCATCACCCAAATCACCAATTTCTGGTCTATATCTTGTTGGAACAGATACTGACATGAGGAGCATGGGAATTACGAGAGCATCATATTCAGTAATTGAAGCATTAAAATTTATTAAAAAAGACGGATTTTTAATTTAACGCCGTCTTTAAATAAAAATCTATAATTATGTTATAAAAAACTAGTGCAATTGTACTGGTTTTTAAATAAATCTATCCGAACATTTTTTCAAGCTCTAAAAATCTTTCAAAAGGCTCTTTTCCAAATCCCTTCATCTCTTTTTTTATACTCTCAAGAGTATCAATTTTACCACTTTTACTATAAAATTTATCGGCATAACAAATAATTTTTTCCTCTAAAGAAATTGGCAAAAAATCTTTTTTGGGAAGAGGAATATTATTTTTTATAATATAGTTCATAGACAAGCCAGAACCAATATGTCTTTCTGCAACCAAAGCTTCTTTTTTAAATCCTTCTTCTCTGAGTATTTTTCCACCTATTATGCCATGATCAATATAATTTTTTTGAAATTTATTAAAATTTTTTAAATATTTAAAAGTACCAATATCGTGAAGAATACAACCAGACACAATTAAATCAAAATCTACTTCTTTATAAAGTTTTTTTCTCTGGATTATTTTTAAACTTTCACCAAGAATATCAAGTCCGTGATTCACAATTATTTCAAAATCCTCCACAGAATTAGAATACTTTTTTAACAATTCAAAATATATATTCACTTTAATTATATTAAATTTTTAAATTATCATTATCTAAATCATCTACACTAAGAATAGCATTAGAAATATATTCTTGCTTTCCTGGATGTATTTTGTTTTCTTCAATTTTGTCAGAAAAACAACGCTGACAATAAATATTTTTTGTGTTGCCATATCCGAAATCAGCTTCTTTTATCATTGGCATCCCACAATTTTAACACTCTTTTATAATTATCTCTTAAATATTAATAATAATTTTTCTTTAGATAATATTTATGTCATTAATTAATATAAAATAAAAAATTCAATATTATTTATTGTCTAAAATAAGAATAAATGATATAATTTATGTTGTCAATTAAGAAATTAACAAGAAAAATGAATAAAGTTATACTTGCTATTTTAGATGGCTGGGGGGTTAGTGAAGAAGTTGGCGGAAATGCGATATTAAATGCTTCCACTCCGAATATGAATGATTTTCTTGGTTATTACCCAAACACAATTTTACAAGCTTCTGGAATAGCAGCAGGATTACCATGGGGAGAAATGGGAAACTCAGAAGTGGGGCATATGGTATTAGGAGCAGGAAAAATAATTTATCAAAATCTACCTAGAATATCACTTTCAATTCAAGATAAAACTTTTTTTAAAAACACAGTTTTAAAAAGCTCAATCAAGCACATAGAAAAAAACAAATCTAATATTCATATAATGGGACTATTAAGCGATGGAGGAGTTCACAGTCACATAGACCACTTATATGCAATATTAGAATTTCTAAAAACAAATAACATCCAAAAGAATCGCGTTTTTATTCATGTTTTTACAGATGGAAGAGATACTAGTCCGGAATCAGGAATAAAGTTTATTGGGGATCTTTTGAAAAATATAAAAGAAGAAAATTGGCCTGGAAAAATAACAAGTATAACTGGAAGATATTATGCAATGGATAGAAATAAAAGCTGGGATAGAACAAAAATGTGTTATTATTGCCTTGTAAATGCTGTTGGAAAAAAAGAAACAGACCCAATAAAAGCATTAGAAAAAAGTTACGCAAACAACATCACGGATGAATTTATTAAACCTACCTTAATTTTAGATGAAAATAATAATTTCAATTTAATAAAAGAAAAAGATTCAGTGGTATATTTTAACATTAGAGAAGATAGAGCAAGGCAAATTACTCAAGCTTTTGTCAATGAAGATTTTACTGATTTTGATCGAGGTGGTAAACTTTCTGATTTAAATTTCTCAACAATGATAGAGTACGAGAAAGATTCAAAGGCCAATATAATTTTTCCACCTGAAAATATTGAATATCCTCTCGGAAGAGTCTTGAGTGAAGCTGGAATGCAACAACTAAGAATTGCAGAAACTGAAAAATATGCTCATGTCACCTACTTTTTCAATGGCGGAAGAGAAGAGCCGTTTGAAGGAGAATTTCGAACGCTCGTTCCATCACCTTCGGTTGCACAATATGATGAAATTCCTGAGATGAGTGCAGACATACTCACTGATCAAGTGATAAAAGAAATAATGAGCAATAGATTTAATTTTATATTAATAAATTATGCGAATGCTGATATGGTTGGACATACGGCAAATCTTAAGGCAACTATAAGCGCAATAGAATTTATAGATAAGTGCTTGGGCAGATTATATAAAGCTACGATAGAAACTAATTCAACATTACTTATAACAGCTGACCATGGAAATGCTGAAGAAATGTTCAACGTAAGAACTGGTGAAAAAATTACAGAACATTCAACAAATCCAGTTCCGTTTATTATGATAAATAATAAAAACAGATCAGAAGAACAAAGAGAAATAAATTTTTACAAACAAATTGGTGGTATGCTAAATGATGTAGCTCCTACGGTTTTAGAAATTTTAGAAGTGAATCAACCTGAAGAAATGACTGGGAGAAGCTTACTAAAAAATATAAGCGCAGAATAGTAAAATTATTAAGTAAACTTATTAAGACTCTATTTTTTTCGAGTCTTTTTTTATTATTCCTTAAAATTATTTTTTGAATTTCTAATTCTCCATTCTTCAATTTTTTTATGATCTCCACTTAATAATACATTAGGAACTTTCCATTTTGCATTTTTTGATGGTTGAAATATTTCAGGTCTAGTATAATATGGATGTTCTAAATAACCATAACTTGAAAAAGATTCATTAATTATCGACTCACTATTTCCCAACACTCCATCAATTAATCTTGTAACTGAATCAACTATTATCATAGCAGGCAGCTCACCTCCTGTTAGAATGTATTCTCCAATTGAGATTTCACTATCTACTAAATATTTTATAACCCTTTCGTCAACGCCTTCGTATCTGCCACAAATCAAAACAATTCTATTTAAATCAGATATATCTTTAGCAATTTTTTGATTAAAAATTTCCCCCTTAGCAGACATTAAAAAAATTTTAGTTTTTTTTAATCTTTGATTTTTCGTGCCATCTTTATTAATAATTTTTAAATCTAACAATGCCTTATATATTGGTTCTACTTTCAAAATCATTCCAACTCCACCACCATAAGGACTATCATCAATTGTTTTATGTCTGTCAGTTGTATATTTTCTTAAATCATGAACATTAATTTTAATTAATTCTTTCTTCTGTGCCCGCGCCAAAATACTTTCATTAAAATATGAATCAAAAATTTCCGGGAAAATGGTGATAATATCAAATCGCATAACAATTTCTTATAATTTTAAATCTAATTTAATATCATAATTGTTAAATCCACATTTACAATAAAATTTTAAAGCTTTTTCATTTTGAAAAGAAGCGGTCATGTTAATATGATCAACTCCTTTTTTCTTAAACAACTTAATAAATAATCTAATCATTTCACTTCCTATTTTTAAGTTCCTAAACTTTTCTTCTATAAACTTATTTTCCAATTCAGCATAAACTCCAACTTTCCTATAAAAATCTTCTTCTTGTTCTTGTATTCCACCACATAAATACCCAATAACAATATTCTTTTTTTCTACAACCAAAACCTTGCCATTATTATATTTTATCCTCTCTAAAAAATACTCTTGTCCACTTTTGCTATATGTCCATTCTAAATTTCAGTAATTGACAAATTCATTTTATTCTTTAATAAATAATTTTTTTAATTTTAATATTGAATCTAAATCTTAATTTTGCTTTACTAATTTCTATTTTATTCATATTTTTTACACATTTTAAAAAACCGCGGTACTTAAAAAATAGCACGGTTTTTTAATATTGTAAACTACAAATTAAATTATAGCTTAAGATCATTAACTACATCTTCTACATTAGTGTCTTCACTTTTTCTTGGTCTTGTTGATCCCTCTGGTTCAATTATTTTAAAATTAACTCTTGCATTATTCTTTGCTCCAATAACTCTCAAAAGAGTTCTAATAGATTTTGCTGTGGAACCTTGACGTCCAATTACTTGTCCCATATCAGCCTGATTAATTTTGAGAGAAATTAGAACTCCCATTTCATCAACTGATCTTTCAATCTGAACATCATCTGGATGATCAACAATTGATTTTACTATGAATTCTACGAATTCTTTATCTGTTGTGGTTTCCATTACTGTTTTTTCCTTTTTTATTTCCAAACAATCAAAATTGTATGGAATTAGTTAACTTATTAGATAGTTATTATATATTTATGTAGTTCCATTTAATTGTCGACCCAATTTCTATAGTATGTTTAACATATAACTCCTTGATTTGTAACTACTTTTTTATTATATAACAGTGAATATTATTGTCAATGTAGTTTATACTTCTTTTTTATCCACATCTTTGTCTTCAGTTTTTACAGGAGTTTCTTCTTTCTTTTCGGCTTCAACTACTTTCTCATCTTTCTTTTCAATTTCTTTTTCCTTATTTTCTGTTGCTTTTTTTTCTTCTACTCTTTGTTCCTTCTTCTTAGGACTCCACGATTTAACTTTATCTCCTTTTATAATTCCACTATCAACTAAAAAATTATGAATAGTTGCAGAAGGTTTTGCGCCTTTTGAAATCCAATATTCAATTCTATCGTTTTTAAAGACTTTTTCTTTTGTATGTGGATTATAATGTCCTAAAATCTCAATAAACTTTCCTGTTGGAGACCTTCTTGCATCAGCAACAGTTACTCTAAATTGAGCTTTATTTTTCTTTCCCATTCGAGATAGTCTAATTCTTAACATAGTATCTTGACTTTTAATTAATTAACATATACTTGAGATATAATAATCCATATTTATGTTTATGTCAATAAAGTGTATTAGTCCAACACATTCTGGACAATAAGTTATTATTAATCATATAATCTACGGGAGATTGTAAGTT
>JARGGI010000019.1 GCA_029210775.1 Patescibacteria group bacterium | reverse complement strand
AAGGAATTTAAATTTGGTGAATGATTTATCAAATATAATATGAGACTGACAAATTAGAATTTAAAGTGCATAATGTGATGTTGTTAATACAACCGTACGAAGTATTTATAAAAATCTAATATAATAAGTTAAATTTACCATTTTTAATTCTCTCCCAAGACGGGCATAGCGTGCGAATAAGAGAATAATTCAAAACTGTGAAAGAAAATATAGAAAATATATTATCGAGGTTATATATTATCGAGGTTGAACCTCGATAATAATTAATTTTTAACTTTAAAAAAAATGATGGAAAATTATAAACCAATAATAAATTCTGAGTCTAAAGAATTATCACCTGAAAGACCGTTGTTTAGTGAGGCAGTTGAGAGAATAAAAGCCAACGAAAGAGCTATCAAGCTTATTAATTTAATAGAGAATGGTTTTTTGCCTAGTCAAGAAGATATGAACTCTATAAATATAAAAAATCTTGTTGGCGGGTTGCGCGTAAAATATCCGACTATTGATGATATTCAAATGGATCTTATGCAAGCAGTTGAAGATCAAATAGGGGTTGCTTATAAAGAAGGATGGACAAACGAGCAATATGAACAAGCGCGCAAAATAAAACAAGATCAATATAAAGTTGCTATTAGGTTAATTATAGATGCCTTAAATCCCATTTATGAAAAATATGGCGCAATAGAATCAGAGGACATTAAAAATACCATTTGGAGTAATATTGATAATTTTATAAATTGTATAGATCCAGATAATATTTCAGAAGTTGAAAAAGAATATTTAAGGAAAAGTTTATTTGCCCTTGAAAAACAAAAATTAAATACCGAAGAAAAAAGATTAATTATCCAAATCAGAAGATTTATTGAATCTGGATTAGAATCGCAAATTGAAAATGTCAGGGGAATAGAATCTAATAATCAAAATAATGAAAGTTTAATAACTAAAAAAGAATTGGATATACTTGATTTTAAGAAATATGTAGAAAATAATTATCAGAAAATTGAGGGAGAGCTACAGCAGGGCAGAGAACTTTATGATATATTTTATCGTGATTTTTACACTAAAAATAACGATAATCTCAAATACAGAGAAAACGATCAAACAACTCAAGAATTAAAGATAAAATATGCAGATTCCATAGAAAAACTGCGGAAAGAATTTGGATACGTGGAGAAACAAAATATTTTAGTTAAAGCATATGATTCTTATTGGACTTATGGTAAAGTAAATCAAGGAGTTGTTAATTACAATAACCTTGGCAGATTTTATTTAAATTTAAAACCGGAACATATTGGTGATATTTTAAGAAAAACATTAGAATTATCACAAAGAAGTGGATTGCATGTTACAATGAAAGTGCCTACAAACGGAGATGCGAGTACATTTAATCGTCATGATAAAATGGTTATATATTTTGACGCAGGAGAGGAAGATAAAATTATGAGAGTTATTAATATGCTTTACGACAACAATAGTGGAGCATTTAGTGAAACAGGAATTCCGCGTTTTGCAGCAGAAGTAAAAAATTTAAAAAATGAAAAAATGATAGGCGTTGGATTTGGAGAAGAACCTACTGGATTTAATAATGAAGTGTCATTTGGTCAAATCAGAGCAAAAATTCTTGAAGGAGTGTATAAAGATGCAAAATATCAGGGTCTTTCAATTAATGATCCTATGTTTAATTTTAATTCATCATTTAATCTACATTGCAAAAAATTTCGAGTCAATCCAGAAAATCCCGCATTTAATATTTCTGACAATAAACCCAAATTTGAAACTATAAAAAGAATGACAGAATAAATTTAAACACTAAAATGAAAATCATTCGTATACTAATTTTGGAAGATGATGTTTGTGCTTTATCATTCTCGATAAATCGGATTAGAAAACTTGAGGAAGAATCAAGGGAGTTTGATTTTGCTCTAATCGTTCTTTCGGAATCATCGCAAGTAGAGTAATAAATTAATATTACTGAAATGGGTTTTGATAATATTCTTTTGGATCAATTTTGCAAAACAAATGGTTCATTTTATATTTTGGATTTTGAAAAGTTTTGGGTGGAAAAAATTATTTACATATCTTCTATTTTTAGATTAAAAGAAGAGGCTTGGGCAAGAGGAGTGCAAAGAATTGTCCATAAAAATCATTTTCAGATTGAATATTTTGCAGATCAGGTTGCCCATGAGATTGAAGAGATGATAGGATTAAGTTAATAAAAAATCTAATATGAAAAAAAAAGTTATTGTGATTCATGGGGGAGATGTTTTTGTAAACTATGAAGAATATATTTTTTATTTGAAGAAACGCGAAATTAATCTCAAAAATAGAAGCGATTGGAAAAGTTCTTTAGGTGTGAAATTAGGAGTGGAATTCCAAGTTATCCTACCGGTTATGCCAAACTCGTCAAATGCAAAATATATGGAATGGAAAATTTGGTTTAAAAATATTTCCTTTTCTGGAAAAGAAAGTTGTTTTAGTTGGTCATTCTTTAGGAGCAATTTTTCTTATTCGTTATCTTTCTGAAAATAAATTTCCAACAAAGATTTTGGCGACAATTCTTGTTGCGTCACCATATGATGATGAAAAATCAGTTGCTCGTTCAGCTGGTTTTGTCTTGAAAAAAGATTTAAGCAAAATCAAAAATCAATCAGAAAAACTTATTTTCTATCATAGTCGAGATGATGACAATGTTCCTTTTGAAAGTTTTGAAAAATATAAAAAATTTCTTCCTGAAGCAAATTTTGTTGAACTTAAAGGTAGGGGACATTTTACGCAGAGTGATTTTTCAGAGATCGTTCGTGAGATTCGAAAAGCGTTTTGATTTATTTTAAACATTCTCTAAACCTTGTTTATGTTATCATATCTCTCATTCGCACGAATGGTGGAATGATATGAGGAAATGTAATATAATTATTATATTGAGTTAATTTTTGGTTTTTTAACAAATGACGAGTTCAGAATATAAAAATTTTGAAAAAATGTTAAAAGCATTTGCAAATAGGCGTCGTCTTTTTATTTTGAAATCTTAAAAATCAAAAAAAAAGACTCAGGCGGAGAATAATGGAGCATAATTCATCTAATCTTGGTGCAAAATATACAAAAGCTCGAAGACCTGTTAAATTAGTATTTTCAAAAAAATATCGTAATCGTTCAAGGGCAACGAAAGAGGAAATGAGAATTAAAGCGTTATCAAGAGAAGAAAAGTTTGAGATGATAAAAAAATATAATTTAAAATCTTTATAATTTTATTTTATAAACGAAAAATTAAAAAGAAAAATATTAAAAAATTTGTAATTTTTAAAATAATATCTATATATAATAAAAGTAAAGCAAATGAAAATTGAATTAAATGGACAGTTTAAGAAGGCATTAGATTTAATGGAAAATACTAATCATCATGTTTTTGTGACAGGAAAAGCTGGTACCGGAAAATCAACTTTACTTAATTATTTTCGTGAAAATACAAAAAAGAAGATTGCAGTTTTGGCCCCAACTGGTGTGGCAGCGGTTAATGTTAAGGGGCAAACAATACATTCTTTTTTTGGTTTTAAACCCAATGTCACTATTTCGAAAGTAAAGAAAGTAAGCGCAATGTATAATAAAATATATAAAAAAGTTGATGCAATTGTGATTGATGAAGTTTCAATGGTTCGTGCTGATTTATTAGATTGCGTTGATAAGTTTTTGAGAATTAATGGAAAAAAAAAGAATGTTCCTTTTGGAGGAGTGCAAATGATTTTCATTGGTGATCTTTATCAACTTCCACCAATCATCTCTCGAGATGAAAAAGAAATCTTTAAAGAACATTATAAGAGTGGTTATTTCTTTTCCAGTTTTGTGTTTGAAAATTTTGAGATGGAGTTTATTGAGCTTGAAAAAATATATCGACAAAAAGATGAGAAGTTTATTGGTATGTTAAATAATATCAGAAACAATAGTGTTAGTAGTGAGGATCTAAATAGACTTAATCAGAGATTGGATTTGGATTTTGAGCCAAAAGCAAATGATTATTATATATATCTCACAACCACAAATGAACTTTCCAAAAAAATAAACGAAGAACATTTGAAAAAGGTTAAGGGCGAGGAATATTATTTTAGGGGGAAAATGAAAGGGAATTTTGACGAAAAACATTTTCCAACCGATATTGATTTGACGATTAAAAAAGGTTCGCAGGTTATGCTTCTTAATAATGATTCAAAGGGACGGTGGATTAATGGGAGTGTCGGGAAAGTTATAGGAGTAGGAGAGGGAGAAGATGAGGATGATGTTATTTTTGTAGAGCTGGAAAATAAAGAGGTTATTGAGGTTGGCGCTTATAATTGGACGATATTTAAATATGTTTATAACGATAAAACCGATTCTTTGGAAACGGAGGAGTCTGGTTCTTTTGAGCAATATCCTTTGAAACTCGCTTGGTCGTTAACTATTCATAAAAGCCAGGGAAAGACTTTTGACAAAGCCATAATTGATATTGGTCGTGGAACTTTTGCATATGGACAAATGTATGTGGCACTCAGTCGCTGTGTTTCGTTGGAAGGATTAGTGTTGAAAAAACCTATTGAAAAAAAGCATATTTTTATTGATTGGAAAGTGGTTGAATTTGTTACAAAATATCAGTATAAAATTTCTGAAAAAAATATGTCACTTGAGAAAAAAATTGAGATGATTCAAGAAGCAATAAAAAATCGCTTGAAGTTGAATATTATATATTTGAAAGCAAATGATGAAAAATCAAAAAGAATAATTGAGCCAAAATTTATTGGAGAGATTGAATATGCTGGAAAAACATTTTTGGGTATGAAGGCAATTTGCTTAAAAAGAGGTGAGGGAAGAGTTTTTAAAGTTGAAAGGATTTTAGAAATGAAAACAAATAAAATAATTCAATAATTAAATTTGAAATTTATGTCAGAAAAAATGGAAAACAGCAATGGTTATTTGGATTTCGAGATGCAAGAACATATTTTTGTTAAAAATGAAATCGAAAAAGCAAAACTTTTTGTTGAAAAAGATAAAACTAGAGAAGGGCAAGAAAGAATGTGGGATCAGCTTTATAAATATGCAAAAATTATTAAAAAAATAGAAACAGATTCAATTCCTGATGAGAAAAGCAAAAAAGAACCCAAAGAAGTTATAATAAAGGAGAGAACCATACCACTAACATCAAGAACAGAAGAAGAAATTGCAAGATGCTATAATTTAAAAGTTGAAGAATTAGAAAAATTATTAATGAATAAAAAAGTACTTGATTTTGGATGTGGTAAATCTCAACTCTCAAAAGAACTAAAAAATAAAAAAATAAATACAGATATTATTTCCTTTGATATTAAAAAAGAAGCATTGATAGAAAGTGAGTCCGAAAAAAGCATTCAAGGATCAGGAGAAAATCTTCCTTTTTCTGCTGAGAAATTTGATGTAATTTTAGCAACATACTCACTTCCGTATTGGGCGAGTTCAGTAGATATGATTGAAAAAAATTTTAAAGAATTATTAAGAGTTCTAAGAAAAGACGGAATGTTATATATAAATCCTATCACTGATATACCGAATAGAATTTCTATAAAAGATGATTTTAATCCAAGAGACATTTTTTCAATAAAAGAATGTCATAGCGAGGTAAACGAAATTTTAAATAAAATACAGATAAAGTTTATAAATTTATTAGGAGAATTAAAAATTGATGATAAGTATGAAATTATACTTGGGAAGAATTATTTTCAAGAGATGAAATGTCAAACAGTTGATGAAATAGATAGGAGAGAGCCTACAATCATACGCATTAAAAAAATAAGATAAATAATTCAAAGTAAAATAATCTAATGAAATTAACTTCAAAATATAAAAAAGTAAAACGAATGTCTTATTGTTGTGTGCCTGCACAAAAGTGTGTTATAGAAGATGAAGTCACTACAGTTATCTATGGTCATATAAGGCTTTCAAGTGTTGAGAAGAATGTGAGAGATGAATTTATTGCAGGTGAAAAGCTTGGAGTTTTGGGAAAAGGATATAGAAGTGAAACCGATGGAGAAAGAAAACATTTACATCTTTCAATTCACAAAGGTTCTGAATTAAACATATTAGGTTATATTCAAATTAAACAAGAGCTTGAAAACTGGATTGATGTGGAAAAATTTTTATGATAAAGAAATTGATCAAGATGTAATTGCGTTAAAAAAGAAGTAACTATTAAATAATAAACTAAATATATGAGTAAACAACTATTAAAAGATGCGTTTGGCTGGGGTTTTCTGCTCTGGCTCATAGGATATGCTTTTGGAATTATGTTTTTTACTTTTATACCAGTTTCGATGATTGGTCTGATTATTACACCAATTGCAACAATTTTGACTTTGTGGGTCGTCTTTAAAAAAATTAAAGGCGATTCAATTAAATATTATTTTCTTATAGCAATTTCGTGGCTATTAATTGCAGTAGTAGGTGATTATTTTTTTATTGTGAAAGTATTTAATCCACCAGATGGATATTATAAATTTGATGTATATTTGTATTATATTTTAGTTTTTATTCTCCCTCTATTAGCTGGTTGGAAAAATGAAAAAACTGCCTAAAGCAGTATATAATATCTCAAGATTTTAAAAAAAATTTAGTCGGCAAGCGGTTTTCTTTTGGGAGGAGGCGTGAAAACCGCTTGCTTTCATGGGGCAGAGATAGAGTTAGTTTATCCCTGAGTTAATATAATAGCATTAATATTTTTTTTGTCAATATAGATAATCACAAGTTTATTTTTATAATTTAATCGCTTGACACGATCTTTAAAATTTGATAATCTTAATTTAACAATTGAATAAATATTTATCAAGAGAACGGATAGAGCTCTGGCTCGATTAAGCCGTCGGCAACCCCTTGAGTGTGACAACTCAAAGAAGGTGCTAAACCAGATGACCCAAAAGGAAAAGATAAAAGGTCGATTTTTATGACGAAACTCTTTTCTTTCTTGAAGAAGAGTTTTTTTATTTGGTATATTTGTTGTTTTGAGTTTAATAAAATATAATAAAATAATTTGTTAAACTTAGATTGGCAAAACCATTCTATGTTCTTTTTATAAAAAAACAAAAATAAAATAAATAAATATAAAAGAGGAAGAATCAATGAATACAGAAAATATCAATAATTTAACAATAAACGATCCTATCGCAAAGATATTGATTAATTGTGGATTCGCAGATAATGTAATCAAAGAGGATGATAAAAAGAAGGATGTTTAACTGAATGAATAAAATTTTATACAAAAATATACAAAAAAATAATATATAAATCAAAAAAGGAGTGTGATGTAAATTAACAAAAAAAATGGCATTGATATAGATGGTCTTGAAGAAGTAGGGATTGAGGTTCAAAAAATGAGTGGATGCTTTTTAATTAAGCATAAAAATAAATTTCCTATGAAAATAATAAAAAAAAACACTGTTGAAATTTCAGATGAAAATGGAATAATTGTAAGTTTATTGGACCTTTCAACATTTAATGTTGATTTAGGAGAAGATCGAAAAATTGGACAATTATACAATGGATTTATTGTATAAAATATGAGAGTCGCTTTAGACTCTCTTTTTTTGGACAATAAAATTAGTTTAGAATATAATATAGATATCCATTAATATTTATAATATTTATGATATGATTGCATATATTTTGTTAATTGCTTTTTTTGTTCTCGTAGTTCTAACTCATTATTTTGGATTTAATTCAAAAGATGAATTTTTATTTTTTTCTCGTAGACAGGCACAAACTCTTTTTTTTGTATTTTTGATTATTTTTTTAGTTTTTGGATATATAGTTTGGTTTAATTGATGTGTTTTTTATAATTTTTTAATTAATTGCAAAAGATTAGATATATAGGTAATACTTCGAATTGACCTAAAATTAAGAAAAAAATATGATTTATGTATTATGTATTTATCAACTTCCTATAATAAAAAATATTGCCAATAAAAATGCAATTCCTTGTGGATTATATGATTAATAATAACTTATTGTCCAGAATGTGTTGGACTAATACAAGGTCTTGATTAATATTTCTTTTTATGTTACCATAAATTATAGATATTATTATCTAAAACTTTCATTAGGTATACATCCTTTGATTATGAAGGATATTTTGTTGATTGATTTTAGATGATAAATCATATCAATTAATTAATTTAAAAAATATTAATTTTAAATCAGAACTATGTCACAAGATAATCTCATTAAGTTGAAATGTAAAGAGTGTAAACAGATTAATTATAATTCTTTTAAGAATAAAAAAACAATCAAAGAAAAAATTGAAGAGAAAAAACATTGTAAGTTTTGCAGAAAACACACAAACCATATTGAAATGAAAGGTAAGTAAGATTTTAATCTCATTACTTTATAATTTTGCGAATTAAAATTTCATAAGAGCGGCACATTGTCGCTCTCTTTGAAAAAAAAGTGATGTTTATTAAAATTGAAAATTACACTATAATATAACTATTCGGGAGCTTAGTTTAGTGGCAGAACATCGGTCTCCAAAACCGATGGCGGGGGTTCGATTCCCTCAGCTCCTGCAAATAGATAAATATCGAGGTTGAACCTCGATATTTTAAATATATTAAATTTAATGTTATTATTAAAGGTGTAATATATTATATATAGACATAATAAAATGAATCAGAAAGAAGAATCAGATATTATTATCAAAAATGGTGTAATTTTGACCATTAATGATTATGATGAAATTATTTATGATGGTGCTATTGTTGTGAAAAAAGACAAAATAATAGATTTGGGAAAGTATTCTGATATAAAAAATAGATACAAACCAAAAAAGGAAATTAATGCTAAGGGCTGTGTTGTTATGCCAGGACTTGTTAATACTCACACACACCTTGCTATGAGTATTTTCAAAGGACTTGCAGATGATCTTCCTTTGGACAAATGGCTTAGCGAACATATTTTTCCTGCAGAAGAGAAATTTGTTGATGAGGAGTTTTGTCATTGGGGAACCAAGCTTGCTCTTGCCGAAATGATTCTTTCGGGAACGACAACATTTTGTGATATGTATTTTTTTGAGAAAGAAACAGGACGCGTGGCTGAAGAAGTTGGTGTAAGGGGTGTTATAGGAGAGGGAATAGTAAGTAAATTTGGAAATGAAAATGATATATTTGAAAATAAATTGAAATTAACAAAAGAACTTCTCAGTGAATTTGAAAATAGCTCTCTTGTGTCAATCGCAATTGAGCCACACAGTTGTTATACATGCGGAAAAGAAATTCTCGTGAAGTCGAAAGAGTTTGCAAAGAAAAATAATTTATTATATATTATACACCTTGCTGAGACAAAAAAAGAATTTGATGATATAAAAAATGAATTTGGTTTTTCACCAGTTGAATATTTAGACAAAATTGGAGTTCTTAATGAAAAAACTCTTGCAGCGCATTGTGTTTGGCTTTCTGATAAAGATATCAAAATTCTCAAAGAAAGAAAGGTGAATATTTCTCATTGCCCAGAAAGTAATATGAAACTTGCTTCAGGAATTTCTCCAATTGCAAAGCTATTGAAAAATAGTATAAATGTAAGTTTGGGAACGGACGGAAGTGCAAGTAATAACAATCTTAATATGTTTTCTGAGATGAATTGTGCCGCAAAGCTTGCTAAAGTTTCGACATTGGATTCAACGGTTTTAAGTGCAAAGGAAATTGTTAGAATGGCGACGATTGAAGGCGCTAAAGTTTTGGGGATGGAAAATGAGATTGGCAGTTTGGAAATTGGAAAAAAATCTGACATTATAATTCTCGATTTCAATCAACCTCATCTTGTACCTGTCTATGATTATTATTCTCATTTGGTTTATTCGGTTTGTGGAAGCGATGTTAAATCCTCAATTATAAATGGAAAAATTATTATGGAAAAAAGAAAAATTTTAACTTTTGATGTAAAAGAAACAATGAGAAAGGCTAATGCAATAGCTAAAAAAGTGAAAACAATTTAATCTCTAAAAAAGCGTAACTTTAGGCGCATATGAATTTGACAATACAGAGAGAGAGTTATAATGGAAACTATTCAGGCTTGGTCTCAAAAAAGATGTAAGGCTGATGAAAGGGGGAGGGAAATGGGCTTAATGCTCATTATAAAAAGGTTTGTTCTTTCAAATATTTTTTTCAAGGCGAGTTTTTTGGGGAGCATGAAATTAGTTGAAAGTTTTAAAGTTTATAAAGTTGAAAGTATCTCATTTCGGACTTTATGAATTTTATAGACTTTTGACTTTATAACTGCGATTTATGGTCAATAAAAAACCTGCCTTGAAAAACAAGGAAGGTGATATAAAGACACAGGAGGTGAAAAAATGGCTACTAAAACAAAAGTTGTTTCGGTCAAGGACGAGGATCTCGACACCGTGTTTCACGACGCGGAAAAATCTGTGTATGAGACCTCTATCTGTGGAAGGCTATGCGTTTGCAATGTATTTCCAACTGCAGTAACCAGCGCTGAAATACTATAAGAAGATAGTGGGGTAAAATTTTATTATTTTTTATCCCACTAAACTTAAACCAGATTGTTCAAGAAAAATAAAAAAAATAAAGGATGTGAATGAAATGACAGAAAGCTTAAATAAATATTATTGGGCAAGATATGCGCATATGTTAGAAAAGAATAATATGGCGGCATGTTTCAATGCCTTGAAAATGCGGCCAGTATATTTAGATTTGCAATGTGCAAAGATTGTAAAAGAAATTTGTAATGATGGGGCAACTATTGATGATCTCAAAAGTGTTGTGAGCGATGACAGTCTTGAAGAAATAGTCCAAGAACTTTTATGCGCAAAAGTTTTATACGACGGGCTTCCTAAAGATGTTAATGCTGGTCAGAAATTCGGTGAAATTGCCACGGCAAACACTTCAATCCAATTTCTTTATCTAATTCTGACAGATGCCTGTAATTTGAATTGCTCATATTGTTTCTTGAGAAATAGAGATGTTGTCCATACAAAAGGAAAAAAGATGAGCAAAGAAATTGCGAAAAAGGCTGCTATAAGATTTTCCGAACAGCTTTTGTCTTCAAAAATTGCGCTGCAATTTGGTCAAATTGTGTTCTATGGAGGCGAGCCATTGCTAAATTTTTCAGTTATAGAGGCTTTCGTGAAAACTCTGGATGACATAAAAGTTAAAAATAAAAATTTGCCGAGTATAATTTATACAATGACAACAAATGCTACACTGGTCACAGAAAGAATAGCCGAATATTTAGCTTTGCATAATATTGCGGTTGGAGTGTCAATTGATGGTCCAGAAAAAGTAATGACGAACAGAAGAAAGGTAAGCAATGAAGATTCTTCTAATGAAGTTCTTAGAGGAATAAGCTTATTAAAAGAAAAAGGAGTGAATCTTAGCGCATCCTGCACTTTGACTGAAGAAGTATTGGATAATTTCGATGAAATTATGCGTTACTTTTTGGATGAAATAGAGTTTAAGAATCTAAGCTTTAATATGATTCTTCCTGATCCCAAAGGAAAATTTAACATTGATTATTGCAAAAAAGCAACAGAAGCGATGATAAAATCTTGGGAGCTATGCCAGTTAAAAAATGCTAATGAAGATCGAATTACTCGCAAAGTCAAGGCTATGAAAAGCTTTATTCCATATCCGTATGATTGTGCCGCTTGCGGAAGTCAAATATTTGTTGATCCAGAAGGAAATGTTGGATTATGCCAAGGAACACTCGGCAATGAAAATAAAACATTATGCGATGTATTTAATCCTTTCGATTTAGAAAAATACAAATTATATCAAGAAATGCGCAGAAGAACTCCGCTTCTAATGGAAAAATGTCAATCTTGTTCGGCAATTGGTATTTGTGGCGGAGGGTGCGCGTTAGCCGCAGAAGCAATAAAGGGAAATATTTATGAACTAGATGAGCGATTCTGCATTCATAGCAAAATATGTCTAGAATGGATTATCTGGGATAAGATATTTCCAGTTATAAGTAAAATTAAATAAGAAGTAGGCTCTTGCGTACTTCTTTTTTTTAAACTACAATTAATTTAATAAATTTACTAATTTTATTATGAAAGTCATATTTAAAACAGATTTGCCATATGATTTAAAAGCTGTTTGGTGCATTTTACATGACGAAGACCCAGGAGGAACGCTAAATAGAGCGAAGTCAATGAAGGTCTCTCAAAAAGACTTAGCTTGCATATTGTCTCAAAAAAAATTTAACAAAAACGATAAATTGCTTAATAAGATAGTCAAAGAGCGATATAAACAAGAAAAAAATATTATCAAGAAATCAATTTATTCTTATCAATGCGCCTGGGATATAATTAATGATTTATTTTCGCAAGAAATAGAAAAAATTACAAAAACTGGATGGAAGTATAAAAATTATTTTGTAATATTAAGCCCGTTTAATCCTGGCATTTCAAGCAGAAAAGGAAATAAGGTTATCAGATCATGTTTTGAAGATTCTTTTGAGCAAAGGAGAATTACGGCGCATGAAATTCTTATGGCTCATATTTGGAATATTCTAGATACGAATTTTAAGTATCCAGCAAAAAAGGAAATGCAATTATGGGCATTAAATGAAATGACTGCGGCGGCAATTTTATCGCTAGAACCTTCTTTAAATAAAATATGGGGCAATAATTATGAAAATTATCTTCAGAATTATCCTATTTTAAACAAACAAAAAACTAAAATTAAAAGCATATATCTGAAAAAAAAGAATTTTCTCGGTTACTTGAAGGAGGGAATTAATATCATTGAAAAGTTATCAATTTAATGTTCTTTGAAAATAAAAACCAAATTAAAGCTAAGAGATTAAAAAGATTTATATTTGATTTAGGAGGTGTATTATAATGGAAGAAATAGAAGGCGAAGAGTTTGTAATTGTGTTTTATCCAATAAAAAGTTTTTGTAATTTAAGATGCAAATACTGTATTTATCTGGATCGCGGCCATGAATATTACATGCCGGATATTGAGGTTTTTCATTCAATGATCAAAAAAGTTTCTTCTTGCTGTAAAAAGATAAAAATTTTATGGCATGGAGGGGAATTTCTTATGGCAGGCAAGAATTATTTTGACAAAGTTGTTAAAATAACCAAGGCTTATAAAGAAATCGGCCTAATAATTAATCATGCCGGCCAAACTAATGGCACAATGATTGATAAAGAATGGATAAATATCTTTAAGGAAATTGATTTTGAAATAGGACTGTCTATTGATTTTCCATCAGATTTAAATAATCTTAGAGTCTGGCCAAATGGAAAAACTGCCATATCAGAAATTTCGCGCGGAATAAATCTAGTTATAAATAGTGGCTTAAAATATTCCACTACCACTATTGTTACAAGAAAAACTCTCGGTCAAGAGCATGAAATCGCAGAGCAATTAGATGCTTTGTTTCCGGAAAATAATAAGCAAATATTTTCACCTTGCTACATCGGTCCAGCTAATGCAAAATATTTGCTTGTCACTGGTTCAGAATACGCGGATTTTGTAAAAAAAATCATCTCTTTAATTCCTCAACGAGTTAATGAAGGCGAATTGGCGAAAAGAAAAAATCTGTGCCTGGTTAAAAATGAATGTCCTAAAATGTTATTTGTTGATTTTGCGGGTAAATGGCATCTTTGTTCAAGGTTTGTAAAAAATGAAACCCCATTTCAAACATTAGCTGAATACCGATCAGCAAAAATCAAAAACTATATTGGAGAGCATGATTGTTCTATACTTGATAAAGAAACTAGATTATTTTGGAGAGATTTTCTAGAAAACTATTAAACAATATTATATACCACAAGGATGGTTCTTGCGGTATTTTTTTATAAACGCATATATAGTTTAATAACAAATTAAAAAGAGCCGGAAAAGAATAGAGATTAATTATAGCGGCGTCGAAATAACAAACTTTTCTCAATAAACTATTTTTTTGCGCCGGACTGTTTTATCGCATTGAAATGTTTCGGAGAAAAAGAAACCAAATAATCAAATTATAATTTTCTTTTTTAGTTATGCAATTTCAAAAAACACGCTTGAGAACCGGTGTGTTTTTTTGTTTTTATCAAATTGCTTGTTTTAAATTATGTTTGTAATTTTTCAACTCGCTCCGAACCAGCGAAAATACCGCTGGTTCCAAGCTCCAGCTTGGAACCTAAATGCGCTAACAGTAAAAAACTTGTTTAGTTTCTGTTGAAATAGCCATTATTTTTGTCATTGCGAGGAGCAGAGCGACGAAGCAATCTCGGAGTTATTTATGCGAACAAAGTGATAAAGTGGAAACAAGAGATTGCTTCGTCGTTAATACTCTTCGCAATAACATGACCTGTTATTACTATTTCAACAATAACTATTTACTTTGCACTTGCGAATTATAAAAACATTTGCGATGCAATCCGTTGTTAGTGCAACAAGGTTCGGAGCCTAAGCTCACGAACCAGCGGTAATTTAGGATTTTTTTAAAATCACCTCTAAAAAATAAAACACTATGATAGTATGTATTATCAGACATTTTTTGATGTGTGGATAATTGAATTGCTTTACATAAGTTATAATTTATAGTAGTATGTCTAAGTGAAAATAGATACATTATTAATCTGGGTAGGTACCAAAGCGGTCAAATGGGACTGGCTGTAAACCAGTTGGCTCTGCCTTCGGGGGTTCGATTCCCTCCCTACCCACACGATATTTATAAAACTGTAATATTTAGTAATGCAGTTTTATTTTTTTTTATTAATGTTGTATAATATTTATAGTAATGTAAATATAATAAAATGACTCAATAATAACGAGTTAATAAGTATTTTATTTGCTAAAATTTAGAATCTTAAATAAATTATATAGCTTCATGTCTTGTGATACTTGTGAAAATATTATATAATTTAGAAACGATTGATTAATTTAAATTGATTTAATAATGACAGAAAACAATAAATTACCTAAACATATCGCCATAATTCCTGACGGGAATAGAAGATGGGCTAAAAAACACAAATTAGATGTTTGGCTTGGACATAGAAAGGGATCAGATATTATGGATAAACTGGCAGATATTATGATTGAAATGAATATCCCATATTTTTCATTTTGGGGTTCATCAAAAGATAACTTAATAAAACGTCCTAAGATTGAAGTAAAGTTTTTATTAAATTTATTTAAGGAAAAATTTTTAGAATTAGCTGAAAATGAAAAAATTCATAATAATAATGTAAAAATAAATATTATAGGTGACTGGGAAAATCAATTTCCAAAAGATGTTTGCTCTGCGCTAAATAAAGCAATAGATTCGACAAAAGATTATGATGATTTTTATTTAAATTTTTTTCTCGCATATAGTGGCACGAGCGAGATTCTTGATACAATTAAATGTATTGCTCAAAAATCACGGAAAGATGAATTTTTGAATATTGATGAAAAACTTTTAAAAAATTGCCTTTTGACAAAAGATCTACCGCCCGTGGATTTAATGATAAGAACTGGAGGCGAGCCACATTTGTCTGATGGGTTTATGATGTGGGAAACCGCAAATTCGCAGTTGTACTTTTTTGAAAAATATTGGCCAGATTTTGATGAAAATGATTTCAAAATTGCGATTGAAGATTATTCAAAAAGATGTAGGAGATATGGCAAATAATTAATGTAGTTTTCTTGTTATTAATTTTTTAATAATAACAAATGAAACATTTAATAAAAAATCTTATTAATCAAGGTTATTTAAAAACTCCTCAAATTATTGATGCTTTTTATAAAGTTGACAGAATTAATTTTGTTACTGAAAATTTGAAAGCTGATGCATATATAAACGCACCTCTTTCAATTGGATATGGACAAACAATTTCTCAGCCACTGACAGTGGCTTTTATGTTAGAGCTTTTACAGCCGAAAGAAGGCGATAAAGTTTTAGATGTCGGTTCTGGTTCTGGTTGGCAAAGTTCGTTGCTTGCTCAGATCGTTAGTGGAAAAGGAAAAGTTTACGCAATTGAAAGAATTTCAGAATTATTTGAATTTGGTAAGAAAAATTCAAAAAAATATAATTTTAAAAATCTAAAGTTTATTCTCGGTGACGGTTCTGTGGGATATAAAAAAGAAGCACCCTATGATAAGATAATAGTAGCAGCGTCTGCTTTTGAAAAGGTTCCAACTGAGCTTATGAATCAGCTCGGTGTTGGCGGGAGGTTGGTTATTCCTGTGAGAAATAGTATTTGGTTATTTATAAAAAAAGAGAACGATAGATATATAGAAAAAGAGTATCCTGGATTTGTTTTTGTGCCATTGATCCAATGACAATATTTTTTTGACGATAATTTGATTTATCATTATAATTAATCTATTGAAATCTCACTTGATATTAAAATATGAAAAAGAAAAAAATAATATTAATATTTATAATTTTTGCACTTTCTTTAATTGCAATTGGAATTGGGAGTTTTATTTATATTCAAAATATAATTTCACGACCCTATAATAGTGAAGATAATATAAAAAGAGAGTTTGTAATTCAAAGTGGTCAGGGAGTAAAACAAATTTCAGCTAATTTGGAAAATGAGAATCTTATAGCTGGAAAGGATTATTTTGAAATTTATGTGTGGCAAAAAGAGTTAGCCAATAAACTTCAAGCTGGAACTTATGATCTATCTCCATCAATGACAATTGCGCAAATGGTTGATATTTTCGTTGGCGGTAAAATAAGGGGAAATGAAATAAAAATCACTATTCCTGAAGGTTTTTCTAACAGTGAAATAGATGAAAAGCTTTCTAAAAGCGGTCTTATTATTGAGGGAGAATTTATTAATTTTGATAAAAATATTAAACAATTCTCCTTGTCAAAATACGAGTTCTTGAGAGATAGGCCTGAAGGTGCAGGGCTTCAAGGATATTATTTTCCTGATACTTACATATATTATAGTGATTCATCAATGGAAGATGTGGCTGTAAAAATGCTTGATAATTTTGATGAGAAATTAACGAGTGATTTAAGAAAAGAAATTAAAAGACAAAATAAAACAATTTTTGAAGTTATTATTCTTGCAAGTATAGTTGAAAAAGAAGCGGGATATGTTGAGGATATGAAAAAAGTAGCTAGTGTTTTTCAAAATAGACTTGATATTGGAAAAGCACTTGAGTCTGATGCAACTGTAAACTATATAACAAATTCTGGCAGGTCACAATCCACTTATGAGGATTTAAAAATAGATTCACCATATAACACTTATAAATATACAGGTCTTATTCCAGGACCGATATCAAATCCTGGAATAGAAGCAATTAAAGCTGTTATATATCCTGAAAAAACAGATTATTTTTATTTTTTAACAAAAAAAGGTGACAACAGGGCGGTTTTTAGCAAGACATATCAAGAACATTTAGAAAATAAGAATAAGTATTTAAATTAAGTAATATCTATAATCTAAAAAAGATGAGAGAAGAAAAAAAGCTAACCGATAAAAAGGTATTATTCATTATTGCTAGTAAAAATTTTAGAGATGAGGAATATTTTATTCCTTATGAAATATTACAAAATGAGGGCGCAGATGTAAGCACTGCAAGTTCAGTAAAAGGTGAAATTATTGGTGTTGAAGGAGGTGAGGCTAGATCAACACTTTCTTTGAAAGAAATAGAAATAAAAAATTTTGATGCAATTATTTTTGTAGGCGGAGGAGGGGCAACTGAATATTTCGACAATAATGATGCACATAAAATTATTCAAGAAGCAGTAAGTCATCATAAAATTATAGCTGCAATATGTATTGCTCCTGTAATTTTGGCAAGAGCAGGAGTCCTTTGTGGTAAAAATGCTACTGTTTGGTCTGGTGTAATGGACAAGAGCGGTATAAAGGAATTGGAACAGGCTGGATCTAAAGTGTTGAACGAAAGAGTAGTTACTGATGGTAAAATTATTACCGCTGATGGTCCTGCTGCTTCCGAAGATTTTGCAAAAGCAATTATTGATATTTTTTTGATAAAAGATGCCAAGAAAGAATAATTATATAATTTTCAAAAAAGTTTTTGTGAATGACAAAATTATTATTATATTGACATATTAATTTTTTTGTGTATAATAGCATTATACTTAATTTATCCACAGACAGTAGGCAATCATAAGTCCTTCCGAGGGTAAGAGCAATTTTCTATATTTGCTGTTGTCTGTGAGATCACAGCTTTTTTTAATCCATAAAAATATTTTATGTCAATTACAAAACAAAAAAAAGGGGAAATAATTAAAAACCTTAGCGACAAGTTCTCAAAAGCTAAATCTATTGTTTTTTTGGGGTTTCAAGGATTAACAGTCAAAGAAGATGAAGAATTAAGAAACAAACTCAGAAACGAAAGTATTGATTATAAAGTTGCAAAGAAAACCCTAATAAAAAGAAGTCTCAAAGAAGTAAAAATTGAAGATGTGGACGATATAGAGCTTGAGGGTCCAGTTGGTACTGCTATTGGATATGACGATGAAGTTGCTCCAGCAAGATTGGCAAATGAATATGCAAAAACAAATAAGAAATTAAAATTACTCGGTGGATATATATCAAACAAATATTTAAATGAAGCGCAAATTAAAGCTCTTGCTATATTGCCAGGAAAAGATCAGTTGAGAGCTCAATTAGTGGGAACAATTAATGCGCCCGTAAGTGGTTTTGTAAATGTCTTAGCTGGAAATATCAGAGGACTCGTTAATGTTTTAAAAGCAATTGAAGATAATAAAAAATAATATTTTAAATAATAAAATTAATAAATTATAAAAGAAAGGAAATTATTATGTCAGAAGACAAAACCGTCTCAACAGAGGCAACAGAAGAAAAAAAAGAAGTAGAAGTTCCAAAAAAGTTTAAGGATTTGGTAAAGCAAATCGAAGAACTTAGTGTTCTTGAACTTTCAGAACTAGTAAAGGTATTAGAAGATAAATTTGGTGTTTCAGCTGCAGCACCTGCAATGATGGCTGCAATGCCACAAGCAGGTGCAGAAGCAGGTGCAGAAGCAGAAGAAAAATCAGATTTTGACGTTGAACTTGTTGCATCTGGTGATGCAAAGATTGCAGTTATCAAAATTGTAAGAGAAGTATCAGGAAAGGGTCTCAAAGAAGCAAAAGATATTGTTGATTCAGCTCCTGCAATTATTAAAGAAAAAGCTCCAAAGGCTGAAGCAGAAGAATTGAAAAAACAGCTTGAAGACGCAGGCGCGACAGTAAACTTGAAATAAATTTTATATATTTCAGAAACAAAAAAACAGGGGATTTAATCTTCTGTTTTTTTGTCTATATAAAAATATAATAAGTTGAATCTCATTCTTCAATCTCAATTTTAATTTCGAAAACTTTGTCTCCATTTAGGACATAAATTTTTTCTTCTTTTTCATCAATGACGATATTTTTCAGATTATCAAATTTGTTACTAATATACTGTTGGATTAAATTCCCATTTATTTTATTGAAAATTAAAATTCTGTTCTTTTGCGGATCTGAAACATAAAGATATTTTAGTTTTGCTTTTGTATAAAGTTTTGCTAAAGGTGAGATTGGATCACTTATCGTTTCAATTGAGAATTCTTTTCTATCGCTTGATAGGAATTTACCTCCGCTAAGGTATTTATCAATTGTTCCGTCTGATTTCAAAATATATATTGATCCGTCAATTGTCATTGATATAGCGTTTTTAATGTCAGCTTCCTGGTCTTTAATCCATGAATCTCCTTGTTCAAACTTGTTTGTCGTTTTTGGATATTTATAAATTTGATTAGAAGAAGCACTGAGTATGTATAAAAAACTACTATAAGATGCAATATCTGTTATCTCGAGAGAATCAAAAGCAAGTTTTATTTCAGTTGTTTTAAATTTTTCATCACTTATATCATAAATTCCAATTTTATTTGAGTCTGTTAGAAAAACTATTTCGCCAAGCTTGTCTATTGGAGTTGTAAATTTGAAATTATCTATGTCATCTGATTTTATATTTAAATTGTTTGCTGTTTTATTCTTAAAATTAATCTCATAAAGAGACTTGTTGTTAAAATTCGAAACATAGAAGTTATTGCCAATTCTGATAATTTGTTTTGAATTTTTTAATTCTTCTGTTAATCCTAAATCGATCGCTATGTTTGGATTTTCAATTCTGATTACAAAATTGAAAATGTCTAATTGCTTATCAATTTCACTTAATAAAGTAACCGCTCGATTATTTAATTCTTGATAATTTTCTCTTTTGTTTAGTGAAGCATCTCTGGAGTTGATTATGTCTTTTGCTTCAAGTAAATATTTTATAGCATCTGATGGATTGTTTATTGAATTTATTTCAGCTTGAGATATTTTTTCTTCAGCTTGAGATATTTTGTTTTCATAATCATTAAACAGTTTTTCTTGATTATTGTTCCATCCGTTAAAAACCAATCCTCCAAAGAGAGTTAAAACAACAAAACCAAACAAAACTAATATTAATTTTTTCTTTTCAAATAACAGGGATGTTTTTTGTGATATTTCATCTCCCATTTCACCAGAGGAATTGCTTTGAGTTTTTTGAATTATATTTTTGACTTTATTAAAAACGGTTAGCGACATTTTGGCCGATATTTGTTTTAGTTTTTTTAGTATTTTGTTTATTATTCTATTTTTTGGTTTTTCTTCAAAATCCATCAAGAATTCATCTGATTCTCTCTTTTTTTTCTTATCTAATTTTTCTTCATATTTTTGCTTTTCTTTAATTGATTTTTCGCTTTCTTGAGATTCGTATTTTTTTATTATATCTTCAAGACTCAATCTCTCTTCTTTTTCTGACAATTCAGGTTCTTCTTTTTGATCTATCTCAATAACTTGTAAATTTTCTTCATGAATTTCTTCGGCTCCTTCTTGAATCATAGATTTTTCTTCTAATATTTTTTCTTGTAAAACGGGAGTAAATTCTTTCTCTGCTATTTCTGTTTTTGATTCGATTTTGACACGGTTCATTTTATCTTCCTTATCTTCTTCAATCTTCATAATCAACACTCCCATCGTGTTGATGTTATTTTCTTTCTCAATTGAATCTTGAATTATTTCCGATAATTGCTCAATGTCCAAAGAAGAAGAAAACTGTGCAAGTTTTTCAGTTGAAAATACATTAAAAAGTTCTGGCGTCGCGAGTAAAACCAAATCTCCGATTTCCAAATCACCACTTGCAATATTTGCAAAGGTCTTAAACGGATGGGGATTTTCTTCATTTGTTATATCTTTTCCAATATCTGTAACTTGTCCATCTCTTATGAGTATTGTTTTAATTTTTCCAACCTGGCTTATGTGTAGTTCGCCACTTTTATATGTTCCGCAAGCCATATTTAAGTTTCCAATCCAGTCAATATTGCCTTGCTCGGTAATTTTTGAAAGATTAGTATTTACTTTATGTAAGCTTGATTCTAGACTTTCAATAGTTGATTTTTTGGGATTTGCATAGAATTCTTTTTTTGCAATTGATGCAAGAAGGTTTACCAAATAAGAAGAATTATCAGAAAAATTTACAATTTCTCCGACTATGTATAAATTTCCTAGTCCTTGTTCTTCAATATTCTCAGGTTCGTAAATAAAAATATCACAAAAGGATTTTCCTTCTTCATTTGAGAAAACTATTTCTCTTAAATCAACCTTTATTTTCTTATTTAAACCTCCCATTATTTATTTTGTTATAAATAATAAATATATCTTTTACTTTTTCATTATAATACTTTTTACTATTTGTGACAATAAAGTGTATTAGTCCAACACATTCTGGACAATAAGTTATTATTAATCATATAATCTACGGGAGATTGTAAGTT
>JARGGI010000018.1 GCA_029210775.1 Patescibacteria group bacterium | reverse complement strand
AATGGCACGATAAATGGAATGACTTTTTGAAAGAAAAAACTTTTAATTCTGAAACCGGCAAATGGTTCTACACTCATAAAAGATTAAGATCTGCCTTTCGTAGCATTAACAAAAACTTGCCGATACTCTATACCTATTAAAAATATTCTAAATTAAAAATTCCCAATACAACTAACTCTCTCGATGGAAGTTTTTCTCATTTGAAAGATATGATAAGAATTCATAGAGGATTAAAAAGGGATAGAAAACTAAAATTAATTGATGAAATTTTATCAAAATAGCATTACATATTTACTATTAAGGCGAAATTTCTTTGAATTACGAAATTCAATATATTTGTCACCCTGAGCTTGTCGAAGGGTGAAAAATGCGTCAAATTTGTCATAGTTCGACAAGCTCACTATGACAAATTTATCTATTTCGTAACTTAAAGGAATTATATATTTGGGGATCGTCTAACGGTAGGACAGCAGGTTCTGGTCCTGCTAATCGGGGTTCGAATCCCTGTCCCCAAGCAAATAAAATTTATATCGCGGAAACAAAAGGGCGGGAAGATTTAGATGATATTGAGAAAATAAAAAGATTTGCACAATGGTGCGAGGACGCAAGCGAGAGATAAAAAAAATGTCAACAAAATGTTTTATGTAAAGCAAGAAGAATGGGACAAATACAAGCCGACTGGTTTTAAGCAATTAGTAGAGGCGTTTCAATAATTGCTGGTGTATTTTAATGAAAAAATCAATCTTTTTTCTACACACTCTCCGAGAAAAAAGGAATTGAAAAAAATCTTTTGGCAAGAAGATTTATTTAATTGATTAGTTGAAAAAGTTATGTTAAAATTATGATATGGAAAAACAAAAAAATAATAAAGCTTGGGTCGTGTCAGTTGATATGGGATATGGTCACCAAAGAGCGGCTTATCCTTTAAAGCATTTAGCTTATGACGGAGAAGTTATAAACGCTAATGCTTATGAAGGCATTCCAAAAGAAGATATAAAAATTTGGCATCAAAGCCAAAGGTTTTATAATTTTATTTCTCGCTTTAAAAATTTTCCAATTTTAGGAAAAATTGCTTTTGATTTATTTGATAAATTTCAGGCTATTCCAAAATTTTATCCAAGAAGAGATTTATCAGGATTAAATCTTCAGCTTTTAAGCTCAATTGTTTTGATTAAAAAGGGTTGGGGGAAACACTTTGTAGAAAAATTAAAAAAGAAAGATATTCCTTTGATTTCCACTTTTTTCGTTCCAGCTTATATGGCGGAAATTCATGGATTTTCTTCCGATATTTATATATTAGTTTGTGATGCTGATATCAGTCGTGCTTGGGCACCCTATAAGCCGAATATGAGTAAAATTAAATATTTAGCACCGAATCATAGAGTTGTAGAAAGGCTAAAATTATATGGAGTTCCAGAAGATAAAATTTTTTTAAGTGGGTTTCCTTTGCCACTTGAAAATACAGGAGATGAAAAATTAAGTATTTTACAGAAAGATTTTTGCAGGCGTCTTGCTAATCTTGATCCTGAATATAAGCACATTGGAAAACATAAAGAAAGCCTTGATAGAGAGCTAAATCAAGAAAATTTGTCTTTACGACCAGGCAAGAGAAAATTGTCTTTGACATTTGCTGTTGGTGGAGCTGGAGCTCAAAGAGAATTAGGCATTGCTATAGTAAAAAGTTTAGCCGAGAAAATTATAAGCAAAAAGATTCATATAAATTTGATAGCTGGGATTAATAATGATGTGAATCTTTTTTTCGAAGATAGAATAAAAAATTTGGGGCTTGGCGGAGAGATCGGACAAGGAATAGAAATAATTTTTAAGCCTGATAAAGAAGAGTATTTTAAAAAATTCAACAACATTTTAAGAAAAACAGATATTCTTTGGACTAAACCTAGTGAACTGAGTTTTTATGCTGGTTTGGGAATACCTATCATTGTGGCTCCTCCCATCGGATCTCAAGAAAAATTCAATAAAAAATGGCTATTGGCTATAGGCGTTGGCGTTGAACAAGAAAATCCCAAATATGCAAGCGAGTGGATTTTTGACTGGCTAAGAGAAGGAATTTTTTTGGAGTCTGCTATTAGTGGATATTTTGAGGCAGAAAAGCGAGGAACTTTTAATGTAGAAGAAATAGTTTTTAGGGAGTTGAGAAAAGGAAAAGGAAAAGGTTATCTAAATAAAAAATAAACAATCTTTAATAAAATCTTTTCTGTTACAGATAAGTCAGAAAAAACAATGTGCCTTTTGGCGTTTTTTTATATCTCAAATTTCTTGTTTTTGGGCAGAAAATCAAGTAGAATGTAATTATAAACCAAATTTTGCTATATTTTATATGTAATTTTCTGCCTTTTATTGCGTCTATATAATTATATATGCATATATAATTAAATTATGATAAATAATGATTTTTTATTGGCCTATGATAAATATGCTTCAGATATCCTAAGACATATATATTTTAGGGTGGGAAGTCGAGAAGTGGCTGAGGATCTTACCCAGGAGACATTTTTTAAGACATGGGACAGTGTATCAAATAATAAAACTGAGATTAATAACTTCAAGACTTTTTTGTATAAAGTTGCGAGTAATCTTATTATTGATTATTACAGAAAGAAGAGTAGAGCTACCGTTTCAATTGATGAGATAAATCCAGAAATTGCTTCAATTGAACCGGAACAAGAAAAAGAAGTTGATAGAAAATTAAGCAAAAAATTTCTTGAAAGATGTTTTTTGGATCTTGGTGATGAATCTCGTCAGATTGTCATATACAGATATGTAAATGATTTGAATTTAAATGAAATTAGTGAAATCACAGGAAGATCAAAAAATAGCGTTAGTGTTATTTTGCATAGAAGTTTAAATTTTTTAAAAAAAGAGGTAAATGAAAATTATGTTCAAAAACTACAAGATAATAAAAAAACTGAAGGAACTGAGGCGGGAAAATGAGAATAATAAATTTCTATTTTCGCTAAGAGAAGATTTGAAAAAATATATCTCGGAGAATCCAATTTGTGAAAAAGATGTGACGCCTGAAGTCAGATCAAGTCTCAAAGCAATTAAGAAATTGACTATATTTGATTTAGTAAATTCAGTAAATAATAGACTCAAATTTATATCTAATGTTAAAGCCGTTGCATTTGTTTCGTTGGCATTTGTCTTTTTAACTGCGGGTGTTACGATGGCTTCTCAAAAAAGCTTACCAGGAGAAATACTCTATTCTGTGAAATTGATGAGCGAGGATGTTCAATTGTCTTTTAGTCTATCACCAGAATCTAAAGCAAAACTTCACACAACTTTTGCTGCCAAAAGAGTTACTGAAATTAAATTAATACTTAAAGAAAAAGAAGTAGAGCCAAAGGGTCTTGAAATTGCATTGTCGAGATTACAATATAATACGAATAAAGCTGCAGACAATTTGGAAAAAAAGAGAAAGGATGGCATTGATGTAAGTGAACTTGCAAAAGAAATTAACAATGTTTTTAATGCACAAAAAAAAGAGATAAAGCAAGCTTTCAAAGAAAAGGAAAATAATTTAAAAAAAGAAGGTCATGATATTAAAGAAGAAATACGCGAAGCAAAAAAAATAAATAACATTTCTAACCTCGGGTCACTTGTTGAGCAACTCAGCGAAGTTAATGGGAAAAGAAAAACTTTGAGAGTCAATGAAAAAGAAGTGATTGACATAATCAAGGAGGAGGAAAAAAAAGTTGAAAGAAAAATGGATAAAAACGAAAAAGAGATTGAAGATAGAAAAGAAGCTGAAGAAGAAATAGCAGAAGCCGAAAAAGAAGAAGGGGAGTTAATTTCTAAAGCAGAAGAAAATGGGTTAGCTTTGACAGATGTAATATTCTCAGATTTTGAAGAGTTTATTTTAAAAGCGAAGGAATATTTTGAAAGTGGAGATTATGAAAAAGCAGACGATTATGCAAATTATGCAAAAGAGAGTCTTGAAGGTGTTGAAGATAAGATTGAAGAATTATCAAAGGAAGTTAGGGAAAGGGAAGACAAAGAAGATGATAATAGAAATGGAGATAATGATGAAAAAAAGATTGATAATGAGAAAGAATCAAATAATAAAGAAAATTCAAATAACTAAAGAAAGCAGATAAATAAAAACTCACAAAAATATATTGTTTAGATAAAGGTTTATAATGGGTCTTTTGCCAATTAAAATAAATTTACTAATTCCCTTGAATTACGAAATATCTAAATTTGTCATAGTGAGCTTGTCGAACTATGATAAATTTGATGCATTTTCCACCCTTCGACAAGCTCAGGGTGACAAATATATTGAATTTCGTAATTTAAAGTAATTCAAAATTAACTTAAAATCTATTTTCAAAATACCATTTTTATACTAAAATAAAAGCACAATAAGCCATTAATAAAGCAAAAATATGGTTCAAGAAGCAAAAAAACTATCAAACTTTTACTTCAACAGAATAAGAGATAATAGAAAAATTAGTAAAGGAAGATCACGCTTTTAGAAAGTTGAATGAGATAATAGATTTTATAGATTTGATAATTTCTTACAGAAAATTATACAACGATGTGGGCGCAAAAGGCATAAGCGTCGTCAAAGGATTCAAAGCTCTTTTGATTCAATTCTGGGAAGATTATTCAGACAGGGAAATGGAAAAGGTTTTAGAAGAAAATGTGGCAGTAAAATGGTTTTGCGGATTTGAACTTTTAGAACAAACTCCCGATCATACATATTTTTGCAAATTAAGAAAAAGACTGGGAACAAAAAACATTGCGAATCTTTTTAATAATATAACAATATAAATAGTATTTTAAGAAGCAAAGGATTATTTGGAGATGTGTTTAAATTTATCGACGCCTCTTCTATTGTAAGCAAAACCACTTTGTGGGAAGAGAGAGAGACAGGGCTATTAAAATATGAAAAACAATAATAAATTTAAAATTAGAGATTTGGACAAGTGGAAATTAAAAACAAAAATGCCTTTTGAAAGCAACTTTTCAAAATTATGAAAGTTGGCAAAATTCAGAAGATTGAAAAAAGTTATCACGCAAGGACTTATGAAAGCTATTTGCCATAATCTCAAAAAAGCAGTTTTAATATTGCCGTAAAAATCAATATCCTGATTATTCCGCAAAAGCGGATTGCGCCTGAGTAAGATAAAAATAATGACAAATAATTGATAATTAAATAAAAGTTAATAAGATTTAACTTTTATTGAGTTGAATATTGTTAACATTCTATTAAAACGAGGTTTGGCAACAGTGCCGATATTTGTAAATATCTTGTAAATTAAAAAAGAATATTTTGTTTTTTTACTGTGAAAAAAATTGACCTTTTGCGGTCAATTAAGAAAAATTTCAAGTATATATGGAACTAATATCCAAAGTCCTATGATAAGTGTGATGATAGACATTATTAGCACAAATCCTGCAGCACAATCTTTTATTTGTTTGATTTTTGTATTATGATTTGAATCTATTATATCCGATATCATCTCAATTGCAGAGTTGATCATTTCAAGGGCGATAACATTTCCACATAACATTAGAATTATAAACAGTTCAGTGTTATTTATTTTTAATATTAACGAAACTGCGATAACTATAATTGCTATTATGAATTGGATCTGAACACTCTTATCTTTTAAAAGAAAATATTTTAATCCTCCAAATCCATATTTGAATTTTTCAACAATAGAAGTGTTGTTTTTTACAAATATATTATTTTTCGTGTATATAATTTATTCCTCCAGATATTATTTTATAAACAATATTTATCTATAAAACATTATAATATAACAGATTTATAAAAATTGTCAATATAATTGTCACAATCTGAAAATTTTGCTAAAATATAAGTGTTAAACAATAAAAAAAGAGAAATATGAAAAACAAAAAAAGATTAAAAATGTTTATGTTTACGCTTTTAATTGTATTTGCATTTATTCCATTGATTTCCCTGGCGAGTGATTGTGTGGAAGCATATAGGGCAAATTATTGTCTATGGATATCTTCTTTTGGATTGACAATGGGAACTTTTATGATTAATTTGTTTTATGTGCTTTTTGCGTTGTTGTTTTGGTTTATTTCTCCTATTGGGATTTTATTTTTATTAGGAATCAAGTTATTCTTTTCTTGGAAAGCTTCCGTAATAAGAAGAAATTTTGCTTTAGCTCTTCAAATCCTTTCATTTTTGTCTTGGTCGTCTTTGATGATTATATTACTTATTGTTTATTTAGATTCTGTTTCTTATAGAGTGTTAGGCATTGGAGGAGAATTATTGAATTTGGCTATCAAATCCGGATTTGCATTTTTATTTTTTATGATTATATTAGTATTTGCAGAAAGGAAAATTATATCAAGGCAAAAAAATTATAATGATGACAAGAAAAAAAGGGATGAAGAAGAAAGCAAAAAGCGAAATAAAAATCCCAAGAAAAAGAATAAAAAAGAGAAAAGTATAAAAATTGCTGGAATTGAATTTGGTGGAGCTAAAAATAAAATCAAAGAAGAAATAAAAGAAATTATTGACAATGAAATTGATAAGATATAGTGAGTTTTTAAATAATTAATTTCAAAATAATGGCTATATTACAAAATTTACAAAATTTGCTTAAAAAAAATAAAATTCAACATGAGGTTATAGATCATAAAAAAGTTTATACTGCTTTGGATAGCGCAGAAACTCAACACATTAAACCGCAAGAAGTCGTGAAAACTTTGGTAATGAAGATAAGTTCTAATAAACATATTCTAGCTTTAATTCCAGCGAGCAAGAATTTAGATAAGAAAAAACTTCTTAAAGAAATAAATGCGTGGCTCAAAAAAGAAAAAGAGAAGACTGTCAAAACTGTTGAATTTGCAAAAGAAGCTTGGATGAAGAAGAACATAAAAGGAAAAATCGGAGCAACAGTGCCATTTGGATCCCTTGAAAAGATGACTACTTTCATAGACAAAAGCTTATTGAAAAATAAAAATTTGATTATCAATACAGGAGATTATGAAAAATCAATTAAACTTACAACAAAGAAATTTTTGGAACTGGAAGACGCTGTTAGGGGATTTTTTTCTGAAGTAAAACCAGTAAAAAAGAAAGTAAAGGTCAAATTGAAAGCGAAAGTGAAAAACAAAACAGTTAAGAAAAAAGTTAAGAAGAAATAAAAAAACAAGCTAACTTATAACTTTTATATAAGATTCAATTTGTTTTATTACTTTTTTATTTGGTTGATATATTTTTTCAAATCTTATAAATGGTTCTTTATTTGTGATTTGAATGTTTTATAACGAAATAGTAAAACAGAGTTTGTCTTTAATAGGCGAGGTAAATGTAATAAACGAAAAGGATTTATCAATATTTATTTTTTTTGGTAGGCTTGTTATAATGCTAAAGCTTCTATTTTTTTATAAAGCATAGCATTACTTGTAGCGATTAAAATTTTTCTAAATAAAACATAGAATATCATAAAGTTTATCTCCTTATTTATCAATATATCAATTTATGACATACATTGTTAAGGCTCATCATTATAAAAATCAGGAACAACTATTCGAAGGTCCTCTCGATCTTCTTTTGGATTTGATTGAAAAAGAAAAGCTTGATATCACGGATATTGCGCTTGCACAAGTTGCAGATCAGTTTATTTCATATCTTGAAAATTCTAAAGAAGACATTACCCCTGAACATCTTTCAAGTTTTTTGCTTGTCGCGGGAAAATTAATATTGATTAAATCAAAAGCAATTTTGCCTATATTAGAGCTTGAAAAAGAAGAAGAAGAAGATATTGAAGAATTGAAAGCAAGACTTCGGGAATATCAAAAATTTAAAGAAATTTCAAAAAAGATAAAAATACTTTCAATCGGAAAGAAAAAGTTTTTTTCCAGAGAGTGTTATTCTGGAATGCAGAGCGTTTTTTGTCCTCCAGAAAATGTGACAGTTTTTGGTTTGAGAGAAGCATTTGAAAATATTTTGAATAAGTTGCTAGATATTAAAGAAATAAAAACACACATTGTTTTGGAAATGATTTCTATTAAGGATAAAATTGATCACATAAAAAATAGTTTTATTGAAAGAATTGAGATAACTTTTCGGGATGTAACCGTTGGAACAAAGAACAAAGTTGAAATCATAGTTACTTTTCTTGCTATGCTTGAGCTTGTTAGAAAAAGCATTGTTGTTGTAGAGCAAAATGATATGTTCGGAGATATTAGGATTAAGAAACTATAAATTTTTATTAATTTAATTTTATTAGCATAAAAAGATAAAATAATATGAACACAGAATCGATTATTGAAAGTTTGCTTTTTATTTCAGGTGAGCCTATGAGTTTTTCAAAGCTTTCAAAAATTATTGATATAAAAGAAGATGAACTAAAAGTTTCAGCAGAATCTTTGGCAAATAAAGTTGCACAGGAGAATCGAGGACTTAGAATTCTTATAAAAGATAAAAAAATTCAAATGGTTACGGCGGGGGAATGTGCTGAATTTGTTGAAAAGTATTTGAAGTCTGATATTGAAGGAGAATTAAGCAGAGCGGCTCTTGAGGTCATTTCAGTTGTTGCATATAGAGGTCCGATTTCAAGGTCAGAAATTGAAGAAATAAGAGGTGTAAATTGCAGTTTTACTTTGCGTCATCTTTTGATTAGAGGTCTCGTTGAAAGAGTGAATAATCCCAATGATGCAAGAGCATATTTATATCGAATATCCTTTGATTTTCTCAAAAAATTGGGCGTGGAGAAAGTTGAAGATTTGCCAAAGTATGAGGAGTTGCATCGTCATTGCGATAAAACCGTTGCGATTGAAGCAACCCCAAAATAAAATTCTTTGTGCATAGTCACGGGATTGCTTCGTCATTTCGTTTTGCTATTGCTCTACTTCATTTCTTGCAATGACAGTTAATAATTGGAAATAAATTACAAACTTATGATTGAAAATATTGCGATAATCGCTATAGCATTTTTAAGTCAGTTGGGAGTTATGTCTGGTGTTCAAAATAACCCCAGTAATTTGTTAAATAGGTTTATCAAAGAAGAATCTGTTAATGAGAATATTGATTTTCAAAAATCAAATTTTGCTTATTATCAAAATAATTTAAGCACGGAAAAATTTTTAAAACCGTTGCCATACAGGAAAAATAACGGTAAAGTGAAAATTAATTCAGAATCAGCGATTGCTTTTGATGTCGGAACAGATACCGTTTTATATTCAAAGGATTCAAATAAGAAATTACCCATAGCAAGTTTGACAAAAATTATGACAGCTATTGTTGTATTGGAAAAGAATGATTTAAACGAAATTGTTACAGTTAGTCAAAACGCTTTAAGGGTGGAAGGTAAAAAAGAAGGCCTAACAATTGGAGAAAAAATAACTGTAGAAAGCCTTCTTAAGATGATGTTTGTCAGTTCTAATAATATAGCAGCAACTGTGCTTGCCGAGCATACGGGTGGAAATTCGGATGACTTTGTGGTATTAATGAATAGAAAAGCGGAGTTGTTGGGTCTTAATGATACGGTTTTTTATAATCCTACTGGACTGGATCAAGAGAACAATAACATTTCAACTGCTTATGATATTTCACAACTTGTGGACTATTCATTGAATAGTCCTTTGATTTGGGAATATTCAAGAATCCAATATATTACCTTAAGTTCTCTTGATGGAAAAATTAAACATAGAATAAAGAATACTAATTTTCTACTTGGAAAATTCGAAAATATGACTGGCGGAAAAACAGGATATACTGATGAAGCGGGAGAGTGTTTACTTTTAATTACAGGAGAACCTAAGGAAAATCACAGAGTGATAACTGTTGTTTTGAATGCTGAAGACAGATTTTTGGAGACAGAGAGATTGGTGAGATTGGTTTTTGAGAGTTATAAATGGTAATTTTATTTATTTGACAAGTTTTTTGTTTCAGGTAGAATAAAAAAATTAGAAGGATTAAAATGGTTGAGTTTGTACAAGAAAATAAAGAACCAATTAAAGCCTTTGACTTTGTTGAGTTAATGCAAAAAATACTTGAATTTGAAGAAAAAGGAAAACGGATTTCGTTTTCCAAACTCGTTGAATCGTTAAGTAAAAAATTTTCAAAGGGAAAAGTAGCAGAGTTACTATGAACTTTGGAAGAATGGCTGGTTGTCAGTAGTGAAGATGGAGAAACCTCTCCTGGACATGCTGAAGCACTATATTACCTTACCGAAAAAGGTAAAAAATATTTGAAATTAAAAAATCCACAGACAAATGAAATGTTAAAAACATAGAGGATTAAACCCCTCTTATTTTTATAAACCAAAAAAACACCCTAATTTCTTAGTGTGTTTTTTGTCATAGAAATATATAGAGTTCAGATTTTAGTCTGTAATCTTTTAACAAGTTTAGGATGACATACAGACTGAAAAATTATATATGTTTTAAAGAGTGAACTTCATTGTAACAGATTTATTTAATCGCTGTTTTTACTTTGTCTACAATGTTCTTAAAAACTTGGGGGTTATCAGTTGCAATTTGTGATAGGACTTTTCTGTCTAATTCAATCTTAGATAACTTTAAAGCATGTATAAATCTGCTGTAACTTAGACCATATTCTCTTACTCCTGCATTAAGTCTGACTTGCCATAACGCTCTCATCGTTCTTTTTTTCGCTTTACGGTCTCTATATGCATAAGTACCAGCTTTCATTAAAGCTTCTTTAGCAGCTTTATATTTTTTACTTCTTGCATTTAAAAAACCTTTGGCTTTTTTTAGAACCTTTTTTCTTCTTTTGTTGGCCATTACGCCTCTTTTTATTCTTGTCATTTCTTTTTATTATTAAATCTGATTACATTCTATTTTACGAGTTGTCTTTTTATCGCTTTTTTTATACCACTTGTGATTTGTTTGTCTGACCTTTTTTGTCTCGTTTTATTTCCCGATTCTCTGGAATTAAAATGATCTTGATTTGCAGTTCTTGATATGACCTTACCTTTTTTCGTTACTTTAAACCGTTTAGCAACAGCTTTTCTTGTTTTAATTTTCATTTTCTAGATATTATTATTTAAGTATAATTATTTAAAAATTATTTTTTACTTAGTTCAATTACGATGTTTAGGCCTTGAGGTGTTTTTTTAATATTCTGTTCCTTAATTATATTTCTATCCTTTGTTTCTTCGTCTATTTTTGATATCTCTTCTATGATATTGAGAAAATTTAGCATTTTTTCATTAGCTAAGTTTTGGTGTGACTTTTCTCTGCCTTTTAATATCATATCAATCTTCACCCTGCTTCCTTTTTTTAGAAATTTGATTGCATTTTTAGCTTTAAAGTCTAAATCGTGTTTTTCTGCTCTAATACTAATTCTTATTCCTTTTGTCTCTGTTTTTTTGATTTTTGCACTCTGGTGTCTTTTTTGCTTTGCTAATTTGTATAAATATTTTCCATAATCCATTATCTTGCAAACAGGGGGTTTTAGATGTGGAGAAACTTCTACTAAGTCAAGTTCTTTTTCTGTTGCTAAATTCAAAGCATCTTCAATTTTTAGAAGTCCCAGTTGGTTTCCATTATCATCAATTACCATTACTTCTGGCAATCTAATTTGTCCATTTATTCTTAATTCTTTTGTTTTTGCTATATATTTATGTTTAATAATTAATAAATTATAACTTAATTATATATTAATAAGGAATATAATGCAATATTTTAAATCACATATATTTAACATAACTTAAGATTATTAAGCCAAATTCAATTTCTTATTTGGTGGAGATGGCGGGAATTGAACCCGCGTCTAGATAGTGAATTTAAAAATAATCTACCAATATAGATTATTCTGAGATTTAAAGTTTACAAGTATTGAATAATCAAGATCTCATAAACTCGAGCCTAACTGTGTTTTTGGGTTTTTGTGATTAAGCGACACAAAGCCCTATCTTGATGTATAACACCGAGGTTTGCCTATCAAGATTTGGCAATTCGATGACTGTCGGTCTAAATTAGACAACAGCGGTAGCAAAAGCAGGAGCTCTAAAAAGAGAAGCTACTTTGCTTACAAGTGAGTTTGCACTTATATTTTGCCAGTAATTTTTACGAGATTAACTGACATGCTCAATTGGCAATTTTTAAATATTACTTCTATCGAATCAAATCATCCCCAAGTGTGCTATTAGGTATACAGTATTAAGCACTATATATTAAATGATTAATATCCACTACTTAATGCTTAATACTTGTTTTTTAAGGTTCTTTCAATTTTCCTTTTAGAATCTTTTTTCTTTATATCTTCTCTTTTATCAAATTTCTTTTTTCCTTTGCCTATACCAAATTCAAGTTTAATAAGACCGCGAATTGAGTATACCTTAATTGGCACTAATGTCAAGCCTTTTTGGCTTATTTTTCCAATTAATTCTTTTAACTCTTTTTTATGGATAAGGACCTTTCTATATCTTGTTGGGTCATAGCTTTCAGGCATATTTCTTGGTTGATATGCAGGGATGTTTGCGTTTGTGAGATAGGCCTCATTTTCCTTGATTGTCACATATGCTCCTTTGAGACTTATGTGTCCAGTTTTGATTGATTTGACTTCATATCCAGCCAATACCAAACCACCTTCTAATTTTTCAAGAATTTCATAATCAAATGTCGCTCGTTTGTTTATGGCATATGTTTTCATAGTTTTAGTTTAGCACAACGATATATTACATGGCAATTGATTTATAATTTGACACTCTATGTATCAAGTTTATAATATAATTAGAGATAAATTAATATAGATAATTATATGCGTATTGGAATTGATGCACAAACAATTTTGAATCCAAAAAAGGGTGATTTAACTGGTATTGGCCATTATACATACCAGTTAATTAAGTATTTACTTGAAATTGACCAGAAAAATGAGTATGTGTTGTTTTTTAATTATAGAGTGAGATCCAAGGATATTAAAAAATTTGAGAAAGAGAATGTAAAAATTTGCAGATTTCCTTTTTCGCAATATAAAAAATATCTTCCTTTTGCATATTCTGAGATGCTTTCATCTGCATACTTTTTGAAAGAAAAACTTGATGTTCTTCATGTTCCAGGCGGTAGAGCTCCAATTACATATAAAAAGAAATTAACTGTGTCGTCTTATAAGCTTGGGATTGAAAAATACCCTGAAATGTATTCTAAAAAAGAAGTAATAAAATATAAAACAAAACCGCCTGCATATAAAAGAGCTGATGTTGTGATAGCTCCAACGGAATCAGCAAAGAGCGAATTGATAAATAGTTTCAAAATTGAAAGTGAAAAAATAAGAGTGATAAATAATGCATTTGATAAAAAGTTTTTTCAAGATGCGAGTGTTACACAAATTCAAAAAGCAAAAGAGAAGTATGGAATTGATGGAGAATACATTCTCTTTATGAACACGATAAAGCCACTTAATAATCTTTCTCGTTTAATTGAAGCGTTTTTAAAGTTAAGATTAATTCTTAAAGGCAAGAAACAAAATTCAAATTATAAGTTGGTTATTGCTGGAAAGAGCGGATGGATGTCGGATAAAATAATGCAAATTGCAAAAGATTTCGGTCTTAAAAATGAAGTTATATTTCCGGGATATATTGAACCAGATGATTTGAATGCTGTTTTTTCAGGGGCAGATATTTTTGTGAGCGTTCCAATCTATGAAGAATTTGGTGCAACGGTTTTGGAGGCTTTTGCTTGTGGAATTCCCGTTGTATGTTCAAATGTGCCTTCACTGAAAGAAATTGCAGGTGATGTAGCGATTATGGTTGATCCTTATGATATTGATGGTATTAAATGCTCAATTTTAAAGGTTTTGGACGACAATAGTTTGAGGGAAAGTTTGAAAAAGCGTGGATTGGAAGTTGCAAAAAAATATCATTGGAAAAAAACTGCAGAAGAGACATTAAAGGTTTTTGAAGAAGTGGTGGGGTAGATTTTGTCATTTTAAATTTTTATCAAAAACAAAATCCGCTCCTAAAAGCGGATTTTGTTTTTTTCTCAACTCGTCTTTTTTAAAAAGGCGCTTTGGGAAAAAAGAAAAGAGGAAGGAAAATGGTTATTGAGAATAAATAATACTTGCTAATTCACTCTCAATATTTCCGATTAAACTATTGTCCTTAGATATTGTGTTAATCCAAGATAAAATTAACAATAAATCTGTTGATTCAGTTACTTCTTTCCCCGGAAGTTTTTTGGGATTGTCAGTCAGAAATAATTCCTCCGCACCTTTTTTATTACTAAGCCGAGAATCATATTATTCTCAATTGAACGAACCAATATTTCTATGGAACATCCACTTGGTAATCTGGTCTTATAACCCTGATATAATTTTTTACCATAAGGTGGTTTTACCTTATCGCCAACCGGTCTCCAATCAAGAAATCTCGCTTTCGATGCCTTTATCAGATATTCTCTTAATTCTGATATGTCTATTTTTGGTTCTTTGTATAAAATCATAAATGTGTCAATGGTTAGATTTTCTTCAATATTTTGGCTAATTTAATTGTATCGTTGAGTAATTTTTCAGTTTCTGAGATTCCTTGATTCCAGAATGAATTTTTTGAAATATCAATTCCGATATTTGAAAAAATATTTTTTGGTGATTCAGAGCATCCCGCTGATAGAAAATATTTTATTTTTTCAATAAATCTTGAATCTTTCTTAAATGAATTTTGCAAAGACTTTGAAATCAAAAGTCCGCTGGCATAGGAATAGACATAGAAAAAAGATCTGATATGAGACCAATATATCCACCAATTTTCACTGCCAGGGGATTGAATGACGGAATTTCCCATATATGATTTCATATGTTTCTGAAAAAGTTTTCCAATTTCTTCTCTTGAAAGATGTCCAGATGCTCTAAAATTTTGATGTAGCTCTTGTTCAAACTTATAACATGCAATTTGTCTAAAAATTGTTGAGATGTCTGAATCAAGCTTCTTTGTCATAATTGCAAGTTTGAGTTCGTCATTTGAATTTTTCAAAATGTTTTCAAGAACAAAATCTTCCATAAAAGTGCTTGCAACCTCTGCCGTGGCAGTTGATGAACCAAAATTAAGAGAATTTTGTTTTCTCATTAACTCATTATTAATCCCATGTCCGAATTCATGTGCAATTGTCAAGACGTCTGTAAGTTTGTCCGTATGGTTGAGTAAGATATAAGTCGGTTGTGAAAGTTGTCCATGAGCGCAGAAAGCTCCACTGGTTTTCCCTTTTCTTGGATAGACATCAACTTGTTTGTTTTTTGAGAAATTATTTACGATTTGGGAAAACTCTTCATCGATTTTTTTGAAAACACTTGAAATAATTTTAAAAGATTTTTCGTAAGAATATTCTTTTTCAATTTTTCCATAATCAATATTTCTTTCGTGGTACTCAAGTTTTTTAAGTTTAAGAAGTTTTGCTTTGAATTTATAATATTTTTGGGAAATATCAAATCGTTTTGACACGGACTCTATGAGAGTATCAACAATGTCGCTGTTTATGTCATCTCCGAGATGTCTGAATAAATCCGGTCTTTTAGCACCTCTTAGCTCATCGTTAACTTTTTTATTCGCAAGAATTGAATTTATTTCAAATTCAGCGACAGAAGATATCTTTTCTAAAATTTCATTTATCGCTTTTGCAGATGAATCTCGAACTTTTTTCTTTTTACTGCTCAAAAGAGTGAACATTTCGGGGAGATGTTTTTTTACTCTTTTTTCAGTTTCAAAATACACCTCTCTTTCTTCTTTTGAAAGAAGTGAAGAAACCATTTCCTCCCAGTTTGAATGGGAAGTTGCAGATTTGAGATTCATTATTCTTTCTTCAGCCTCGCTCAAATTATATTTACTGGTGTCAAATATTTTTTCAAGAAAGTGTTTATATTTCCCAAGTTTTTTATCTGATAAAATTTCTTTTTGTGTTATTTTGTCAATTTTTCCGATTCGAAGTTCAAAAAACTCAATTTCATTTGCAATTTTGATTCCAAATTCTTGAATTTTATTGAATTTTGCTCGAATAGCGGGGTTGGTTTGGTCTTGTTGCATTCTGAGCATAAAATAATATCCTTCATCGCCCCATATTCCATATAATCTTTGCCATTTTTCATATTCATCAAGAGCTATTTTTAGGATAGCTGGTTGTTTTAAATAGTCATTCCTGTTTTTCCATTTTTTGACAAATTTATTACTTTCTTTTAATAAAACCTTTCTTTTATTGTTGGCTTCAGGATCGTTATCACTTTTAAGCAGTGGTTTTAGATTCCATTTATCGTTTTTATTTTTCATTAAACTTATATTAATTCATTATATTAATTATTTTACATTATTGAGCTAATTATGCAATCATATTAAGCGAATTACTTTACTTTTTAATGTTTTTGGCTTATTATAAGTGAGTAAATAAGAATGTTTTACTTCAATTCATATAAATTAAGTCTATCATTCTGAACTTGATTCAGAATTATATAGCAGTAAAACAATCCTATAAATCACTGAATATTTGATAAAAGTGAAAATTCAATAATTAGAAAATATAAAAATAACGGTCGCAGTTGAACTGTAAATGAACGAATATTGTAAGATAGAAAAATTAAGATGTAATATTTGAAAGATTCTGAATCAAGTTCAGAATGATAAGTATAATGTTAATAATCTGACAAGAAAATCTTATTATTTATTAAAATCTAAAATTAAAATAATGTTAAAAAAAGTAAATCCAAGAGCGAATTTTCCCGAAATGGAGAGAGAAATGATGGATTTTTGGAAAAAAGAAAATATTTTTGAAAAATCTGTTGAAAATCGAGAACAGGAAAAAACATATAGTTTTTTTGATGGGCCTCCATTTGCGACGGGCCTACCTCATTATGGTCATGTTGTCGCGAGTTTAATTAAGGATGTTGTGCCAAGATATTGGGCAATGCGTGGATTTAAGGTTGAAAGGCGTTGGGGTTGGGATTGTCATGGACTTCCGATTGAAAATTTGATTGAAAAAGAACACGATATCAAAAACAAGCAGGATATTGAAAAATGGGGGGTTGATAAGTTTAATGAAGCTTGTCACAATTCCGTTCTTCGTTATGCAGAGGATTGGAAAAAATTTATTCCACGAATTGGAAGATGGGTTGATATGGAGAATGATTACAGAACTATGGATTGGAAATATACAGAAAGTATTTGGTGGGTTTTTTCAGAGCTTTTCAAAAAAAGGCTTGTTTATGAAGGATATAAAGCGATGCATATTTGTCCGCGCTGTGAAACAACACTGTCTAATTTTGAAGTAACGCAGGGATATAAGGATATCACAGATTTATCAGCGACAGTTAAGTTTAAGTTGAAAGCTGGTCAAAAGATTGGTGGTTTTGTGACAGACAAAGAAACATATGTTTTGGCATGGACGACAACTCCCTGGACTTTGCCTGGAAACGTGGCTTTGGCGGTTGGGAAGGATATTGAGTATGTGGTAGTAAAATTTGAAAATGATTTTCTTGTTTTAGCGAAAGATAGAGCTGAAGAAATATTAAAAGATAAAGAATTTGATATTTTAAACGAGATTGATGGTGAAGAATTGGTTGGTTTGGAATATGAGCCATTGTTTGATTATTATGTTCGCAAAAGAGACTCAGTCTCCAATTTGGAGACCGAGTCTCTGCGAGACTTAAAAAACGGTTGGAAGATTTATGCGGGGGATTTTGTTTCAACAGAAGAAGGAACGGGGATTGTGCATATTGCGCCAGCGTTTGGAGATGACGATATGAATATGGGTCAGAAATATAATTTGCCGTTTATTCAGCATGTCAAAATAAGTGGTAGGTTTGCAGATGAGGTAGTTGATTTTCGAGATAAAGATGGTAGTGGTTGCGAAGTAAAACCAAAAAGAAATTCGAGAGAGACGGACGAGAAGATTGTAAAATGGCTGGACGCGAATAATAAATTATTTACAAAAGAAAATTATAAGCATAGCTATCCTCATTGTTGGAGGTGTGATTATCCTCTTTTAAATTACGCAACGAGTTCTTGGTTTGTAAAAGTGACGGAGATTAAGGATAGAATGGTAAAAAACAATCAACAAATCAATTGGACTCCAGAATATATCAAAGAGGGGAGATTTGGAAAGTGGCTTTCTGATGCACGAGATTGGGCGGTGTCCAGGAGTAGATATTGGGGAGCGCCTTTGCCCGTGTTCAGATGTGATAAGTGTAAAAACATTGAAGTAATAAATTCAATTGATGAGTTAAGAGAAAAAACTGATCAGAAAATTACAAAATTTATATTATTACGTCATGGAGAAAGTGAAAGTAATGTGAAAAATATAAAAGCAGGAAAGCTTGATGGTTATCCTTTAACTGAAAAAGGTATTAAGCAATCAAAAGATGTGGCGGAAATACTTAAGAAAGAAAAAATTGATATTATTATTTCATCCCCAATACTTAGAACAAAGCAAACTGCTGATATTATTAAAAATTTATTAAAAATTGATTATATAGAAGATGAAAGGATAAAAGAATATGATTTTGGTTCTTGGAACGGACATAGTAGTGATGAATTATTTTGTAAAGAAAATAAAATATATCAAGAATATAAAAAACTTGGTTATGATGAAGAAAAATGGAATTTCAAATTTGGGGGAGATGGCGAATCGCGAAAGGAAATCGAACAAAGAGTTAAGAGTTTTATAGAAGAAGTTGGCGAAAAACACAAAGGAAAGAATATTTTGATTATTGGTCATGGCGGAATTAATGCGATGTTTAATAAGATTATTAGCAATTTGTCTATAAAAGAAACTTATAAATATGAATTTGCGCTTGATAATACGAAAAGTAATGTGTTCTATTTAGATAATAGAACAACTCAATTTAATCTTCATAAGCCGAATATTGATGGAATAAAAATTAAATGTTCTGTTTGTGGTAGCCAAGCCAAAATTGTCGGTGATGTTTTTGACTGTTGGTTTGAATCCGGTTCAATGCCTTATGCCCAATGGCATTATCCATTTGAAAACAAAGAAGAATTTGAAAAAAGTTTTCCAGCAGATTTTATTGCCGAAGGATTAGATCAAACGCGAGGTTGGTTCTATACTTTGATGGTTCTTTCAACGGCACTTTTTGACAAAGCCCCATTTTGTAATGTGATTGTGAATGGAATGGTCCTTGCCGAAGATGGGCAGAAAATGAGCAAGAGACTTCAGAACTATCCCGAGCCTAATTTGGTAATTGAGAAATATGGCGCTGACGCTTTGCGATATTATCTTTTATCCTCGCCAGTGATGAAAGGGGAGAGTTTGCGATTTTCAGAAAAGGGAGTTGATGAAGTTCTGAAGAAATTTATTTTGACACTGTGGAATACCTATTCTTTTTTGGTAATGAATGTGGATGAAGAGAGTGTTCTTCGACAGGTTAAAGATGATAAAGAAATTTATGGTGAAAATAAAAAAACTTATGGAGATAAATCACGGGATTCTATTATTTCACTCCAAAATGACACTGCATCTATAAAATCTGAAAATCTACTTGATCAGTGGATCGTTTCGGAATTGAATATTTTGATTGGCGAGATAAATGAACAGATGGAAGATTATGATTTAGTTCGAGCTTCAAGACCGCTTCGAGAATTTATAGATAAGCTTTCAAACTGGTATGTTCGTCGCAGTAGAAAAAGATTTATGACAGAAAATATTAACGATAAGAATTTTGCTTTTCAGACTTTGTATTATGTTTTGACTGAATATGCAAAATTACTGGCACCTTTTATGCCGTTTATTGCTGATGAAATTTATAAAAATTTAACTGATAAAGAATCTGTTCATCTTGAGGATTATCCTGTAGTCAATGAGAAGTTAATAAATGAAAAAGTCAGTGATGAAATGAATTTTGTGAGGGAGGTGGTGACATTGGGATTGGCAATTAGAGCGAAAAATAGTATAAAAGTAAGACAGCCATTATCGAAACTAAAAGTGAAAAGTGAAAAGTTAAAAATAGACAATAGCGAATTAGTAGAATTAATCAAGGATGAATTAAATGTGAAGAATGTTGAATTTGTGGATGATTTGCAAAAATGCTCCACAGCCTTGCGGGACAATGGAGCCAACAAATGGATATGCGAAGATAATGGCAAAATTAAAGTTGCTTTGAATACCGAGATAACAGACGAATTAAAATTAGAAGGTAGGGCGAGGGAAATTGTCAGACATATTCAAGTAATGCGCAAAGAAGAAAAATATAATCGGGATGATATTATTTCTGTTAAATATAATTTTGACGGAAGCGGAGAAGATGCTAAAAAAGTTTTTAATGCTTGGGGAGATTATATTAAAAAAGAATGTTTAGCGGAAGAAATTATGTTTAGCGGAGAATTAGTTGAGAGGAGTTTTGATTTAATAAAAGAGTTAAAGATGAGAGATGAGAAAATAGAAATTGGGATTAGAAAAATCTAATTTTGTTGGCTTTATACTAAAATTTACCTCCTTTTTAAGGGAGGGGTAGGGGGTGGTTGTAAAACATCAGAGAACAATAATATATTTTATATATTGCAATTTTAGCAAAATAATAATATTCAAAATTCATAACATTAAATCTCAAAAACAAATAAGAAAAAATTTAAGCAACAATATAATCAAAGCAGAAATTATTCTTTCGTCAAAATTAAAAAGAAAATAACTGGGCTTTAAGTTTCGTCGATAGCATGGAATTGGAAGATATATTGTAGATTTTTATTGTTCAGTTTTAAAACTGATTATTGAAGTAGATGGTGATGTACACGGTTATAACAAACAAATTAAAAAAGACGAAGAAAGGCAAGCTTATATAGAGAATTTAGGATTTACGATTTGTCGCTATACGAATAACGATATTATAAGAAACAGTGGCGGTGTTTTAGATGATTTAATTATTAAGATAGAGCTTAGTCTGCTTTCATTAACCACTCCCAGCCCATCCTTACCTAAGGAGGGGAGGAATTCTTTTTAAATTTTATTAATATTAAATGTCAACATATAAAACTGAAGGGATAATTATAAAACGAAGTAATTTTTTGGAATCTAGCTTGCTTTTACATATTTATACGAAAAATTACGGAAAAGTTGAAACAGTGGCAAGGAGTGCGCGAAAAGCAAAAGGAAAACTCAAGGGACATCTTGAGCTTTTTTTGGATACGGAATTAATTTTGGCGTATGGTAGAAATATTGATACGATTACGAGCAGTTTAACTGTGGAAAGTTTTTCTAATTTGAGAAATAGTTTGGAAATTTCTTTCGGAGCGTATTATGTTTTAGAGCTTGTTGATAAGATGACAATTGAGGAGCATAAGGATGAAAGAATTTTTTATTTGTTAAAAAATGTGTTGTTTTTTTTGGATAAGATGGTTCTTGATGAATTATCATTGCAAGGAGTCTCGCAGGATAATGTAGCAAACCCGAAATTAAGTTCTCTACGCATAGTTAAGGGATTGCCGCGGTCGTTGCGACTCCCTCGCAATGACATAAATATTCTAATTTTATTTTTTCAAATAAACCTTTTAAACCTCACCGGTTTTTCGCCTGAATTGAATAAATGTATTTTTTGCAAGAAATTAATAAAATCGGGAAAAAATTATTTTAGTTTTTCTATGGGCGGGATTATGGGACAGGAATGCTTTTTTAAAAATCCCGACGCAGTTTTGATTGATGATAATAAAATTAAACTTCTTCGTTTGTTTCAATTTAAGGGCGGTGATGTAAAAGAATTTAATTTGCATTTGAAAAAAAGTTTTCAGATTATAAAAAAACTAAAAGCTAATAAAAAACTGATCCTAAACAGTGTTTTTTTATTAAATAAATTTATTGAGTTTAATATAGAGAGGAAAATTAAAGGGGTTGATTTTTTGCGGGGGGTGTAGTATAGTGGAGGTAGGAGGGTTGATAAAATGATGGAAAGACCTGATACCCGCCCGATAGGGTCAATTCGAACACTTGATTTTTTAAGTTAAACTGCGGTCATTTTCTCTTTACAACATTTTGATGTTGTTTTTTTGTATTTATTTTTCTTTTTCTGTGTTCTTTCAGTTTTTCTTCAGGCGTTTTGTATTTTAAAATTTTCATAAATCTTTGATTGCATTTTTCTTCTATGACAGAAATTAATTCTTCGTCGTATTTCGATAAGTCGTTTCCTTTAGGAATATATTTTCTGATTATCCCGTTTAAATTTTCAACACTTCCTTTTTCCCAAGAATGATAAGGATGGCAGAAATATATTTTTAACCCCAATAATTTTTCTAATGTTTTGTGCATTTTAAGCAGCACATCATTGTCTGTGGTAATGGTTTTCATTTCTGGGAATCTTTTTTGAATTTTTAAGAAAGCTCT
>JARGGI010000017.1 GCA_029210775.1 Patescibacteria group bacterium | reverse complement strand
AATTCAATATAATTCCCTCTGAAAATCATAAAGTGCTACACTTTGCTTATAACGCATAATGTATAACATACAACGAATAATTCGTTATGTGTTATATTTTATAAGTTATATTAATCTGTCATCCTGAACCTGCTTCAGGATCTTTTGCTTTTTACACTTAGCTTGAAATTTATTCAATATTATCAAGTTTCTGATGATTTATGGGTATATTTAAAGTAATATACAGTAGATTCTGAATTAAATTCAGAATGACAAATGATGTAGTTACGAGATTGCTTCGTCGCTATGCTCCTCGCAATGACAGATGTAGGAGGTTACGAGATTGTCGCACTTTGCTTCGCAATGACAATTATTTAATGAACATTTTGTTTGATAGACTCGGGATTGCTTCGTCGCTATGCTCCTCGCAATGACAGATGTAGGAGATAACACTCAAATTAGAGATATATTTGAAATTAATCCACTGGAATGGCTTCTCTTAGAAGTTCTGTGGTTTCCTCATCAATAATATTTACATTTGTATCAATCAAAATATCTGCGTCAGCTTTAACTTCTCCTTGAGTTTCATTGGAAACATCAACACTATCATCGCTATTTACATTTTCTTGTTCATCAGGAGTTGTTTGCATACGATTTTTCTCATCCTCATCAATACTATTTTTCATTTCTGCAACAGTAATTTGAACTTTTAAAATAATATTTATAACATCAAGCAAATTATTGTCTTTGAGGCTTTGCTTCGCTTTTTCAATTTCTTCATTTACTCCATTTAATAAAGCAGTTTGTTCAACTAAAAATTGATTCTCAACACAATCTGAATTGTCTAAAACATTCACCTCATTTGCATCAACTCCAGCTTCACAAGCATTGCTATATTCACCGATTAAGTCAATTCGTTTTTTTAAGACTCCTGATTCAATTTCCATTTGATTGATTTCATCATTTAGTTTTGATGAAATTTCCTCATCTGAAATTACACTCTTGTTTCCTTCTGACATATTCTCAACGATAACCAAAATTGAACTTAAATTTACTTTTTCGCCTGATGCGATTGCTTTATCCGTTTTTTCAGAAACTCTTTCTTTAATTGAATTTGTCAAATTTTCAGTTGATTTTTCCAAAATCTCATTATATTTTTCATTCTGATCGCTTACAATCATTGCAACTTGAATTGATTTTTCTTTTTTACCATTATTTACAAGCTTTGTGATACGCTCATCTACCTTCATATTTTTTGTCTCAATTTCTTCCAAAAGCTTGCCAACTTTTTCTTCCTGCTTTATATCAGAATGATTTTGACTTATTTTTGCCAATTCTTCTAATCTTTTCCCAATTTGTTGAATTTCAATCTTTGCTTTTTCATCCTCAGGTGTCATCGCAAGAGTTGCGCCTTCTTTAGCCATTTTGACAGAATATAATAATTCTCCAGGTAAGCTTGAATTTGAGACAGAAACAACTGAAAAACCGCCAAATATGATAAAAATAAAAGCTGAAACCGAAACGGCCAGCTTATTTGCAAAAATACTGTTAAAATTAATACCAAAAATTGACTTTTCAGCCACATTATGTCCTAAATCATAAGAAATAGGAGCCTCTGCAAGAATTTTAGTCCTTGAATTAACAACCCAACTTTCATTTGGTTGAATATCTTTCAAAATACTGAGTTTTTCAATTATATCAATTTCTTGCATATTTTTTGGTTATTGCCCTAAAAAAGGACTCCGTTACTACTTCAAATTGTGAATGTAGTAACTTCCTTGGCACAGCTTCGTTGTGCCTTATACTGTTTATTAATACTGTTAAATTAAATTCGTCTTAAAATTGATCTTTTTCAATAACGGAGTCCTTTTTTAAGATGATTTTAAAATTGGTTATTCTGTTTCTTTATTCCTTTTCATCACTTTTTCCAATAATTTTGTTGCTCTGTGAATCAAAACACGAATGCTTCCATCTGATTTTCCTGTTATTTCAGCGATTTCTGACATTGAAAGGTCTTCAACATAACGAAGGATTAAAATTTCTTGATAATCATCTTTCAATGTATCTAAACACTTTCTAAGCACTTGAATTTCTTGTTTTTTGTTTATTTCAGCTAAAATATCTTGTCTATCATCTATTATGTTCTCATTTTCACGCTCAGTCATATCAAGTGAAATTTCTTTTTTCTTTCTGTAAAAATCAATGATCAGATTTCTCGCTATTTTATATAAAAATGAACCTAAATTACCTTTTCGGATGCTTTCATCATTTTTTTCTTCCTTCTTCTGTTTCTTGATATATCTCCAGCATTTCAAAAATGTTTCTGAGGTTAGATCTTCCGCAACCTCCTTTGAATTTGTTTTCAAATAGATAAACCTGAAAATCTTTACGACATAAAAATCATAAATTTCAGAAAACGCTTCCTTCTCACCTGCTTGCGCTCTTTTCAAAATTAATTTTTCTTCCAGATTATCTATGTTCTTCATTATTAGATAACGAGTTAGTTAAAAAAATGTTACACTTTGATTTTATACTATCCGATAGTCAATATTTTGACTTATTTTAGGGAATATTTAATTGAGAAATTCTATGCACAAAAAACTACTACACATAAATTGCGATATAATGATTATATCACAATATTATCAATAGTAAAAATAATATTCTATCCGATACTCGAATTTAAGCTTAAAATGGAGAATGTCGTGTTTTGTTTGTATCAAATATTTTAAATTTATTTTGCGTTATTCATTGCATAATGGAGCATTTATTGTTTTATATTATATGATGACACAATTTCGGGATTGCCACGTCGCTATGCTCCTCGCAATGACAGATGATGTAGTTGCGGGATTGCCACGCCTTGCTATAGACTCGGGATTGCCACGTCGCTATGCTCCTCGCAATGACAGATGATGTAGTTGTGAGATTGTCGCACTTTGCTCGCAATGACAGGTGGTTTTAAGTGACATATAGACTCCACACAGAAGTATTGAGCCAGCATTTGTACATCCTCGCAAAGACAATTTAATTAAACAGGACGATATTTCGTAATTTAAAAAAATTTATAAATTTTCAAAAATTGCCAAAGTTTGTGTCGCGCATTTATTCCAATTAAAAAGTTTTGAATTTTCAATACCTTTTTGTGAAAAATCATTCCTCAGAACATCATTATTTAAAAACATATTGATTTTCTGAGCTATATCATCAGAATTATGTGCATTAACAAGCAAAGCGTTCTTGCCAGCAATCTCAGATAGCGATGAATTATCACTCACAATACAAGGTACACCACAACTCATAGCCTCAATAACTGTAAGCCCAAATCCTTCGTAAAGCGACGGCAAAACAAACATTAAAGCATTTTTGTATAGTTTTGAAAGATAATCATCTTTTACATTACCCAAAAAAACTATATCTTGTGAAACTTTACTTCTCTGTGCCTTTTTATAAGTCTTTTCAGCCATCCAGCCTTTTCCACCAGCAATTAAAAGTTTTAAATCTGAATATTTTTTATTACAATTTTTTATATTCTCAAAAGCTTCAATCAATCTGATTATATTTTTCCTCGGTTGAATCGTGCCAACAAATAGAATATAACCACTATCATTGCGTGGAGTTCCGCAAGACAATCTGATGGTAATTCCGCTACTATTTACAACTGTCATAACATTACTATTTATGTGCATTGTTTCGGGATTGCTTCGCCGTCCCTCATCGCAATGACAAGGGGTTACACCGTGATAAATGACATGAATTTTATCCTGATTTACACCGTAAAATTTTATTAAATCATTTTTAGTCGCTTTAGAGGGAACAATTATTTTATCCGCCATTTTTACCGCTCTTTTCGTATGAAGATTAAGCAATAATCTATCTTTCCAAGTAAAATGATTTGGATAAAGAAAAAAAGCCAAATCATGAACAGTCACAACAATTTTTATGTTCTTTGGCTTTATAAGAAATGGCACGGACTGAATCGGCATAAACAAGATGTCAGGTCTATTTTTTTTGACTTCATTTGAAAATTTTGTATAAGTCCAGAAAGGAAAACACGATTTTAGTATCTTGAGTTTAATATTCGCATTTGTAGGAACGCAAAATCTTGCGCTTCTACTGATATACAAAAGATATTCATTTTCTTTATCAATTTGAGAAAGTGCATTAATAATTTCACGCGTATAAACTTTTACGCCTGTATTTTGTTCCAATACTAATTCATTCGCATCAACGATAATTTTCATATTATTTCAAATCCAAACTTTTCAAATATTGTCTGAATTCACCGTTTAATTCTTTATGTTTTAAAGCAAAATCAACTGTTGCTTGCAAAAATCCTAATTTACTTCCACAATCATACCTTTTCCCTTCAAATTCGTATCCATAAACAGCCTTTTTTTTCAGTAATGCTTTAAGCGCATCAGCAAGCCTGATTTCGCCATCTTTCCCAGGTTTAATCTTTTCAAGTTCCTGAAAAACAGCAGACGTAATTATATATTTTCCAACGATACTTAAATTTGATGGAGCTTCTTCAACTGAAGGTTTTTCAATTAAATCCTTAATTTCATAAGTTCTCTCAGATATTTTATTCGGCTTTATGACTCCAAATTTACAAACATCTTTCATTGGAATTTTCTCAAGTGCAACAACAGGGTCATTATATTTTTCAAAAACATCCATTAATTGAGCAATGCAAGGTTTTTTGAAATCAACAATATCATCACCAAAAAGTATAGCACAAGGTTCATTTCCAATTAGATGTCTTGCCTTTAAAATTGCATCTCCATCTCCAAGTGGTTTTGGTTGGCGAACAAAAGCATATTTTGCTAGTGACGGTAATTTATAAATTTCTTTTAGTCTATCTATCTTATTCTTTTCAACAAGAGTGTGCTCAAGCTCAAATGAATAATCAAAATGATCTTCAATTGCTCTTTTTCCACGTCCAGTAACAAAAATTATTTCTTCAATACCAGCTGACACCGCTTCTTCAACTAGGTATTGAATTATAGGCTTATCAACAATTGGAAGCATTTCCTTTGGTTGTGCTTTTGTTGCTGGTAAAAACCTTGTTCCAAAGCCCGCAACAGGCATTATTGCTTTTTTTATCTTCATTTATGTATTATTAAGTAATTAATAAAAGATGTATTGAATTTTTTAAATTTTACTGTCATTACGAGGAGGAACGACGAAGCAATATTGAATCTATATTCACAAAATGATATGTTATAACTTTATGAATTTAATTTCGGGATTGCCACGCTTCGCTATAGACTCGGGATTGCTTCGTCACTATGCTCCTCGCAATGACAGAAGTTCAATAATTAAGTGATTGCCACGCTTCGCTTACAATGACATCATAATCCAAATGACGCACCCGACACCAATTACTACATCCCATATTTAACTTTCTTAAACTTATATTTTATAAAATATTTAAACGCACTTTTGATGTGAATTCTTGCATATTTTGATAAAAGAGAATCAAATAAAGACTTTTTCTTGCTTGATTGAAAATGATAGTGATACATCACTGCTTTTGGATAATAAATTACCTTTAAACCATTTTCCCAAAACCTTCTTGCCCAATCAACATCTTCAAAATACATAAAAAAATTCTCATCAAAAACTCCCACCTTTTCCAAATCAGATTTTCGAACCATTATAGCACTTCCCATTAACCAATCCACGGGTATTGGTTCATTTATTTCACTCTTGCTAAAAACATCTTTCATTAAGAAATTATTGATATTTTTTCGTCCAAAAAATGTCTTCCCTATAGATGTTCTTCTACAAATAACTGTTAACGGAGTATAAAATCTAAAACAAGATTGTTGGATTGTATTATTCACATTCAAAAGCTTCGGACCGACCATGCCAACATTATCATTTTTTTCTATATAGTCCATCATTTTCACAATTGCATTTTCTTGCTCAATCAGAATATCAGCATTTATTATAAAAAGATAATCACCTTTAGCTTTTTTGATTGCTGCATTAACTAATTTTCCAAACCCAACATTTTCCTTAAACGAAATAAATATTATATCAGGAAAATTTTCTTCAATCATTTCTTCTGTCTTTTCAATTGTTTCTCCGTCAGTTACGATCATTTCCCAATCAAAAACAGCCTTTGAAAGATTTTCTTTAACGCTTTTTAAACATATTTTCAAAATTTCTGGTGTATGATAGTGATTTACAATAACTGTTAATTTCATATCTTGATTTTATTTATCGTTTCTTATTAAATTCTAATTAAACCACTTTTCCATTTCTTTGGCTCCAACTCTTCTTTTTGACATAACAATTTTTCTCTTTTTCAAAAATATAGGAATATTAATATATAAGTCTTTTAATATTCTGAATGTGAAGCGCTCAAAAATTACCATATAAATCCAAGCGCCTACTTCTTTTACTATAAACCTTGTAAAATGCTTTGTAAACAGCAAAGATGGAAAATCGTTCTTAATTTGCATAAGTCGTTGATGTTTAAAAGAAAGATATTTTGCAAAATTATTAATTTTTCTTCTTTCTTTAATTATATCGATATAATTGTCTGCCATACTATCCCCAGAACCTCTTCCGTGATATGCAATTGCCTTTGGTGTATAAATCGTTTTCCAACCATAAAGCTGAAGTCTCCATGCTAAATCTACATCTTCTTTATACATAAAAAAGTTTTCATCAAAATATTCAAATTCATATTCCTTTTTGCTGGCAAATATTGGAAGTTTGACGTCCTCTAAGGCTAACTTTCTATAAACTGGAACTGCTCCGTCTGCTCCAAAAACTTCAATTTCTTTCTCAAATTGACCATTATCAAATTGTCCCTGTCCAATACACACAATTCTTCTGTTTTTATGAATCATAAGTCCTGTTGTATCAATCACGTTTAATTCTGGAATTTCGTTTTTGTGATATAACTCATTTTTTTCAAAATCATATCTCAAAAGCTTTCCTTGAACGGCTCCAACTTTCTCGTCTGAAAAAGGCTTTAAAACATTTTCTATATATCCTTGAGTTAAAATCGCATCATAATTTAACAGCAGAACAAAGTCACCCTTGGCGATTTTTATTGCTTGATTATGAGGTTTTCCAAATCCTGCATTTTCTATGTTTTTTATATAAACAATATTCTTAAATTCTATAGAATTACTTGAATTTTTCTTAATCTGCTTTCTTTGTTCTTCCCATTGGGATATTTTTTTTTCAATATCTTCCTTAGTGCCATCTATAGAAGCATTATCAATAATTATAATCTCTAAATTTGGATATTTTTGATTAACTGCAGATTCAATAGCATCAAAAACAAATTTTCTTCCATTATAATTTATCAGACTTATTGTTACGATTGGATTACTTGGCATATTGACATTTTAAGATAAAACTACTAAAATTTATTTAGGAAGTGATTTTATATACACTAAAGAAAATCGAGCAAAAGAAGTACAAAAATTTGTGCAAGAAAAAATACTATTATTCGTATTTTGGATAAAAGAAGCGCTTTGGTATACACGAGCAATTACACTACTTGTTATGTTTTGTGTTTACTCAATTATAGTAATAGGTATCTTTTACATTCTAAATCCGAAACAAACTCGTTATGAACTATGTAAAAATTTCTAGTTTATAAATGATAACTAAATAATTTTTACTATTTGAACAATATGGAAAACATATTGTAATTTTTTTTCTTGCAACTTAAAACAATAATAATATCCAATATTATCTCTCTTTATTATAGTGTATAAATATTATAATTCAAGTATCAAATTCTATTGACATAATTTTAGTTTTAATTAATATTAATTATATAGACTAAATTATTTTCTATTGTAATTAATTCTGTATCCCCAGTCAAGATGAGGATGACAATCAATAATTACTGTGATTATATAATCGTAAACAAAAATAGAAAATCTAACAACTAAACATTAAACTATGCTTTATGAAAACCAATAAACAGACTTTGCTCATTCCAATTTTTTGGCTTATTTTGTCAATATTTACTGTTTATATCTATTATAACGGTAGCTCAAGTTTTTCTTGGATTGATATTCCAACACACTTTATGGCAGGCATGCTTGTTGCTCTTATTATCAATGGAAATAGAAAAATTACCGACTTTAATAAATTATTTATTCTATCATTATTAGTTTTTATACTTTGGGAATTTTTTGAAATAACAATGGCAACGATAATTCCAAATCAATTTGTCATTGATATCTTTTCTGAAATCCCTACAAATAGACTGCAGGATATTATTCTGGATATATTTGGTTTGATTTTTTTTGTTTTTATATATAAAAAAACAGATTTTTCATATAAACGCAAAAGTGATATAATAAAGTAAGCACAAATTAAGGAGGGATTAATCTTGAACATAAAAAACAGAATAAAAGATGATGCAAGGATTACAATAACATTCTTAACACGTGAATTATTTGAAAATAAAATCTTATTTGTTATTGTTACTGCGATATATATTGGAATTATATTATTCTTTATTGAAAAACTGTTTTCGCTGTCTGCGACGATCTCTGCTATTGTTATTATAACGATTTTTCTTGCAAAGTACTGGCATCATGCAAAAGTTCATTATTCTTAGCATTCAGAACTAACTGAATGCTTTTTTTGTTTAGATGCCGAAAATATGATATGATTTCTATATTACTTTGAATTACGAAATTCAATATATTTGTCACCCTGAGCTTGTCAAAGGGTGGAAAATGCATCAAATTTATCATAGTTTGACAAGTTCGCTATGGCAAATTTAGCTATTTCGTAATTCAAAGATATTATTAAAAATTTATATAATTACTATGCCATTTACATTCACTAAACTTGAAATTCCAGAAGTTATCCTTGTTAAACCAAGAGTTTTTGAAGATAATCGTGGATTTTTTTTGGAGAATTATAAATATTCAGAATTTGCTAATTTTGGAATCAAGGATAATTTTATGCAAGACAATCATTCCAAATCCGTTAAAAATGTTCTGCGCGGACTTCACTATCAGAAACAGCCTAAAGCGCAAGCAAAACTTGTCAGATGTACAAATGGTGAAATTTTTGATGTTGCAATTGATATTCGCAAAGGTTCTCCAACTTTTGGAAAATGGGTTTCCGCAGTTCTTTCAGCTGAAAACAAAAAAATGCTCTATATTCCGATTGGATTTGCACATGGATTTTGTGTGATTAGCGACCAAGCAGAAATAAATTATAAAAGCTCAGATGAATATGCACCCGAAACAGAAGGGGCAATTTGTTGGAATGATTCATCAATTGGTATTTCCTGGCCAATTGAAAATCCAATTATTTCAGAAAAAGATGGTCAGAACAAAACGCTTGCTGAAGCTGTTAATAATTTTGTTTATTAGAAAAATAAAAGAACAACCACTTCTCACCTATCAAATGTAGATAATCAAATTATCTACATTTGATAGGTTTATTTTTTGCCCAAAACCTTTACATTATATATAATTTAGATATACTTTAAAGACATACACAACTTTGCAAATGAACAATTTTTCTGTTAAAATTTATATGAAATTGAAATTATTTTCCTGTCATTCTTAATTCAACATAAAAGGCATAGTCACATATTATATATCAAACAATTTTGTGTATATAATTACGGGATTGCCACACTCCTTTCGTCGCTCGCAATGACAACCCTTTTAAGCACAAGTTATATAACAATCTAATCTTATGAAACTTTTAGTAACTGGCGGAGCTGGATTTATCGGCTCAAATTTCATCCATCACATTCTTGGTAAATATCCGAACTACAAAGTTGTTAATATTGATAAATTAACATATTGTGGCAATTTAGATAATCTTGAAAAAGTTGAGAATCACAATAATTACAAATTTATCAAATGCGATATCTGTGACAGTGAAAAAATTGATGAAATTTTTGAAGAAGAAAAACCAGATTTTGTCATTAATTTTGCAGCCGAAACTCATGTTGATCGTTCAATTCTTGAACCATATTCTTTTACAAATACAAATGTTATTGGAACGCATGTTCTTCTTGAAACAGCAAAAAAATATGGAATTGAAAGGTTCCTTCATATTAGTACTGACGAAACTTATGGAAGCATAAACAATGGAAAATTCAAAGAAGACGATATTTTGATGCCAAATAGTCCCTATAGTGCATCAAAAGCAAGTGCCGATCTTCTTGCAAGATCATATTTCAAAACTTTTTCTCTTCCAGTTGTCATTACTCGTTCATCAAATAACTATGGACCCTATCAATTTCCTGAAAAAGTGATTCCGCTTTTTGTTTCAAATCTTCTTGAAAATAAAAAAATTCCATTATATGGAACTGGTATGAATATCAGAGATTGGATTTATGTTCAAGATAATTGTGAAGGATTAGATGCGGTTCTTCACAGAGGAGATGACGGCGAGATTTATAACATTGGAGGAGGAGACGAAAAAACAAATCTTGAATTAACTAAAATTATTTTGAATGAACTTGGAAAAGATGAATCACATATTGAATATGTTGAGGACAGATTAGGTCATGATCTTCGTTATGCACTGAACATTGAAAAAGTTTCAAAAATTGGTTGGCAACCACGACACACATTTGAAGATGCAATAAAAGAAACGATTAAATGGTATAAAGAAAATAAATCTTGGTGGAAAAAATTGAAAAAAGAAGCGTTTTCAGAATATTACAAAAAACAATATAACAAGTAATCAATAATTTTAAATAAATATATATGAAAGCTCTAATCACTGCGGGCGGTCATGGAACAAGACTTCGTCCTATTACATATACAACAAATAAACATTTAGTGCCAATCGCCAATAAACCGATGATCTATTATGCTTTGGAAAAAGTTGCAGATACCGGAATTAAGGAAGTTGGAATTGTCATAAATGCAGGTGATGTTATTTTTCCAAAGAAAGTTGGTGATGGCTCAAAATGGGGTTTAAAAATTAAATATATTGAACAGCCTGGTGGTCCATTAGGACTTGCTCATGTTGTAAAAATCGCAGAAGATTTCATTGGAAAAGATTCATTCGTTTTTTATCTCGGTGATAACATTATTTTAAATGATATTAAACCATTTGTAGATAAATTTGAAAAAGAAAAATTGAATTGTCTTCTTGCACTTTCAAAAGTAAAAGATCCACAAAGATTTGGAGTACCAGAAATTATTAACAGAAGAATTGTGAAAATTGAAGAAAAACCACAAAATCCAAAAAGTAATTTTGCAGTGACTGGTATTTATGTTTATGATTATCATATTTTTGAAGCAGTAAATGCCATCAAACCAAGCGCTCGCGGAGAGCTTGAAATCTCTGATGCTCATCAATATCTTCTCGATCACAACTATACTGTAGGATTTAGTGAGATTACCGGCTGGTGGAAAGATACAGGAAAGCTACTCGATCTTCTTGAGGGAAATCAATTAGTGCTAAATTACACTGAAACAGAAATTGATGGTGAAATTGAAGAAAGAGTTTCGATTCAAGGAAAGGTAAAGATTGGGAAAGGTACTAAAATCGTTGGTAATTCAGTCATCCGAGGACCAATTGTCATTGGAGAAAATTGCGTAATCAAAGACTCATATATTGGACCTTTCACATCCATTGGCAATCGAGTTGAAATCTATGGAGCTGAAATTGAAAATTCAATCATATTTGAAGACGCAGACATCAACTGCAATAAGAGAATTACTGACAGTTTGATTGGAGTTAATGCCACAATTACGCCCGTTCACGAAACTCTTCCTTCTGGACACAAACTTCTTGTCGGAGATAATTCATTTATAGAATTATAAATAATAGTTTAATACTTTTTTAATATAAATAATACCCGAAATTTTCGGGTATTATTTCAAATTACGAAATAACTAAATTTGTTATAGTTCAACAAGTATGTCTATTGACAGACAGGCACAGGGTAACAATTATATCAAATTTCATAACTTAAAATAATTATGTCATATACAAATATAGACACTTGACATTTATCTAAAATTATGAAATAATAGAAACACTTAATGACAAAATTTCTTTTTCAGTATAAAAATTCTGACCTTGAAGTTTAGAGGTCAGTATTTTTATACATAACTAAATAAAACAACTATGGAACAAACGACATTTAACGGACTCGGAATTGCGCCCGATATCCTCAAAACGCTAAATCAACGCGGGTTTACAGTACCTACGCCTATTCAGATTCAATCAATTTCACCAGCAATTCAAGGAAAAGATGTTGTTGGCATAGCACAAACTGGAACTGGAAAAACACTTGCTTTTGGCATACCAATGATTCAAAAACTTATTTCATCTTCTAATTCAAACGGTCTCATTATTCTTCCAACAAGAGAACTAGCAATTCAAGTCAATGAATCTCTTGAACAAATTGGAAGATCCTTGGGACTTAGAACCGCAATTATTATTGGTGGAGACAATATGAATCGCCAAATCAGGCAAATCAAAAATAATCCTCATATTGTCATTGCAACTCCAGGAAGACTCGTCGATCACATTCAAAGAAAAACAATATCTTTAAAAAAGACTTCCATCTTAGTATTAGATGAAGCTGATCGAATGCTTGATATGGGATTTGAAAAAGAAATTAGAAAAATACTCTTAGAAATTCCAAGAGAGAGGCAAATAATGCTTTTTTCAGCTACAATGCCTCCAAAGATTATGTTACTTGCAAAAACATATATGCAAATGCCTATTAGAATTGAAATTGCACCATCAGGATCGGTAACAAAAAATGTTACGCATGAAATATTCTATTTAAAACAAACATCTAAAATTGCGCTTTTGGATGCAATTTTAGAAAAACATATTGGAAGCACATTGATTTTTTCAAGAACAAAATTTGGTGCAAAAAAAATCGCTACGCAAGTCCGAAATATGGGACATACTGCCTCTGAAATTCACTCAGATCGAAGCCTCAGACAAAGACTCAGCGCTCTATCAGGATTTAAAACTGGTAAATTCAGAGTTCTTGTCGCAACAGATATCGCAGCAAGAGGAATTGATGTAACGAATATTGAACTTGTAATTAATTATGACCTTCCAGAATCTCCAGAAGATTATGTGCATAGAATCGGAAGAACTGGACGCGCGAATAATAAGGGTCATGCAATTTCATTTGCAACCCCCAATCAAAAGTTTGCAATCAAAATGATTGAACGTCTTATCAGAAAACAACTACCCGTATCTAAACTACCGAATCTTCCAAAAGATGAAAGATATAGCAATAACGAAACTAAATCCCATCATATAGAAAATCGACGCAGTTTTCACCAAACGAAAAACAGAAGATCAAATTCAAGAAACAATTCTCAAAACAATTACAAGGGAAAAGGAAATAGATCATACTCCAAGCAGAATAGCAAGACAAGTTAAGATTTCTACATTTCTTTTAATTACGAAATGCCTCCTTTTGTCATTTCGAAATGAGCGATAGCGATTAAGAAATCCCTTAAACAATGTAAACTGCAATAATGATATTGAAGGGATTCCTAGCTTAAGGCTCGGAATAACACAAAAATTTGTATTTCGTAATTCAATGTATATTTATAATATTTTGAGAAATTGAAATAAAAAAAGCGGACTGAATATGTCCGCTTTTTTAATTACTCTGAATTACAAAATAGAAAATATTATTGTCATTGCAAGAATTAAAATGACATGGTAATACTGTCACTAAGTTCTGTGTGCGCAATTTCGGTATTCTTCGTTTTGCTCAGAAAGACATTTCGTGATTTAAAGTAACTATATAAATCACTATTCCAAAACTTCACTTTGAGGATATCTGTTGTCAATTGACGTTTCATTTAATATAATAGTCTTTGCTTCATTGAGAGTGTCAAGCCAATTTGCTTTCATATATTTATTAGACAGAGAATACAAAACATCATCAATATACAAACTTCTTGAAACATTATTATACCCATACCAATTACTACTATTATCGTCGGGATGATCAATTGTTCCTTTCAGTTCAAATACTTTCTCATTTATATTAAATACAGCTACTCCGTTAAAATATTTATTATTTTGTGGTGGCATAATCCTTAAATCTTCTTCAAAAGTTATTCCTTCTTGAATTATTACAGAATTTTCCTTCATACTCACAGGAATCACAAGCAAATTTTTATCTTTTGAAAACAAAAATGCTTTATGCTCACTAATTGCAATTGAGTTGCTATTTCTGTCTCCCATCACATATTTGTCAATTTCTTTTGGATTAGCAATATCAGAAACATCAAAAAGTGACAGCTTTACTCCTCCAGTTACTCTTCCATCTTCATCCGCTTCTCTTCCGAGTCCAATTAAAGTTTGATTATCATAAGGATGTAGATAGCTTGAAAATCCTGGCACCTTTAGCTCTCCCATTACTTTTGGATTTGTCTGGTCAGCCAAATCAATTACAAAAAGTGGGTCTGTTTGTTTAAATGTTACCAAATATGCTCTATCCTGCATAAATCTTACCGAATAAATTCTCTCTCCTTTTGCAAGTTCCTCAACTTTTCCAACAACTTTCATATTTTCATCTAACACATAGAGATTGCTATATGACTCTCTTTCTTCATCATCAATAAAACTAGACCAAGATCTATTTTTTGTTGTTGCAATTCGAAAATAATTGTTATTTTCATCCATTGAAAATTGATTCAATACCGATCCAATAACTTCGCCCGATGCCATATATTTTAAATCTCCTTTATTAATCGCGATTTTATGAATCACAGTTTTTTCAAGCTCTTTTGAAATATCTTTGTATCTTTCCTTTGCTCTTTTTTTCATTTCCTGTTCAAAATTTTCTTCTTGATCTGTAAAAAGATTCTCATATTTTATCATTAATAATATGATTTTTTTATATTTTTCCACGGGAGACAAAATATCGCTATCTGCATTTTCAATCTTTTCAACTCTTTCTCTGTCTTTGGCTGATAATTGCGGATATATTCTTTCTTTCAAGATTTCCATCGTAATATCAGCATGAATTTTTTCTCCGCTAATTCTTTTATTAAATGTAATATAAAGATTATTTGGAGATACAAATAAATTATTTTGATATCCATCAAGCATATATATTTCAGTATTTAGATTCTCTGCTAAATTATTTACATTTATCGAATTTACTGAAGTAAAATTATATGAATAGTAATTCATATCAAAATAATAAACATCCGGACAATTACATCTTGTATCGCTATCCTTATTGCTTAATAAATTTCCATTTTCAAACACAATTGGCACTGGATGTTCAGTATCATAAATATATGAATCACTTGATGTAACAAAATATACATAGTCACCAATCATTCTTGAATCAGACAAATTTCCTTCAAAATCATAACTCTTATTCTCTATCGGATTAGCTTTATCAGTAATATCATAAATCTTAATATATGAATAATTATTAAATCTATTTTTTGGAATTATATCATTATATTTTTCATTATTATATGAATAATTTTGCCCATATATAATAAGTTTATTATTGTTTATATATATTCCATTTGGATTAGAATCCAATTTAATCCGAGAAACCTCTTTTGAATTTTCCGCAGGATATGCGTCAATAATTACAACATTACTCCCAGTTACTGTAAAAATATATTTTCCGTCAGTTTTGACGATATCTCCTTCATCAACACCACCAATTTGAACATTTGTTTTTGAATAATTACCACTAGAAATAGGATTTTCGATTTCAGTTGGAACATTAGCAGGTGGCTTTTCATATCCCCATCCATCAATAGCATCAGATGATTTAGTCTCGACAAAATCACTTCTCTCTTCAAATGTATTCACACCTCCAATAAAATCACTAGATGAACCATATACATAATTTAATCCATAAACATTTGAACTTTTCTCGTCCATAAAATTTTGCATTTCTGAATAATCTGAAAATTTCTTAATATAGTTTCCAAGATCTTCTTTTTCTTCTTCATTTATTACAGGAGGTTTAAAAGGATTCAAAGAACCAAAGCCTCCATCCTTCATTGAATTAATCAATATTACACTACCAGCTATAAATATAACAAAAAAAACAAATAACAAAAAAACATTGCCCAAGTTTTTTCGTGATCCATTATTATTATATATATAATCACCGTTATTTTTTAAATTTTGATTTATATTATTCTTCATAATTTTTTATTTAATACTAAAAAACTATTATATTAAAATAAATTTAAAATCATAATTCACTGAGAATTTTCTATTTTGAAATATTAAAACTTGCCACTTGATACAGCAAGAGCAACAAGAACCGCTACGAGAAATGTTACAAAAAGTATTGCTGGCACATCGTCTCGTTTTTTGTTTTCCTTATTCATTTTTTATAGTTTAATTTTTTAATAAAATTTCTTTTTCTAATTTCTTCATTAATTATAATGTCGTTAGATTTTTTAGTTCAATAATTTCCTCTTTAAACCTTTTCTAAATTCTTTTTCGATCTATAATATCTTTTGATGTAATAAAAAATAATTATTCATTATTATTTTCATTTCTATATAATAGTACGCTTGTTATTTTACCACTTTTGAGTTTTATTGTAAGATAACCAATTACAATACAAGTAGACAAAATCCTATATATTCTTTCAACCTTATTGCCTTCAATAAAATAATTTAAAAAAACACTTCCAATAAGTTAATCTTCAGAAACACCTGTAACTTTTTTAATTGCTTTATTTATATCTGGGATCTTTCCATCCTTACTAATTGTAATTAACAATTCAAACTAAAGATAAACTCAATCAAACTTCTTACATATAAAGTATTTTTCTTAATTTTACTTGAGTTTCTTTAGATTTTTTCCAGACATATTTAATGATATGTTTTATCAATTCTTCCAGTCTCAATTAGATAGTCCTTCAAAGCATCTTCCCATGACCTCATTTGAGGAAGTTTTGAATTAACAAGCATTGAATATGTAGGTCTTTTTGCTGGAGTAGGAAATTCTTCTGAACTTACTGGTTTTATATTTGGTTTTAGTCTTGAGAGCTTAAAAATTTTTAATGCAAATTCATACCAGTTACAGCTTTCAGAATTTGTGATGTGATAAATTCCATATGGCTTTTCTGATTCAATTAAATCCTTTACTTTTTCTGATAAGTCTTTTGCATAAGTCGGACTGCCAAATTGATCATTTACAACCTTCAAGTCTTTTCTCTCTTCTGCAAGTCGAATCATTGTTTCCACAAAATTTTTTCCATATTTCCCAAAAAGCCATGAAGTTCTTATCAAATAGAATCTTGGCTTAATATCCAAAATCATTTTTTCGCCAAGTGCCTTCGATTTTCCATACATATTAATCGGTTTATACAAATGATCTTCTTTATATCCAAGATGATTTTCACCATCAAACACATAATCAGTACTAAAATGAACAAAAAGAGCATCTATTTCTTTGCAAATTGTAGAAAGAAACCCCACTGCGCAACCATTAACTTTATATACCAAATCCTTTTCTGATTCTGCTTTATCAACCGCAGTATAAGCAGCAGCATTAATTACAATATCTGGTTTCAGTTGACCAATTTTTTGCATCACATCTTCTCGTTTTGTAATATCAATCTGATCTTTGTCCCACAAAATCAAATCATTACCATCTCTAAAAACCTCAACAAGTTCACTTCCTAACATTCCTTTATAACCTAATATTAATATTTTCATAAATAATGTCTGAATTAATAAATTATTATGGACCTACTGTAACTTTTTCTATAGCATTTAAAATTGCATAAGAAGATAAAATCAATATCAAACCCAAAAGCGCATAAGAAATTATTTTTTTTGCTTTTTCCTGATTTTCGGGATTAGAGCCAGACATTACATAATATACTCCACCAAAAATAAGAATAAGTAACACAAGTCCACCCGAAATAGATAAAACAAATTGTGACGCATCATTAAATATATCCTTTATATCTTTATCAAAATATGTCAATTCCATAGCCTTTGCAGATTTAGAAATCAAAAAAAGAAAAAGCAAACTAATGTAATATTTTATATTTTTCACTTTTATAATACTATAAATTAAATTTATTTTTTATGGCTCAGTAAAAAATTTATTTAATACACTGAGAATTGCATACGAAGACAAAACAAGAATAAGACCAATTAGAGTATAAAGAATGATTTTTTTTGCCTTCTCTTGATTTTGAGGATTAGACCCAGAAACTACATAAAATATTCCACCAATTATAAGCATCAAAAGCACAATCTTACCTGCAATTGAAAGAATAAATAATATTAGATCCTGAACTGTACAGGCAATCGGTTTTCCAAAAAAAGTTAAGTTACTCGCTAAAGCACAAGTACAAGAAGAACAATTATTTTGACATTTCGGACTTAATCCTCCACAGCCAATATCTCCAAATCTATCACATCCCTCCAAACCACTTTTAATTCCATCTCCACAAATCTCAGGACAATCAGGATCAGTGGCATCGCAAGTTGGCATACAAAAACCATCTGCTGGTCCACACGGAGGTGCAACGCACAATCCGCAACCAGCTTGACATAAAGGAGCTAAAGAATTACAACCAATATTATTTGCTATATCGCACATTTCCGTTCCAGTTTTTACAGCATCGCCACAAATATCTGGACAATCCGTATCAACATAAGGAGTACAACCGCCAGCTATATCACAAACACCATCAACATTTCCACATGGAGGCGGAACAATGCCACAACATATTTTTTCACTATAAGCACTACAATCTCCAATATGAGCATTTGTATCTGCTGACATCGAAGCAAGACAAGTTGACGAAACTGGACAAGTCGGATTTCCATATGTGCATAAAATATTTCCTACATTAACAGAAATACATCCATTATTTAAATAAAAACCCAAAGTATTTTTTTCAATATGAGCATTTGTATTAGGAGTTGATAAATGCAAAAAAATATCATTCGGTGCTATACAATTTCTACCAACAAGAACTCCTGTGTCATCACTACAGCATAAATATTCCGAATAAACCCCTAATCCCTCAAACTCCGCATGAGCGTTTGTTAGAGCTGACATCCTTAAAAGAGAAACTTTTCCTCCAGTGCAACCTCCATTTTCTATCTGACAATTCAAAGCTGCTGTTACTTCATTAGAACTAAACAAAATAAACGATGCAAAAAATGATAAACTAAACACAAATATCAACTTTTTAGTGATATTATTCATTCTTTTATATAACTTTTATATATAAATTTTAAACTAAAAATAAAATGCCAATATTATATTTTACAAATAAATGCAACTTCATAATATGCAGGCATATTATTATGAGGTTGATCGCCTCCTCTATTTCCCGTTGTAGTGATTCCTGATAAACAAGCTGTCATAGAATATGGATAATCTCTTGAACAAATTACAATCCTTGGTGTGTCATGATTATGCGACGGCATTTCATTTACATTTAAAGTGTGCGTGTCCGATCCTCCCGTTGTCCCAGGATCAAAACCTGCCGGAGCTCCGCGAATAAATCGGGCTCGTAAGTCTGGCGTTCCACCACTCCCATTGCAAAGTTGCCAGCCGGCCGGTATGCTTGCGATTGAACCATACCACATTGTTATCACACCCGAAGGAATTGCAGAAGGCACAGGCCATGAAGTTTCAGTTACCCCACCTAAATTTATTCCATATATTCCCATGTCCAAATTTTGATCAACAGTTATTTCGGATAAATTTGTAGACCAAGCTGTTTTAGTAATTCCTCCTAAGTTAATCCCAAATGAACCCATGTCCAAATTTTGATCAACGCCTATAGATGACAAATCATGTCCTGGATTTGGATCAATCCAAAAAGACATTTTTTCATAAGTTCCAAATTCATTATAAGCAATTGTTTTCAAATTATATTTTTTTTGATCAAGTGAATTTATTACGGTCCATTTTCCAGTCCAAAATTGCTTGTCCTTAATTATTTCTTTTAAAAATAAAGAAATTTTTTGATAACCTTTTTCGTTTTCTATAAACACATTGATGCTTTTTGCTTTTTTTGATTCCACCGTTATAAGCATTTCATCACCTGGAGCGTATTTTGTTTTGTTTAATAATATTTTTTCAATCACAGGTGCATTATTTATATTAACTCCCAAAACTTCTCCATAAGTTTTTTCATTATCTTGACGATTACTCATCATCGTAAATCCAAAAAACACATACAAGAATAACACAAAAACCAAAGAAAATATTATTTTTTTATCATTTATTTTTTTTTCTTTCATTTTTTTAAAATTACTAATACAAATAAACTATTTATTATTTATATTATACCACATTAATACTACAATGCACAGAAACAAAATTTCAATTTAACAAGCCGATCTATCGCCCCTCAAATACATAAGCAAAGTCTTAATAACAATTATAAAATCCAAAAATAACGACCAATTTTCAATATAATAAATATCCAATTTTACCTCTCTTTCAAAATCCAAACTTGAACTCCCACTGATTTGCGCCATCCCTGTACATCCAGGTTTAATCGTAAGTAATTTCTTGTGATGTTTTTTATATTTTGCAACTTCCTCCGGTTCGTGCGGACGAGGTCCGACAAGACTCATTTCTCCCTTAAGAACATTTATAAGTTGTGGGAACTCATCAAGACGAGTTTTTCTAATAAATTTTCCAACGCGAGTCACTCTTGGATCGTTTTTTATTTTGAAAAGCGGACCCTCTCCTCTTTCATTAAGTTTTGCAAGTTGAGTAGTTAAATTACCGTCTTGATCATATTTCATAGAATGAGCATTTTTTACCATTGAACGAAACTTATATAGCTTAAATTTTTTTCCTCTTGAAATTCTCTCAAGTCTTGCAAAAACAGGTCCTGCGCTATCTAATTTGATGATAAATGCCATAACAAGAAAAAAAGGCGAAAGAACAATAAGTCCCAAAAAAGAACCAACTATATCAACGCTTCTTTTGAAAATTTTTCCCCAACCGTCAAGTGGAGTTCTCTTTACTTCAATTAAAGTTATATCAGATATTGTTTGCATCTCAAAAAGAGTAGCCTGAGCCTGAAACATATCAGGAATAAATTTAAAATCAATATCTTTTTCCTGACAAAAATCCAAAAGTTCTTGAATCCTGTCTTTTTCAATATCAGAAGAGCAAAGAATAATTTCATCAATTCCAGGATCTTTATATATTTTCTGTAAATCTTCAATTTTAAAGTCTCTCAATTTCCTAACAATTTTATATCCCAAAACTTTGTTTTTTCTTATTTCATTTTGAATAGTTTTTACAGTTCCATTCCCTCCCAAAAGAACCAATCTATGAAAACCAAATTTAAACTTGTTTACAATCCAACCCTGCAATACTCTCATTATACCTCTTCCCAATACAACGGTTATAATTGCAAAAAACCAGCCAGCAAAAAAAATAAAACGGGATGAAAACATCTCCCGTTGCATAAAAGTCACAAAAATAATTAACATAAATCCAGCTGAAACGCCAACTGCAATTTGAAATATCTCTTTCCAAAACTTGCGAACACTTTTCAAATTATAAAGACCTATAAACGCAAACGAAATTATAAATATTGGAGATACGACAAAAATAATCTCCATAAAACTTCTAAATGGCAAATCAAAAACAATCGGCCTGAGATTTGAAAATTCAGCACTAAACCGCAAAGAATAGGCAAGAACACCTGCAAAAATTATCATCAAGAAATCGATTGGAACTAAAAGCACATTAAAAACTAATTCAGATTTTTTCATATTTAATAATATTTATTTTTACTCTTTTAAATACATTATACCACACATTAGATACCAAAAAACACTTCAATTTTAAAGCGATAAGCAATAAGCCGAATTCTGTTTTTTGACCGAAGTCAAAACGATAATCATCTATCTTGCTTTGCCATTGCTGACAAAGTCATGCGAGCCACTTTTTCCCTAATTATTTTTGCCTTAGGGATCCAGATTCTAATCTGAATCATCACATTTTCAAATCATAATCTGAACCCTAAAAACCAAAACCAGGGTTTGCTCTTGCACCAGACAGGGTTTACCATCACTTGCCGTCACCGACAAGGAAAGAATATAGCTAAATGTTGAAAAACAACACAAAACACTATTCTTCTTTTCACCTTTCTCCCGATTGCTCAAGATAGTATTGTCTCTGTGGCACTTTCCCTACTCCGATTGCTCAAAGCGGTTGCTGTTAGCAACTGTCTACTTCATTTCGCCAAAACGAAATGGGTGTTCGGACTTTCCTCCCAATTATTAATAAATAAAAGGGCGATTATCTAACTTATCACTTTAAAATAAAAGTGTTTTATCTATATATTATTATATACAAATTTATCGTAATGTCAAGGAGGAAAGGTAAAAAATGATTTTACTGATATATTAACTTGACCAAAGATGAAAATTAGTGTATACTATAAGTGTAATTAGTGAAACATTAAAGGGTGAAAATGCCATTTTGGCGAGTTTCACTCTTTATTTTTATAAAAATTTACATTATATCCCAATGTAATGAAAATAATTTATAAAATGTTAATAACTAATTTAAGTAAAAAACTATAAAAAAAGAATTCGTGATTCTAATGTTTGTAATTTTATTTCTAACTACAACTAGCATCCATCTTCAAGGCAATATTGGAACAAACGATTGGTATAAATCTGAAGTTGAAGTTACCCTAAATGCCATTGATAATTCTAATTATTTAGTGGGAATATCTAAAACCGAATATAGTTTTAATAACTCTAATTGGAATACATATTCTTCACCATTTACCTTAAACACCGAAGGTTTATCAACAATATATTATAGATCAATTGATAATAGAGTTAATATTGAAATAGCAA
>JARGGI010000016.1 GCA_029210775.1 Patescibacteria group bacterium | reverse complement strand
TTCGCTCGTGCCTCGCTCACCCTCGCCTAACACAGTATATCTGGCTTGCTCCTGCCGTCGCTCGACCCATATTTGCCTCCGCTACGCTACGGCAAACATCAGATATGCCGAAACGTTAGGCGCAATTCTCTTTTGTAAAAAAAGAAAAACAAATATGGGAAAAATTATATTTTTATTAAAATGTTAAAATGTTAAAATAACTAATCTATGAAAATACAAATTGATCACATTGCGAAAATTGAAGGGCATGCCGGGTTTGTGGGGCATATTGTCAAAGGCGATGTTAAGAAAGCACAGGTGGAAGTTGAAGAAGGAGCGCGCCTTATTGAAAGTCTGCTTGTCGGCAGAAGCTATGAAGATGTTCCCGTGATAACATCGCGTATTTGCGGTCTCTGCCCCGTTATTCACGGAATAACAAGCATCAAAGCTCTTGAGCAAGCGTTTGATATAACACCCACAAAAGAAACGGTAATTTTGAGAGAATTAATGCTTGCAGGGCAAATCATTCAAAGTCATGTTCTGCACATTTTTTTCCTCAGTGCCACGGACTATTTCAAAAATCGTGATGGTCTAGATTTGGCTGGAGAAAATCCTGAATTTGCCAAAAAAGTTTTGATTTTGAGAGATTTCGGAAATAATGTTATCAAGTTGATTGGCGGACGAGCTATTCACCCTCTGACACCTAAAGTCGGAGGTTGGCATAAAATTCCAAGCAAGGACATTCTCAAACAAATTGAGCTTGAAGGAAAAAAAGTTCTTCCTTATAGCAAACTTCTCGTGGATTTTATTTTAAGCCTTAATATACCGAATTTCAAAAGAAAAACTGAATATATTGCTCATAAACCAAAAGAGGGAAATAAATATTCATCATATTATGGTAAAATGTATTCCTCGGAAGGTTGGATTGCCGATGAAGAAAAATTTAGAAATGAAATTAAAGAACAACAAGTCAATGGAACTGTGGCAAAACTTGCGAAACGAGCTGGAGAAAGTTATGCAACAGATGCACTTGCAAGACTTCATATCAACAAAAAAAACTTAAATCCAAACGCCAAAAGAATTTTAAAATCTACTGAACTTGAATTTCCGATATATAATCCTTTCTATAACACTCTTGCGCAAGCAATTGAAGTTATTCATTATGTGGAAGAATGTCGCAAATTGGCGGGTGAACTTGAAAACTCAAATCTTAGAAATATCAATATAGAATTTGATATAAAAAAAGGATTTGGAGCAGCACTTCTTGAAGCCCCGAGAGGAACACTCTATCATTCTTATGATGTTAATAATAAAGGCATAATAACTAAAGCCGATGTTATGACACCGACTGCTCAGCTTCTCGTTAATCTTAATGACGATCTAAAAAGATATCTTCCGCACATCAAAAAATATAAGAAAGAAAAAAGAGAACTTGAAATTCTAAAGCTCATTCATTCCTACGATCCGTGCATTTCTTGTTCAACGCATTAAATAGTTATATAATAAATATTATGCATGACATTCACGCCGCCAATCAAATTCTCAAAACTGCATTGGAATATGCGAAGAAAAATAAGTGCAAAAAAATAGACTCCATGACAATTGAGCTTGGAAAAATTGTTGAACATGATGAACTAATTACTCCTAAAAATTTAAAATATAACATTGAATTGATTTCAAAAAACACAATCGCTGAAGATTGTGAAATTATTGTAAATTCCAAGAATAATAAGGAATTAAAGCTTGTTGAAATAGATGGAGAATAATTTTAATATAAATAAAAGATAGTCCTCTTTATATTAGGACTATCTTTTTTATATTTGATTCTCAACTCTTAAATAATTCTATCTTTTCTTCTACCTTTTTTTGAACTGCGTCGCGTGCTATAGACAAAACTTTTCTGGGATCAGTAACCATTTGACCACTCATACAAAAATCACTTAATCCACCCATAAACGCAATTCTGATTTCTGTATCAATGTTTACATTAATTATTCCATATTCTTTTATAGCTTTTTTAATATCTTCTGATGGAGTTCCTGATCCACCATGAAGCACGAAAGGAATTGAAACTTTTTTTCTTAAATTATATAACAAATCAATATCCAAGTGAGGATTACCTTCGGGCTTATACATTCCATGAACATTCCCAATAATCACTGCCAAAGTGTCAACACCAGTTTTTTCAACAAATTTTTCAATTTCATTTGGATCAGTTTTTTCCATTTGCTTTAAATTAACACCCGCTTCAACGCTTGTGTCTAATTTAGGAATTTTGCCAAGCTCAGCTTGTACTACTGCGCCTTTTTTGTGAGCATAAGCAACAATATTTTTCGTAATTTCTATATTCTTTTCTAATTCATTTGCAGACGCATCAATCATCACTGATTTAAAACCTTCGTCAATACACTTTTTGACAAATTTTGGATCTTTTCCGTGATCAAGATGAAGCACTAAATCCGCTTTTGATTCTACAATAACTCCCCTTACCAAACCAATTAGAGACAGGAATCCAGCATAATCTACTGCTGATTCTGTGATTCCAATCATAGCCGGCATATTTTTTGCTTCTGCCGCCCATGCAATCCCCTGTGCTACTTCCAAATTAGAAGTGTCAAAAGTTCCAAAAGCATATTTTTCCTTCTGAGCTTTTTTTATCATTTCTTTAATTAGTGACATGTGGTATAAATTAATTATTTATTATATTAAAATATTATAATTGAATCAAGTATTGTGATATATTTCGTGGACAAATTTATAAACAACAAATAAAACAATTTCTAAAAATACAAATAAACTAAAAAATCCAAGTTTAAAATATATATACGCAAATAAGTTAACTAACAAAATAAATATATATATAATTATTTTTCTTTTTCATATTTTCAATTTTATCCAAACAGATTTACAATCCTCACAAACTCACTTCCATTCAGTGAAGCACTACCGATTAAAAGTCCGTTCATTCCAGTTTTGTCTACAATATCAAAAGCATTTTGACCATTCACACTACCACCATATAAAACAAAAACTCTTTCAGCAGTTGCACGATCATAAAGATTTGTAATTATTTTTCGAACCAAAAGCACTGTGCTCATTATCTCATTTATTGATGGTATTTCTCCAGTGCCAATCGCCCAAACTGGTTCATAAGCAATTAAAATATTTGGAATTTTTGATTTATTAACACCCATCAAAGCCTTTTCTATTTGAGATATAATGACATCGCTTGCAAGGTCTTGATTTTTCTCATCTGCTGTCTCTCCAACACAAAGTATAGGCTTCAAATTAGAATTTAATACTGATTGAATTTTTTGATTTATCATTTCGTCAGTTTCCTTCATATATAATCTTCTTTCAGAATGTCCAACAATTGCATATTCTATGTCCATATTTTTTGCCATTTTTGCAGATATTTCCCCTGTATAAGCTCCTTGATCTTCCCAAAATACATTCTGAATCCCTAAGTCAAAAGATTTATTGTTATTAATTTTAGAAATAAAAATACTAGGAGAACAAATAACGACTTTCACATTTTCCGTTTTTTTTATATTTTTTCTGATTATTGAAACTAAATTATTAACTTCATCAAAACTAACTGGATTCATTTTCCAGTTGGCTACTATTATTTTTTGATTTTTATATATCATTATATATTCCTCCTCAATTTCTCCGCCTTAGCCACTCTTTCTACGGCTACAGGGTATGTGGCTAAGCGTATGCTAATATTTAAACTTTCTTTTTTATTCCAAACTTCATCAAACGCCCTCTCAATAACTTTTAGCTTGGCAACATTTTCTTCTTCTTCCCAATAATAATTTTGCAAATTTTGTACCCACTCAAAATAACTAACAATCGCACCACCTGCATTGGCCAATATATCTGGAACGATAACCACACCCTTTTTGTCTAATTTTTTATCAGCTTCAGGTGTGACAGGACCATTCGCAAGTTCAACAATCAGTTTCGCTTTTATCTTGCCCACATTTTTCTCTGTAATCGCATTTTCAAGAGCTGAAGGAATTAAAACCTCAACATCAAGCGCCAGCAATTGTTCATTGGTAATGTTTTTTGTTCCAGGAAAATCAACTACTGACCCTGTATCTTTTTTAAATTTAATAACTTCCATAATATTCAAAGAATATTGCTTTGTATTTTTGATTTTGTTCCTGCAATTACTACTATTTTCATCAAGCAATATTCCACCCCTTGAATCCGACACTGCAACAACATTGTACCCAAGAGCAAAAAGAATTTCTGCCACAAAAGCACCAACATTTCCAAATCCTTGAATTGCAATGTTTATTTTCTTAGGATTCATTTTTAACCTTTCTACTGCTTTCTCAAAAACGTAAACACCACCTTGTGATGTAGAATATTTTCGGCCTTTTGTTCCTCCAACTTCCAAAGATTTTCCTGTGACAACTCCCGGAACATTATATCCTTTCGTTTTACTATATTCATCCATCATCCAGTCCATAATTTGAGAAGTGGTATAAACATCAGGAGCCGGAATATCAATTTGAGGACCTATAAAATCTCCGAGAGCCTGAATATAACCCCGTGATAATCTTTCTAATTCTTCTTTGGATATTTTTTTTGAATCAACTATAATTCCTCCCTTTCCACCTCCAAAAGGAATTCCTACAACAGCACATTTCCAAGTCATCCAAGCCGAAAGCGCTTTTACTTCAGACAAATTAACTTTGGGATGAAATCTAATTCCACCCTTAAAAGACCCAAGCGCATCATTATATTGCGAGCGAAAACCTTTAAATACTTTTATTTCTCCTGAATCCATTTTTATTGGAATGGAAACCTCTAAAATTCTTTTCGGATTTTTTAAAATTTCAAAACATTTTTATCCAGTTCTATTAATTCAGCCGCGTTTTCCAATTGTTTCGTCGCGTTTGTGAATGGATTTATTGACATAGAATTATAAAACTAATCTTCTTTCAAATATTTATAAATGCTTGTAACTGCAACAGCTCCCTCTGAAACTGCTGTTACAATTTGACGAAGTCCGTTTGAGCCGTTTGTAATGTCACCAGCAGAATAAACCCCTTTCACATTAGTAGAACCATCTTGATTAATTTTTATACAATTACTTTCGTCGACTTCTATACCAATCTCCTTAATCAAGCTCGTCGAAGGAACCGACCCCACCTCAATGAATAACCCATCCAAATTGAGTCTTGCATTGCCATTATATTCTCTGTCAAGCTCTATAAATTCAACTTTTTTATTACCCGAGACTTTTGTTACATTCGTATTATAAATTATTTCCACCTTGGAATTTTTTTCTAATCTGTCCAACATAATTGGCTCACATCTTAAAGGCTTTTTTCGATAAATTAAAAACACCCTGCTTGCATGTTCAGATAGCATTGAGGCTGCCATAGCCGCAGAATTACTTCCCCCAACAACGGCAACTATTTTATTTTTAAAAAATGCACTGTCACAGACAGCACAGTAACTAAGTCCTCTACCCAAAAATTCCTCTTCACCTGAAATGTTAAGTTTTCTATTTTTTGTTCCGAATGCGACTATAATTGACTTTGATTTATAAATTTTATTATTTTCTGTTTTAATAATAAAATTATTTTTTTCTGAACCATCTTCCGTCTTTTTTCCTATTTCAATAACATTTTCCTGAATTATTTCTACTCCAAGTTTTTTTGCATGATTATAAAATTTCATTAACAGGTCTGACCCCTTTATAGATTCTTCTCCTGGCCAATTTTCTATCAAATGTGCTTTTGACATCGCTGCGTCAAAAACACTGCCAATTACTATATGATTAATCTTATATCTTGAAGCATAAATTGAAGCAGAAAGACCTGCAGGCCCAGCTCCTAAAATTATTAAATCATACATAATTATTTTATCATCAATTAAAATTTAATTTATGGTTTTCATTACAAAATTCTATTCTTCAATTATTTTTATGCATCCAACAGGACAACTGTTTACTGCAACTTCACAATCACAATTTTTACAACCATCTTCATTTATAACTTTTGATTTCCCATCATCTTGTAGTTCAAAAGTATCAGGACACAAATTTACACATGCTCCACACCCAATACATAACTCTTGATCAATTTGAATTTTTTTTGCCATATTTAATTATTGATTATTTTTTATTAAATTATTAATTTTTTCTGTCAAAACTTCTTTTGGTTGAAGTCCTGTCATTTCTTCTATAATTTCTCCTTTTTTAAATATTTTCAAAGTTGGAATACTCAATATTTCATATTCGCTTGCAATAGCTGGATTTTCATCAACATTCAATTTTCCAATCTTAACTACTCCCTCAAACTCCTTCGAAAGTTCTTCAATTATAGGCCCCATCATTTGGCATGGACCACACCATGGAGCCCAAAAATCAACCAAAACTAATGATTCTGAATCCTTTACTTCCTCCTGAAAATTTTTATCAGTAAATTTAATGTCCATAAAATATACGCTCCTTTCTTAGCCTTATCCTAGTGATTTATGACTATTAAGAACTATTAATTAAATGAAAATCAATAGAACAATTAATCAAGCAACCAGAATATACTATTATTTTTAATAAATTAATGCTATATTATGTTATATCATAACAACGAACCATATTACTAATATATAACAAAAATAAAAGAAATGCAAACAAAAAACATAATAATCATCGGTGCAGGTCCTGCTGGTCTGTCCTGTGCAATTGAATTAAAAAAAATTAGTAATTATAATGTAATAATCATCGAAAAAAACCCTGAAATAAGCTATAAAGTGTGTGCAGGCGGAATCAGCCCAAATACTTTTGAAATTGACATTCCAAAAGAAATCATTGACAGAGAATTTAATGAAATGAGTGTCTTTACTAAAACGCAATCAATATTCATTAGAGAAAATAAAGCAATTGTAGCAACCATAAACAGAAAAACATTACATGAATACATGGCAAAAAAAGCGAAAGAGCTTGGAGTGAAAATATTATTTAAAAAAAACATTAAAAAAATAAACAATCAATCAGTAACGACATCTCTTGGAGAAAAATTTGAATTTGACTATTTAATTGGTGCAGATGGAAGCAATTCAATTGTACGGAAAAACCTGAATATAAAAACAAAAAAACTCTTAACTGCATTTCAATATATGATTCCCGGAAACTACTCCCATATTGAATTTCACATAGATCCAGATGAATTTGGATTTTCATATGCTTGGGTTTTTCCACAAAAAAATGTTATTTCAGTGGGAACTGGTTATGATCTGAATTTTAGCAAAAAGGATTTTTCTGTAATGGATTTAAGGAATAATTTTGAAACCTGGTGTAAGAAAAAATTCAATCTGGAAAATGCTAAATTTGAAGCATTTTCAATTAACTATGATTATAGAGGATTTGAATTTGGAAATATTTTCCTGGCAGGAGACGCTGCAGGGTTTGCTTCAGGACTAACTGGAGAAGGAATAAGATTTGCAATTCTTTCTGGAAAAGATATTGCCAGAAAAATAATCAATCCCAAATATAAAGTCAAAGAAATCAAGCATATTTTAAAAATAAAAAAACGTGGAGAAAATCTTGTAAAATTGATAAATTATAATGAATTTTTAGGAAAGAAAATAATAGAACTTTTTGCCTTTTTTTTGAAAACAAAAATCGGAAAAAAATTAGCAGCGAAGGTTTTGTAAAATTATAATCTATACAAAAAAAATAGAAGGGAATAAAAATCTTAATTTATTTAAAATTAATTCTCCCTTCTAAACCTGAAACCTTTTTCAAGCTGACGTCTTAAAACCTGAATCAATACTTCTTCGTGCTTTTTAGGCAATTTTTCTCTTTTTATGGATTCTTTTACTTTTTCTTCAATATCGCTTAACCTGTCTCTTATATATTTTATTGATTTTTCGAATTTTTCTATGCTTATTTGTCTCCTTACAAAAACATATTTCAATTTTTTTTCCCAAAAAATATATTGAAGTATAACAGATTTATTTCCATTAAAAAATAAAACTATCATACGTCGCGGACCTATTTCTGTCCTTGATTCAACCATTATTGGTTGCCACAATCCGTTTTCTTGATTTGGTTCAATCTCTCGTTGTTGTATCAATATTCTGCTAGGAAAAAAATCTTTAACTTCCATACTTGAGATATCTGTTGGAACGATTTCAGGAAAAAGTTCTTGAGGTATTGCAAATTCGATTTTTTCTGCATTCATTTTTTTATCACCAGTCCTTATATCCTTATACTATAGCCTTCTGTAAGGCAAAATAATTTACAAATTTAATATTATATAAACTAATTTACCCTACAGAAAAACAGCCTAATATAAATTAAATCTGAAGCTATGTATATTATGTTTTACATAGCTTCAATTTTTTAATATACTATTTAACAATAATAACATTATTGTTTTTTCTCCTATTTTATCCATCAATTTAGGAGATATTTTCCCTGTTTCCAAGATTTCTTCTATGTCAGTAGTAATCTTCTCCGAAAATTTCATCATTTGTTGAAATTTTTTAGGATCAATCTCTATTGGAATTTTCAGTCCCTTCTTTTTTTATTTTTTATTATGACTTACAACAAGCCAAACTGCCTATAATCTCAATTTACAAGCAAATTGGCTTATTTAAGTATTTTTCAAAGTTCATTTTTTATTTTATGCTTATTTAGATTTTATTTTACAAAAAAACCCTTCTTTAGGGTCATTTTCCAATTTTTACAAATTTTATCTAAAACTACTCATTCTTCGTAAACTTTTGAAAGATGACCCTTGAGAATATATAGACAAGTAAAACCGCCAACTGTTTTCACAGCATGTGTTGATGGTTTTCTCTTTGCGATCATCTTATTATTTTCCATAATAGTTTTAAATACTATTTATATTTAAATTATAATGCTATATAAAATTTTGTCAAAAAGTTATCCACAGGCACCAATTTATTCAAATAAATTGGTACTAAGATATCTTTCTCCAGTATCGGGTAATATTGCAACGATAGTTTTATTTTTTCCTAATTCTTTTGCTTTTTTAAGTGCGATATACATAACAGCTCCTGAACTCATCCCAGAAAGAATTCCTTCTTCATGTGCAAGATTACGAGCAACTAAATATGTTTTTGAAACTAATTCTTTGGGAATTTCAACAATCTCATCAAATGCCTTTTTATCAAGAAGATGAGTTGGATTTAATTCTCTTGGATTTCGAAGACCCTGTATTGGTACACCAAGCTCAGGCAAAACTGCAATAATTTGAATATTGGAATTATATTCTTTTAGACGTCTTGAAATGCCAACTCCAGTACCAGCCGTTCCAATTCCAACAATAACAACATCAACATTTCCTGCAGTCTGTTTGAGAATTTCTTGTCCAGTTGTTTGGTAATGTGCTTTTATATTAGCTTGATTTTTAAATTGATCAGGATTAATATATTTTTTTGGGTCCTGTGCAAGTAATTTATTTTTCAACTCCACCGCCCCACCCGTTCCTTTCTCACCAGAAGACAAAATTAATTCAGCTCCATATGCCTTAATAAGTTTTCTTCTTTCAATACTTACTGACTCGGGAATTACAATTTTAATTTTATACCCCTTCACTCCAGCAATCATCGCCATCGCAATTCCTGTATTACCAGAACTTGCTTCCAAAATAATTTTATCTTTTGTTAACAGGCCTTGTTTTTCAGCATCCTCAATAATATATAGAGCCATTCTATCTTTTAGTGATCCTGCAACATTATACGATTCAAGTTTTGCTAAAACCGTTGCGTCATTTTCTCCTGTTAATTTGTTAATTTTAACCATTGGCGTATTACCAATTAATCCTAATACATTTCTATAAATCATATTTTTATTGTTAATTTTAATTATAATGAAATTTCCAAATAAAAAAACAGCTAATCTGGGCTGGTTTTAATATTACTTATTATGTAAAGATTAATTAATAAACACTAAAAAACCAACCTGATTTACAGTTTGCAACAGCAACAACAAATTGATTGGTTTGTAAATGTTTTCATATAAAATTCAAAATATATTTTACTAATATAATATTATCACTTTCAAATTCTTTGTCAACAAACAAAATCTAGTCAAATTTTATAATTTCACCTTCTTTCATTTCTATATCATTTACTTTATCTTGCTTTAAATTAGTTGATTGATTCGTTGTTTTCAAATCAGAATCTTTTTTTGTTCTATCATCTTGAATAGTATCGCTTATAGACTCTTCTTTAATTTCGCTTTTTTTTGGTGAAATTATGTTATCTTTAATAACACTTTCTTGAATTTCATTTTCTATTTCTTTGTCTTTTTTAGAAAATTCATTAATAGAACTCTTTTCATTTTCTTCTTTTTTGTCTTCTTTTTTTTCAATTGTTTCTTGTTTCACAACATTTTCTTTAAAATCATCTGGTTTTGTTATTTCTTTTTCAGGTTCAACTGATTTTATTTCTTCCTCTTTTTTCTTAGGAACATTATTTTCAGCTTTACTATTTGCAGATTCTGCTGATTGCTTTCTAACTTCTACGAGACAATTTTTACAATAAGTTGATCTTTTTGGGTCTGGCTTAAACGGAACTTTAATTTTTTCTTCACATATTTCACACACTGCATCCCACGTTTCCTTTTCTTCATTCGTATTATTTATTTTAATTTCATTTTTTTCGTAATTTTCATTTTTATTATTTATTTTTTCAACTTTTTTATTTTCATCATCCATTCCGGACCATCTTGAAATTTTATCCTCTACAACTTCTCTTTTATTTGCATATCTTTCTCGTGAAACTTTAATTATTTTTTCCGCGTTACTTTGTTCTGTTACCTCAGATGGTGGAAGAGTTGTTGCGCTAAAAGCATCTCCCGTTACTCCGTTTATCATCAGCTTCAAATATATATCATACTTTGCAAGATTAACTAAATCATTCATCATAAAAACAGGCTCAAATTCTTTTTCCAACCACTCTGCATCAGCAGCTCCAACTCTAAAAGAAATAAGAGTTCCAACATTACCAAAAATTGCATCCCGAACCTCTTCTTCAAGTTGACCAATATATTGGTGTGCAATAATTAAATTTAAACGATATTTTCTTGCTTCCGAAAGAATACCAGCAAAAGATTCAGTTGCAAAATTTTGAAACTCATCAACATACAAATAAAAATCTTTTCGTTCTTCTTCTGGAATATCAGATCTTCCCATTGCAGCTAATTGAATTTTTGTAATAAGCATTGCACCCAAAAGAGCACTATAATCTTCACCAATCCTGCCCTTGGCCAAATTTATTATTAATATTTTTCGATTATCCATTATTTCTCTCATGTCAATCGTAGAATGAGTTTGAGAAATTATATTTCGAACAAGAGAACTCGAAAGAAATTGTCCAACCTTGTTTTGAATTGGAGAAATAGCATCAACTGTAAATTGACTTGAATATTTTGTAAATTCATTAAGCCAAAATGCCTTTACAACTGGATCAGTAACTTTATTTACTACTTTTTTTCTATAATCTTTATCAATAAACATCCTCGGCACTCCCAAAAGAGTGCTTCCAGGATATTCTAACAAAGCAAGAATTACATTCCTTAGCAAATATTCCAATCTCGGTCCCCATGAATCAGCCCATATTTTTTTAAAAACCCCAATAAGACCAGAGGCAACTAAATGTCTGTATTTTAAATCAACCTGCTCCATAACATTAAAAGCGATTGGATAATCAACATCTGCTGGATTAAAATAAACAACATCATTAATTCTTGATGCAGGAACAAAATTTAAAACCTTTTCTGCCAAATCTCCATGAGGATCAACAACAGCAAGTCCGTTTCCTGACTTGATATCAGCAATAATCATAGTTTCCAAGAGATTTGTTTTTCCCATTCCAGTTTTACCAATCACATAAGTATGTCTTCCACGATCGTCTCTTTTTATACCGAATTTATGCTCTTTTCCTCGAAAATTCGTTTTTGCAAAATATGTTATATTATTTTCCATAAATAATTTTAATATTCAATAAACATCAATTATATAGGCAACTCTTGTGGAGGCTTTCCCCTCTTAGCTTCAACTCTTGGAGCAAAAGGAGCTTTAACTTCAATAGTAGGAAAGTGAAATATCGTTGCCAATTCTTCCGTGTTTAGAACATAACTTCTTTGATCAAACTCTCTTCTTTTATATCTTCTAAGAATTTTCCTTTTCCTAAGTGCTTTTCTATATTCAGTAAGAAAATAATAAGCGCTGGTTTTAGTTTTTCCATCAGGACTAAAACTATTTAAGCTCTGAGAACCAAATTGAGAAAAATATGAAAACACAATAGCATTTCCTTTTGTCTTATCAAAAACATCTCTTTTTGCAAGATAAATCCAACGAATATCAGTTTCATATCCTGGTTTTTTTATACTTTCTTCTATGGCAGTAACCACTTCTTTTTCTCCAGGAGAAAGATGAAGCATCATACTTGGAAGTTCTTTTTCTTCTCCATTTTCATTCTTCTTCAATAAATCTTGTGTAGAAAAAAGACCAAGTATAATATATCTTCCAATATCAACTATTTCACTTGAAATCAGAGAGAAAAAACCTTCTTTCTTTTTCTTTTTTCCGTCTTTTCTGCCGATAAGATTAAGTACTAAATTATCAGCTTCTTTTTTCCAATCATCATTGGTTGCTCTAATTAAAATTTGAATCCAAATCTGTTCTCCTTTTTGCAATTTACTAACTCCTTCAACAATATTAGAAATTGGATCTATAAAATCACCAGATGCCTGGTCTTCATATTCTTTATAAGTTCTCAAAGGATAAGCATCTTCTTTGTTTAACTTCATATCAGTCCCCCATAATTCATAATCCTTGCTTGGAATGTCATCTGGAACATCGGTTACATAGTCTTCAACTTCTTTTATCTCTGCTTCTGGATATTGAGCATATATCTGAGATTCTATCATTTCCAATGACTTAACTGGAGTTCTTATATAAAAACGAATATCACCTTCAATACTCACAATTTCCAAGCTAAACCACAAATCTACTACTCCTTCTAAATAAACATCATACAAAGTATCAATCATAACATCTAAAGAACTATAAATAGCCGCAAAGAACTCTTCCATTGTTTTTGGTCTTTTTTCAATTTCTTTCTGAATTTTTATTTCTAATAACTTCCAATCGATACTTCTTATATATTTTTCTTGAATATAATTAATCCAAGCAATTTCAAAAATTGGCCACAAAACTATCGGAGTAAAAAACCACCACCAATCAAAATAAAAAGCAAAAGCTTCTTTAAGCGATTCAATTAATATAAATGGAAAAGTTGGCATATTCTAATTTTGATATTACTATGCTTGTTTCAAGCGATAGATTTTATTAGGCAATTTCTCAAAATATTTTTTATTCTGTAAGTTTAAAATAATCGTATTATTCTTAACTTTTCTTTTCTTCAAAACTTTTTCAATTATTTCATCCTGATTCATATCTATTTTGTTTTCATTAAATATTTCTAGAAGAACATCTAATACTGTTCCAGGTTTATACCCCCATTCTTTCAAAGCATATATCCCGCGACCGACAAGAACAAATCTGTCATCTTTTATCAATTCATTATGGACAGTTTGGTTATTAGCTCTCTTTTTGCTATCACTCCAAATTTCATTTATCTTATTCGTAATTTGAACAAAATGAAGTGGTTTTTTATTTTTTTTCAAAGTCAAATATGCCTTATCTCTAACACTCTTAGGATTAATATGCGACCATTTTTCAAGTCCCCATTCATCTATAATATTTCCCAAAACAATTTTATTAGACTCAAGATATGACTTTACAGATTCTTTTGTAAGATTTGATAATCCTTTTTCTTTTAATAGATCTGTTATCTTTTCAAAATTCAAATTAGTTTTATTCTCTAATAAATGTTTTTCCAATATTCCAATTGCATTCTTAAACTTATCTATACTTTCTTTTTCATAGAAATATATTTTCTTAAATATCTTCGTTTCTTTGACTGTCTTTATTTTATCATTTAATGACAAAATTAACAAAGAAATCTGTTTGTTGATTTTTCTGTCACTTTCTTCTGTAAATAATAAATTTATTAATTTCTCTTCGCTAATAAGACCACCATTTCTTTCTATAATATCTTTTATTTGTTCAAAGGCTAAATTTATATCGTGTTTTTCTCCTATTGTTTTCAATTTCACTTTTGCTTCTGTTTCAATTTGTCTAACTCTTTCTCTAGTTATTCCATAGTCTTTACCAATTTTATCCAAAGTGCTTACGCCCTTATCATTAAGATTATATCTTTTTATAATCACATTTTTTGATCTTTCTGGTAATTCTTGAATTATATCAAAAACAAGTTGCTCTAATTTGATTTTATTACTTACTTTTTCATTTCTTTTTACCATATTTTTAGAATAATAATTACTATAATTAAAGTTTTTTAGTATGAATAGTATATCATATTTGATAATATATGTCAACTGAAAGACCCTACATTCTGCTCCGAAGCGCAACATCATAAAGGACATCCAAAGTCTGGTATAATAGTTAAGTCCTCACTTAATTATTAACCAACAAATAGATGCCCTACAAACATATTACACCAGATCAGAGAAATGAGCCATCTGCTCTTAAAAGAACTAAAATAAAACAGGAAGAAATCGCTCAATTATTGGGAAAAAATAGAACGACAATTTACAGGGAAATTATAAGAAACAAAAATAAGAATGGAAAATACGATACCAGAATCGCCAAACAAAAAACCAAAGAAAGAAGAATAAAAGCCAACCAAAGATTCAGAAAAATAGAAAATAACAGATGGTTGAGAACGTATCTAATTAAAAAAAATAAAAAAGTGCGGAATTAACTGGAGAAAAAACTATTAAGAGATTTGAAAAAATACCAAGAAAGAAAAAATACACTCTCACTTATGATAATGGAACAACCTTTGATAGCCATCAAGATACTGAAAGAAAGATAAAAATAGGCATTTACTTTGCTTTTCCTTATTATTCTTGGGAAAGAGGATGCAATGAAAACGCTAACGGGCTTCTCAGGCAATTCTTTCCCAAAAAATCATCATTCGCAAACATTAATCAAAAAGATATTGACAAAGCCTATCGGCTCATCAATAATAGACCAAGAAAGAGACTTAACTATTTAACTCCCCGCGAAGTGTTCTATGAGAAATAACTTTCTCTAAATGTTGCACTTTGGAATAGAATTTAAGAATTATTTATAAAATAATTGTATTTTAGCGATAAAATAAAAAGTTTGTTAATAACAACAAACTTTTTTCTTTTAATATAGATATTTTTTATTCTCTATTGTTTAAGCCTTCTTTTTAGGGTCCATTTTTGCCAACTTACAAGTAGTGGACTAGCGATAAATATTGAAGAATATGTTCCAGCGGAAATACCAATTATAAGAGCTACTATAAAATATTTTATAGTGGTTCCACCAAATAAATAAAGAGTAAAGAGAATTAATAGAGTAGTGAAAGATGTATTCAATGATCTTATCAATGTTTCGTTAACGCTTTTATTAACCACATTTTCAAATTCATCAGAACCAAATCTCAACAAATTTTCACGAGTTCTGTCAAAAACAACAATTGTATCATTTACGGAATATCCCAATATTGCCAAAAGGGCAGCTATAAATGGGATTCCAACTTCAACATTATATAAATATCCTAAAACAGAAAATACCCCCAAAGTAATTATCACATCATGAAAAAGAGCAATCGTAGCAATAATTCCATATTTAAAACTTGATACTGGACGTGAAACCTTTCTAAATGCCCAACCTATATATAATACAATTGCAATTAAAGCCACAACTATTGCCACTACCGCAGTTGATTTTAGTTCATTTCCAATAACAGGACCAATTGAATCAAATCTCTTTTCTTCAATATTATCTTTGACATTTTCGGAAGCAGAATCAATTTCAACTGCCTCTTCCTCCGAATCAGTTTCTTCAATAACAGCTTCATCGTTATCAAGCTGAATGTTTTCACTGTTTACTTCCATGTCTTCTATAGAAGCTTTTATTTGTTCTCCTTTATCCTCTTTTATATCGTTACTACTGTTACCACTGTTGTTGCTTTTTTCTGCAACAGTGCTTCCCAACGCTTCAATAATTTTCTGATGAGTATCCTCGTTTATATCTTTAAATCTCAATAGAACAGTTTTGTCGCCAGAAAACTGCACATTAACTTCTCCTAACTCTAACTCTTTTAATGAGTCTTTTATTTCTTGATTACTTAAAACATCATCCTTAAAACTAAACTCCATTAGAGTTCCACCAGTAAAATCAATTCCTAATTTCAAATTCCATTTTACCAAAGCAAAAATGCTAGCAGAAATTAAAATTAAAGATAATATAAACCAAATTTTTCTTCGTTGAACTATTTTTACCATATTAATTTAAATATAAAGATTATTTTTTAATTCCAAAAAGCCACAAGCTATTTTTTATCTTGGTCATAACTAAAATTTTCAAAAATGTTTTTGTTATAAATATTGCTGAGAACATACTGAAAACAATTCCAATTCCAAGTGTAATTGCAAATCCTTCAATTATACTTGTACCAAAATAAGCGAGAATTATACAAGTTATAATTGTTGATACATTTGAATCAAAAATTGAACTCCACGCCCTTGCAAATCCTTCGTCTATGGCAATTGTAACTGGCTTTCCCTTTTTTAATTCTTCCTTCACTCTTTCAAAAATCAAAACATTTGCATCAACTGCCATTCCTATAGACAATATAAAACCTGCTATGCCAGATAGTGTAAGAGTAATGGGAATAAGTTTGAAGATAGATAATACCAACAAAGCATATATAATCAGAGCAACAACAGAAACAACTCCTTGTATTCTATAATAGATAATCATAAATAAACTTAGTAATATAATCCCCACAAATGCTGCAACTATACTTCTTTCGATTGAATATTTTCCTAAACTTGCATCAACTGTTTGTTGGCTTATCATATTAATAGGAACAGGAAGAGCACCAGCATTCAAACGTTGAACTAATGTCTTAGCTTCTTCTATCGTGAAATTTCCAGAAATCACAGCCTTGCCGTCAGTTATTGGTTCATTAACAACTGGAATACTAATTGGCAATCCGTCTAAATATATAGCTACCTTTTTACCTACATTTCTCTTTGTAATTTCTCCAAATAAATCTTTTCCTTCACTATCAAATTGAAGTTGAACTTCTGGCTCATAAGTATTAGGATTAAAAATTACATCAGATCGATCCAACTGTTTTCCTCCAAGACCAGAACTTTTATAAAAAAACTGTGACAAATATTCTTCTGGCATATTCAAATCCTTGACCTGTTCTCTTAGATTGTTTTTTTCTTCTTCTGTCATTTCTTCTTTAAACTCTAAAAGAGGTGTCTCTCCAATCATTTGAATTGCCTGATTAACATCTTTTATTCCCGCCAATTCAACTATAAGACGTTCTTTTTGTGAAGTCTGAACAATTGGTTCGGAAACTCCAAAAGCATTAACCCTTCTTTCAATGACATCTCGGACTCCTTCAATAGCCTCAACTTTTTCACTTTCCTCAATTTGAGACAAATCAGCCTGATAGACAAGATGCGTTCCACCTTGCAAATCAAGTCCTAAATGAAATTTCAAATCATTATAATAATTAATTCCGTAATCCTGAATTTTTATCCCTTGATTTTTTGGATAGATGATATATCCAGACACAAGTGTCAAAACGATAATAACCAAGAAATTCAACAAAGTTTTTCTTTTACTAGACATAAGTCGGAGTTAAAAGTTAGAAGGTTTATAAAGTTTATGCTTGTCATTCCCGCGGAGGCGGGAATCTATTACTATGGTTTATTTTCTTATTATCACTTACAAGATTAAATTTATCTTAGAATTGTTTTGTTGTCAAATGCAAAATTTATTAATCAACAATAAGATTAGTGATGATTTTTATTAAAACGCTTTTTTCTTTTGGATTACTTTCAGCAATTAAAAGCGCTAAAGCAATTAAGGTATTATCATTAATTTTTCTTTCTCCTGTTTCGCGATAAAGATAATCGTTTTTATCTAAAAAATAAACAAATAAAAATGATCCGATGCGTTTATTGCCATCGGAAAAAGGATGATCTTTTATAACAAGGTAAAGCAAATGAGCCATTTTTTCTTCAATTGTTTTATAAAGTTCTTTTCCGTCAAAAGTTTGATACAAATTCTTAATAATACTTTCAAATTTATTTGCTATTTCATTACCAAAAAGATTACCGGCCTCTTTTTTGACAATTAATTCTTTTTTAATTTCAGTAATAATTTTTAAACAATTTTGATATTCTAAAATTGTTTTGTCTTTTTTACCTTTTGGTTTTTTAAGTTTATCTTTATCATATAAATCCAAAATGGTAAGCGTCTTAGAATATTCTGAAAGTAAATTTAAAATTTCTCTTTCTTGGCCATTAAATAATTCTTTCTTTGATTTTTCTTGCAGAAAAGCGACGGCATTTTGCAATTCTTTAAATCTTCCTTTAGCTTCTAATAATCGTTTTTGGTTGATTGTGTAGCCCTGTAGAATATTCTGTTTCAAAATTCTCGTCGCCCAAATTCTAAATTGCGTAGCGCGTTTGGAATTAACGCGATAACCAACGGAAATAATCATATCTAAATTATAGAATTGAGTTTTATAAATTTTTCCGTCTGTGGCAGTATGTGCAATTTTTGCACATACTGAATTTTCGTTTAATTCTCCATCTTTAAAAATATTACGTAAATGCTTAGTAATCACGCTTCTTTCTGCGTCAAAAAGCAAAGCAATTTGCGCCTGGGTAAGCCAAACTGTTTCCTCGCGTAAATTAACTTCCAAAACCACTTCACCGTTTTTGGACTGGTAAATTACGATATCTTCTTTGTTTGCTTTTTGTTTTGATGACTTTTTATGGGTCATAATGAATTATTTATCTTAGAATTGTTTTGTTGTCAAATAGAATTTAATTAATACCAGCAAGAATTGGTTTGCAACCAGTTTTTTTGTTTTTAAGTTTTATTATGTTTATCCCATTCACTGTCAGACATAACCTTTTTAGCAGTTTCATAATAAATTATTGTTGCTACTATCATTCCCAAGGGGCTGGCATTCCAACAAATAACTATTATAGCAACAATAAAAAATGGTATAAACAGCTCTTCTGTATATCCAATTATTTTTTCTAATATTTTTTTCATATTATTATTCGTTATATTTTACTCTGTGAGGAAAATAATAAATAAAACCCGTCAGATAATAGATTCTGAACTAAATTCAGAATGACAAAATTGTTAAAATGTTTATATATTAAAATGCTAAAATGTTTATTTCCCCATACAACACTTTTTATACTTTTTCCCGCTTCCACACGGACAGGGATTATTGCGACCAATTTTATCAATTTTTTTCTGCGGTCCAGTTGAACTTGCAGACACATCAGCACTTCCTCCACTCGTTTTGATGTTTTTATTTTCCATCGGAGATTCAACTTTTTTTACTATTTGAACTTTGAAAATTGATGAAAGTACATTTTCTTCAATTCCACTAAGAAGCGATTGAAACATACGATAACTTTCTCTTTTATATTCAACAAGAGGATCTTTTTGACCGTAACCCTGCAAGCTAATGCCGTCTCTCAAACTTTCCATAGAATCAAGGTGTTCCATCCAAAGAATGTCCATATTTCGAAGCAATACCATTTTTTCTATTTGTCTCATTGCTTCATAACCTATTTCATCTTCTCTTTTATTATAAGCATCGGACAATAATGCAAATATCAAATCAGTACATTGGCTTCTCACTTCTTCATCAGGATTATTTGAATTAATAATTTCTTTGATTTTATTTTCAAATTCACTATCAACAAATGTTATCTTATGAATTGCTTCTATCATTCCTTTTGTATCCCAACTGCTTCTGTTTTCTGTACTATGTATTGAAACAATATATTGAGACTGATTTTCAAACATTTCTAAAATTTTGTTTTTTAATTCCAAAAGTTCTGGAAAATTTTCTTTATTAACTTCTTCGTCAGTTTTTTCTAACTTCTCTGTTATATTCAAAATATCTTTTCTTTTTTTATATATCAACTCTCTTTGTTTGTTCATCACATCATCATAATCCAAAACATGCTTTCTTATGTCAAAATTATATCCTTCAATTTTTGTTTGTGCGCTTTCAATTGATTTTGAAATAAAAGAATTTTCAATAGGCATATCTTCTTCAATTCCAAGCCTGTCCATCATAGCTTTCATTTTATCTGAACCAAACACGCGCATAAGATGATCTTCCATAGAAACAAAAAATTGAGTTTCTCCAGGCTCTCCCTGACGACCAGATCTTCCTCTGAGCTGATTATCAATTCTTCTTGCTTCATGTCTTTCCGTTCCAAAAATACAAAGTCCACCTAATTTATTAACTCCTTCTCCTAGTTTAATATCAGTTCCACGCCCTGCCATATTAGTCGCAATTGTAACTGCACTTTTTTGGCCAGCATTTGAAATAATTAACGCTTCTTTCTCATGAAATTTTGCGTTTAAAACTGCATGTTTTATTCCCTCTCTTTCAAGTATCTCACTTAAAAGCTCTGATTTTTCAATTGATATTGTGCCGACAAGAACCGGCTGTCCTTTTTCGTTTCTTTTTTTAACTTCCCTAACCAGAGCAGTAAATTTTCCTTTTTCATTTTTGTAAACTGAATCAACTTTATCAATTCTTTTCAATGGTCTATTTGTTGGAATAATTATAACATCCAAATCATAAACTTTTGAAAATTCTTCAGCATTAGTAACGGCAGTTCCAGTCATACCCGAAAGTTTGCCATACAGTCTGAAATAATTTTGAAATGTTATTGTTGCAAGAGTTCTACTTTCTTTTTGAACTTTTACATTTTCCTTTGCTTCAATTGCTTGATGAAGACCTTCTGAAAATCTTCTTCCAGGCATTGGCCTTCCCGTGAATTCATCAATAATAATTACTTCTCCCTCATTAATAACATAGTCCTTGTCTTTCTTGAATAAAATCTCAGCTTTCAAAGCCTGTTCCAAATGATGAACAAACATTATACCACCTTCATTATAGATATCTTTCATATTTAACATTTTCTCCACCTTTTCAATTCCATCATCTGTTAAGCTTACAGCTCTCATTTTCTCGTCAACCGTATAATCTTTTTCATTATCTAATCTTGGAACAATTTGAGAAAAAGTTTGATACATTGTACTTGATTCCGAATCAGGAGCTGAAATTATAAGAGGAGTTCTTGCTTCGTCAATAAGAATACTATCAACTTCATCTACAATAGCAAAGTTTAATTCTCTTTGAACCATTTGTCCCTTGCTAACTGCCATATTGTCACGCAAATAATCAAAACCAAATTCATTGTTTGTTCCATATGTTATATCGCAAGCATAAGCTTCTTTGCGACTCACTTCTCTTAAATTTTCCATTTCAACCGTCACTTCATTTTCATCTGGCTTTGTCTTCGGATCAAAAATATATGATATGTCATGCTGGATGACACCAACACTCAATCCTAAAAAATGATAAATTGGACTCATCCAGTTTGCATCTCTCTTGGAAAGATAATCATTAACAGTCACGAGATGAACTCCTTTCCCAGTGATAGCGTTAAGATATATTGGCAAAGTTGAAACCAAAGTTTTTCCTTCTCCAGTTTTCATTTCAGAAATTTTTCCTTGATGAAGCACAATTCCACCAATCAGCTGAACATCATAATGCCTTTGACTCATCACCCTTTTAGAAGTTTCCCTAACCACAGCAAATGCCTCTGGCAAAATTTGATCCAGTGTTTCTCCTTTTTCTAACCTTTCTCTGAATATATTAGTCTGATTCTTTAGTTGGTCATCAGAAAAAGACTGAAATTTTCCTTCCAGCTTATTTATTTGATCAACAATTGGTTTTATTTTTTGTAATTCTTTTTCGTTTGGATCACCAAATATTTTATTTAAGATTGACATTATATAGAAGTTATAAATTAAAAGATTTGTAAAGTAAGCGTTTTTATTCTTAATATGTCTCACATCTTGCGAGGTATCTATTCTAATATACACAAAATATTTATTTCAACCATTGACAATTTCTGAAATTTGAGTTATTAGTGAGGTTAGGGGGTGTTTATCTTGAAAAATAAATTTAAAAAATTAACGATGGTTGAAATTTTTGTCAAATTAATTTGGCCAATAATTTCAAAGGATCATAGATTTAAAAAACTTTTAAAAGGCAAAAAAACAAGAATAAAGGACATGATTGAAGCAGGTTTAAGAAATGAAAAGAATAAAAATCCAGAAATAATTATAGACTTATTTTGGAAAGCTGTATATAACATTTACAAAGAAGATAGAAATGAGCCAGAAATGAGTCCGCACATAAGTCAAGAAATTAACAATATTATCAAAAAAGTATTTGAGCAACAAACCTAACCATTTTTTTGCTCTTTTTTATTTCCCTTTTCTAATCTTAAACTTCTTAAATTCCCCTTTTGCCCAAGCAAGTGGTGAAATTCTTTTTAATTTTTTTATCATTCTTGCTCCCCTTCTTATCTTTGAAATTTTTTCACTTTTATAATCACTTATCATAATTTTCAGTCCATCCTTTACTTCATCAATCGCTTTATAAATATCATCACTTTCCACCACATTTCGAATTATTTTTCCTGAAAACTGCAGGTTAACTTCTGCTTTATATATATTTCCATGCTGATGATGATGCGTAGTCTTCGCCAGTTCCACTCTTGCTATTATGCTATTTTCATCAATATTTTCGTTTTCAATAAATTTCTTTAAACTACCAATTTTTTCATTAACATAAGATTTCAAATCCTCATGTAGTTCCAAATTTGTCCCCTTTATAATGATATTCATTCTTTTTATTTTAGTTGATTATGTAGAATAATGATAGCACATCTATTGGATTTATCAAGGATAACCTATAAATGTTATTGCGAAAAGCTTCGCAGAGCGACGTGGCAATATCGTAAATAAATTCCTCGCATATAATAATTACGGAATTTCTATCTGCCGACAGACAGAGCTTCAATCTCCGCCACCTGACAAATTCCTCACAATGACATTTGATAATTTAAGTTTTCACCTTTAAAAACCACGACACCACTCCTAATAAAAACACTGTTATACCTCCAAATAAAAATGTATTTTGAAACCCAATGTGTGAAATCGCTATTCCACCGATTAGAGCGCCAATAGCCGGACCCAAAGTCGTTAAAATTGTATCAATCGTTGATGCTTCTTCTTGACAATCTTTAAACTTCTTTGAAAGATAGGAACTTTTTCCACTTGCAAATGCCATCGCCCCCAAAGAATCAATCATCATAAGGACAAATAGTCCAAACAAGTTCATCACACTTGCAAAAATTCCAAGAATAATTGTCACCGTTCCTTCAATAATTATTCCTCCGCTTATAATCTTTTTGTTTCTTAGTTTCTCAATTATTTTTATAAGCAATATTGAAAGCGGAAGATACATAACAGAAATTACAGAAATGAATCTAATTATATCAGTTTCAGAAAAAGACAAATCCTCCATAAACAAAACAAAAAATGCCCTGTAAATTCCGCCTAAAATTAAGACGGTAAGAATAGACATTAAAATCATAACGAAAGTTCCGTCAGATTTTATAATTCTGAAAACCTTTATATAATTTTTCTTTAGAGACTTTACAGGCAATTTATATGAAATTCTCTTTTCAGAAGATAACGAATTTCCATTTAATCTTTTATAGGCGTAAATTGCATTTGCAAATTGGATCAGAACGCTCAAAACAAAAACTCCCACAAAGCCAAATTTCAAGATTATAACTCCGCCAATTAAAGGAGCAATTGCAGAGGCATAATGAGGCATTGAATAGAACCAGCCAAAGCTTCGGCTCTTGCTGTCAGTTTTTGATTTCATCAAAATTAATCGAAGCGACACGAGCCAGGCCGCTGCAGAAATTCCAAGAACTATTTGTGCAAAATAAAACACATAAATATTGCTTCCCAAGAGCATTAAAAGTGCAAAAATTCCATATCCAGCAATTCCATATGAAGCAACCTTGGAAGGATTAAGCTTGTGAATATAATAATTAATTATTATAGAAGAAACAGCAATTACAGAGTATGTAAGTAAATAGATGCTTCCCACATTCAAAATTGAAAATCCGTTTGAAATTAAAAATAAAGGATAATAGAGCGAAAAAATCTTAAATCCAAACATTAACAAAAAATGCACCAGTGAAACATCAAAGGTGGTTTTTTCCATTTTCGGAAACCAGGAATATAAATTGTGATGATTTTCAAAAATTCCAAGCATAAATTTATTTTACGAAAACTCAATTCCCAAAACACAAACATTCTAAACTTTACAATAAAAAAAGTACAAAATAATGTTTAATATGTTTGTGCTTTAAAATTTGTGCTTTGTTTCATCTTATCATTTTTTGGACAAAAAAAGAAGAGACAACTCATTTGCGATTTTGCAAAGTCGTTTTTGTCTCAAATTATACATTACATGATTGTTTGTTGAAAATTTATTTATTGAAAATTATTTTCAATCTCTTTTCGAGTGTTATCTATTTTTTTTTGGACAGATCTTATATGTTCGGATTGATCTTTGGGATATTCTTTCAGCGCAACTTTAAAACTCATTATTGCGCTTAAAGCACATTTCCTTTTTGATTCAGGAGATTTTTCTTGATCCTTCTGTATTAACCGGCAAGTCCCTACATTTTGTGCCAAGTGCCCAGAAATCGTTGTTTCCCTTTCTGCTTTTTTAAATCCATTCGAAAATATAGACATTGCTCTTTCTATGTCTATT
>JARGGI010000015.1 GCA_029210775.1 Patescibacteria group bacterium | reverse complement strand
AATGTAAACAACGAAGAAATAATAAAAATAACTATATACCTTTATGAAATATCCAGAATTACATAATTTCAACGAAATGTTCACTCCACCAGAAGCTATGAAATATATTATGCCTTTTCTTGATAAGAGTTTAATTTATTGGGAGGCTTGTTATGGAAAGGGAAATATGGCAAGAGAATTAGAAAAAAACAACTTTACTGTAGTGGGGAATGAAAACATTGATTGTTTATCAGATCAACCGAAGGAATGGGATTTTTTTATAACAAACCCTCCCTTCAATGGAAACAAGAAATTTATAAAAAGAGCCATTGAACTGAATAAGCCGTTTGCATTTTTAATAAGGCTTGAGCATATCGGAGGAGTTGAAGCAATGAGATTATTAAAAGACTTAGATTTTAAAATTATTATTCCAGAAAAAAGAATAAATTATATTACACCGAAAATGTTGGAAGGTAAAAAAGTTGGAGGATCTCCATTTCATTCTATTTGGTTGACATATAAAGTAGAACTTTCAAAGCAAATAAATTTTATGTAAACGAAGTGGCTGTAAGGTAGGTAAAGAATTGTTTGAGCATCCGCTCGATCAGCAAGGAGAGCAATGGTTGGTTAAGACAGGTGGAAAATTGACAGGAGTTTTTGCTTATCTGGGGCAGATGTCATCAAGAGCGAGAGCGGAGAGAGATATTTATGAGCAAAAGAGAGATGAGGTGTCCGGAGAATTGATGTTGAAATATCTTGACGATAAATATAAAGTAACGGAAGCGCGCGCAAATGTAAAGAGCGATATGGTTGAGATCGAGCAGCTGATAAACCAAAAGGAGGCAGAAAAAAACCAATGGGAAAATATTGTTTTAGCGTGTGATAAAATGGTGACATTCATTCAGTCGGCGCTAAGAGTAAAACAAGGAGAAAGGTTTAAGTCTAATAATAATTACGATAATGCCTAGAATCCAAAACGAAGTAAAAAAATACAAAGAGAGTAAAGTTGTAGGACATAAAAACATTGTATTTGATGAATTGATTTATGAGCCAGTAAAAGGAGAAAAAATAAATGTAGTATCGTGGGTGCGTTATCCTAGCTATGACTTTATTTTTGGTTGTCCTGCTAAAGACAATCCTATGTCAAAAAATGAGGTTGCTTTTTTTCAGTTCAGGGACACAAGAACTAAAGAAGTAAAACAAGGTTTTTATCTTGATAAAACTGAACTTGATGAAATGATAGATGGTTTTAGTAAAATTAAAAATTATTGATAATGAGTAGTCAACTTCAAAATCGTTTTCCTGAAAATCTAAAATACGAATGGCAGTTTTGGAATGAGTGTATGGTTTGCGGAAAAAATGGTTGGGATGCTCTTCATCATATTATTACTCCGGCGAATAGCGAGTATATTTCTGGAGAGCACAATAAGTCCATTTTGAATAGTTGTCCAATACATAATTTCAGGTCAGATGAAAGCACGGTAAAAAACTGCCATATAAGCAACGAGAGCGAGTTACATAAACAAATACCCAACTTGCTTTGTAAAACGATACACGCGCTGGTTTATGAGCAAAATTATAAGCTTAAAAAGATAGATAAACAGTTTTTTTCAATTTATTCAAAATTTTATGGCAGCTGTTATGATAGATAAGCATAAGGAGCATGTTATAGGTTTATATTTAAATGCGAGGTTAAATGTGATAAAAGTTGAGTTGATTAGTTTAGGAACGATTAATACAAGTATAATCCACCCGAGAGAAGTTTTTAGGCCGGCACTGGGCGGAAATAAAACAAAAAAAATAAACATAGAGAAGATTTTTTATAATGAACATTTTAAGGATGTGTTCATTTGGATTTAGTCTTTGTCAAATAATATAAATATGTTATAATTAAGTATGGTAAATTTAAAAAGCTAACTTAAAAGGTATGTCAGACCAAAAAAAGTTGTTTGATCCAACAACAAAAAATGGATACAGATTAGATGAGGTTACTTCGTCATTACAAAAAGAAATTAGGCGTCAAAACACAGAGAGCTTATTAAAAGAAATTATATTGGGTATAGTAAGCGAGCCGGAAAGCGTTGAAACTTATTTGTCAACCGAGAAAGATGAAAAAGGGGAAATTTTTATTATAAATGTCAAAGTGGCAAAGCACGATATCGGTGCGTGTATAGGAAAGAGAGGAGAGACGGCCGAAGCAATAAGAAAAATTATAGGACTTATTGGCTTTCAGCAAACAGGAAAAAGGTATTATGTAAAAATTGATGCTCCAAAAATTCATAAAAACCATTTTGAGTTTGAAACTTAATTTTACAATTTAATTAGCAGGCCATTGCGCCGATTAAAACAGTCTATTATGGCAAAATTAAAACTTAAAAATAAGAAAAAAAATAAAATTATTAAAGACATCAAAAAAACTAAAAAAAGGAAGAAGAAAGATGACTCTAATAATCCTAACAATATCGCAATTTTTAAATTGACTAAAGTTGATTTTAACAGAGTTAAAGATCCGTTAAAATTGCGTGAGTTTATATTATTTTTTGCTACACCAAAACTTTTGAGAGATGAGGAAACACAGAAAGAATTTTCAAAAAGAATTGGTGTTGGTGAGGATACGCTTTCTAACTGGAAACAGTTAGATGGTTTTTGGGATGAAGTTGCTCTTTTAAGAAAGAAAATGTTTAAAGCTAAATCGACTGAAGTTTTAAGTGGATTGTTTTTAAAGGCACGATTAGGAAATGCGAAAGAAGTTGAGTTATATTGGAAAATAGTTGAAGGTTGGTCTGATAAAGTTAGAATAGAAGATGAAACCCCTGAAACATTGCTTGAAAAAACAGAAAGAGAAAGTATAAAAAAAGCATTAAATAATTGGGAAAATAATGTTAGAAAATGATTATAAAAAATATATTAAGAAAAAAATTGGAGTAGATATTGATAAGCCAAACGAAGTAAGATATGCGATAGAGCAGTCATATCCGGCATTTTGCGTTTTATGCTTACCGCATTATTTCTATTTGAAGCCGGGCAAGTTTCATCATAATTTGATAAACATTTTAACGGATGACGACATAGAGGCAATGAATGTGATTGGTTTTAGAGGTTCGGCAAAATCAACTCATTGCTCTTTCGCTTATCCTTTATGGTGTGCTATAACTAGCAAATATCATTTTATAATTTTAATAAACGATACAGGAACGCAGAGAGATTTAAATATGCTGAACATAAAATCGGAAGTTGAGGAAAATTATCAGATAAAAAGATGCTATCCTTCATTATATGGAAAGACTGGAAAATGGACGCAAGGTCAATTATTGTTTTCAAATGATTGTTTTATTTTAGGACGATCACGCGGACAAAAAATTAGAGGCTTGAAATATAAGCAGTATAGACCGGAAATGGTAATCGGAGACGACCTTGAAGATTTAGAGTGGGTAAAGAAAAAAGAAAACAGAGATAAGACGGAGCGTTGGTTTCTTGGAGAGGTCGTTCCTGCTCAAGAAGAAACAAAAGCAAAGATGATCGTTATCGGGAATATGTTGCACAAAGATGCTTTGATGGCAAGATTGAAAAAGAAAGGTATTTACACAACTCTTGAATTTCCGTTAATAGAAAACGGAGAAGTAGCGTGGGAAGCTAAATATCCGAATAGAGAAGCTATTGAAAAACAAAAAGCGAAAGTAAATAAGTCAACTTGGCAAAGAGAATATCTTTTAAAAATTATATCCGAAGATGAGCAAATAATAAAAGAAAGCGATATACATTATTATAGAAATGAAATTTTGACTGAAACTGGAGAAGACGGAAATTCAATGCTTGATATTAGAGAAAGCGGAGTTGGCGGAGATTTTGCTATTAGTGAAAAGCAAACGGCGGATTATACTGCTTTTGTTTCTGGTTTGAAGGTAGAAAGAAGAGGAACGAAGATTTTGATAAAACCGAACCCGATAAACAGAAGAATTGATTTTGATGAAACACAAAAAACTGTTTTGAAAATTCAAGATGTTATGCCATACGGAACGAAGTTTTATGTTGAAGATGTCGGGTATCAAAAAGCCGCATTGCAAAATATGAGCAAAGCTGGAATATCAGTATTTCCGATGAGGCCGATTACAGATAAGCGTGCAAGACTAGAAACAGTATCGCCTTTTATTATAGACGGCACAGTTCTATTTCCCGAGGTAGGTTGCGAGGAGCTGATTGAGCAGTTGGTAGGATTTGGAATTGAGGAACACGACGATTTATGTTTGGCGGGTGGCACGAAGATAGCTACGATTTGTGGAGATAAAAATATAGAAGATATTAAAATAGGAGATAGAGTTATAACTCCCTTTGGAATTAAAAAAGTTTTGATGTCAAAACAAACTGGAATTAAAAAAGTTATAAATAATTTGGGAATAATGGGGACACCTGAACATCAAGTATTTTCATATAAAAATGGATTTGATAAATTGGATACTTTGGTATATTCTAAAGATATAAGTATCTTAAATTTTAAAGAGCAAATTTTATGGAAATACAAAAAGATATTATATTCAGAGGAGTGCAATATAAGCTTATGGGAGGGAAAAAAAAGTATTATCTCAGTCAGTAAAATACAAATAGTGGACGGAGGAATGCTAAGGGACTGCACATTGCGATTTGGGAATTTCATAATAAAAGGAAAGTTTCGAAAGGGTTTGAAATTCATCATAAAGATTTTAATACTTTTAATAACAACATTAAAAATCTTGAGTGTTTATCAATTAGTAAACATAAAAAACTCCATCGTAAATATTTTTCAAAGAAGCAAATTAAAGTTGCAATTAAAAATCTTGAAAAAATTAGACTGCTTGCTACAAAGTGGCATAAGTCTAAAGAAGGAAAAAAATGGCATAGTGAACACGCAAAGAAACAATGGGAAAATCCGAAAGTGTATAATAAAATTTGTATTGTTTGTGGAGGAAACTTTGAAGCATTTCATTTTAATACAAAAGCTTGTGGAAAAAATTGTAGACATAAGAATTATGCAAAAAGAAATCCAGAAAAAATCAAAGCAATCAATAGAAAAAATTATCTTAAAAGAAATGCCAGTCTATAATCTAACCATTGAGGATGATAATGTATATTATGCAAATGGTGTGCTAGTCGGAAATTGTGACGCGCTTGTTTATTTAATTTTAGGATTGATGAGGAGAAAACAAAAAACTCCGACATCTGGAAATCCGCATCAAATTTAATCAGGTTGCGTTTTTATATAATTTTAGTTATAATAATAAAAAGATGATTACAAAATTAAGTAATGCGTTAATCCCAAAATCTACGCCAGGTGTTAGGTGCGGATTTTGTTCAAAAATAATTTGGAAGGACGATGAGCCAAAAGGCAGGTTATCAATTCTAAAAGGAAAGCCGATATGCGTTGTGTGCAGAATAAAGATAGGTAAAAATTGGCGTGAAATTGATAAGCATATAAAGAAAAACAAGGCAAAGGATTTGGAAAGAATTGAAAACAATTTGCAAGAAGAAGCAAATAAAAAAGTGGAAGACTTGGTGATTTCAATAAAAGACTCTGAAACTGCTTTGAAAAAATAATTTTATAATTATGAAAATACAAATTGGTAAGTTCCCGAGCAGTGAAGAGAGGGAAAGGATAACTACATTAAGAAAATATGAAAAACTTTATGACAATGAAGCGCAAGGAGTATTAGGACTACACGAAATAATAAAGAAGCAATACAAAAATGTTTCCGATTTGGTTTATTTGGCGCACTCCATACCTTCAACCATATCATCATTTTACGGAGACTTTGTTCAAGGAAATGTTGATAAAATGATTATATCTGCTCTTGGAGGAAAAGAAGAGGATGATAAATTCATAGACGATGTTGTTGAAAATAACGATATAAAAGAAAAAATTTATGATTGGGCGGACGATCAGTCGGAATTCGGCTTTTTTGTTTTATTGGGGAGAATAAACGAGGACAATAAATATATCGTTGAGAGAGTTCCGCAAGATCAGTATTTTCCACAACAAGACGGTTCTGTTATTTTCGCTACATACAAAAAAGACCCTGACGATTTTGAGGGAAAAAGGTTGTTATGTTTTACGCAAAATTATAAACCTGAAAATAAAAGAGTTGTGATAGAGAGAGAAGCGTGGACAGCCGATGAGCGAGGAGTTATAAAGGAGAAGTATGATTTTAATAAAATATTGGAAATTTTAGGCGAGGATTATAAAGAAATAGAAACATTGGAATTGGACGAATTGCCAATAAGGCAGATCGACAACGGAAAGCGCGGAAAATATGGATTTGGAAAATCGGACTATGCAAATATAATGCCACAACTGGCGGAAATAAATGAAAGGACAACTCACATTTCTACGGTGCTACTTAAAAATCTTGACGCAAAAATGGTAATGTCAAAAGATAATTTTGATAAAGATGGCAAGGTAATTCAGCAAGAAGTTTATGTAATGGAAAATAAAGACGAGGTAAAGCCAGAATATATAGTCAATCAGAACCATTTAATTGTGGAAACGAAAGAGCATATTATCGGAGAAATGAAATTTATTTCTTGGATAACTGCAGTGCCGATGTTTGAACTTTTAAAGTCGGCAATGCCGGAAAGGGTAGAAAGTTTGAGAATACAATTATTTTCTTCTATCAGAAAAACGGACACGAAGCGAGCGAAGATTAGAAAAGGTTTGTCTGATATGATAAAAATAGGTTTTAAGTTATCTGGAAAAACTTTTGAGGGATATGTCAATATAGTATTTAGTGATGTGTTGCCGACAGACGACTTAATAAATGCGCAGATCGAGGAAACGAAAATAAGGATAGGCACTACATCAAAAAGAGCGTCTATGAAAAGAACTGAAAATTATAGCGACGAAGAGGTGGACGCAGAAATGGAAGAAATTAAAAAAGAAAATGCGATCGCCGGAATAGGGGGAAATGGAACTCCGCCGACCTTATAAATTAAATTTAATAAAATGAAAATACCCGAAAGAATAAAAATAGGTAATAGGTTAGTGAGAGTAAAATTTAGCAGAGAGCCTTTTAATGATGATGCGTATGGCTGGTATGACGCAAATAATTTTACTATTTTGTTATCGTCAAGAGATCAAGACAGTAATCCTACTACAATAGCAGAAACTTTTTGGCACGAACTTATGCACGCCATAAATGATTTTAATCGTTTCAGTATAGAGATGCAAAGAGAAATGGATGACAAAGATACACCGGAAACAGATGCGTATAAATTTGAAGAAATGATAACAGAGAGAACTGCAAAAACTTTGCTTCAAGTTTTGCAGGATAATCCAGATTTAATTAAAGCAACGAATTAAAAAAATATGAAATTTCCGGCAACAAATAAAATACATCAAGAAAAGTTTGGAGACAATGCAAAACTTTTGGAGGAGCTTTGCGATAGAAAAGATTTTAAGAAAATAATAAAATCTTATTTTATTTTGTTAGGTGTTTTCTTAATTACTCTCTTTTCAACTATTATTACAGTAAGACTTGCACTAAATATTTGATTAAATAAAAAAAGAGTGTATAATATAATTAGAAGGATTAAATATTTAAGTAAAAAATTATGACAATAGAGCGAAACAAATTAAACGAAAGTATAAAAAAAACTGAAACAGATGACGGCTTAGTTGCCAGAACATCAATAGTTTTCGAAGTTGCCGATGTCTTAACTACCGAAAAACTAACAGGTGCAATCTCTATATTGGGCAAAGAACTTAATCAAAACAACGAGTTGAGACTTTGCATTGATAAGCCAACTGAAGATACGGCAGGTGATATGACAATCAATATTTATGAAGGTTGTGAAGTTGACGGAACAAACGAAGTATATTGTTTAGTTGCAACTTTTGTTGTTGAAAAAATAACAGGACTCGGAACATATAAATCTATAAATCTATCTGGAATAGGTTATGGCACTGGTAACATTAAAATTGGTGCAAGTTTTGCTGCTGATAGTGGTGCAATAACACCGCATTTTGCTTTATATCGTAAATAATGGTAATGATTAAATCTACAACGCCCAAAATCTATACTCCTCAAGACGGCTCGTGTGTGCTAAATTTAGACGTAAGAGATGTTAGAAATTCTAAAATTTATGATAGATCTGGGAAAGGAAATCACGGGACAATTACGGGGGCTACAATAAAAGCGACAAATTACAGCATTCCTGTTTTGAATTTTGATGGAGTTGATGACTTTGTAGATTGTGGAAATGATAATAGTATTAAAATTATTGGAGAAATTACAATAAATACAATTTTTAATTCTAATAATCTTGCAGGTGACCATTGCATTGTCAGAAAACTCCCTTTTATTTATAATATTATAACGACAGGCGATAATATAAGATTTGAGATTGGACACGATTGGGCTGGCTCTCAATTATTTACTACTGGATTAAACTTAAAAGCTGGTAGAAATTACTTTGTTAGTTGCACTTATGACGAGTCTAATATGAAAATTTTTGTAAATGGAATTGAAAAAGCGTCTAAAGCTGAGACATTAATATTGTCTTATCCTAATGATGATAATTTAATAATTGGAATTGTTCCTATAAATACTGAACCTTTTAGTGGAAATATTTCATTCGTTGAAATATTAAATAGAAAATTATCTGCGAGCGAAATATCACAACAATTTAATCAGATTAGGCATATCTATGGAATGTAGAAAATATTTAGAAATTATAGAACAGATTGAAAATATAAAAGCAAAAATTGTTAAGATTAAAGTTAAGGATAAAGCTGAAGCGTTGTCTAAATTACCAATTTTAGAAAAAGAATTTATTGGTGTGAAATATATTGCGAGATTACATATTTGCAGACACGGAGAAAATGGAAATAATCAGTCGTGTGATTGTGAAATTTTAAAGAAAGAAAATAATGGCTAAAAAAATAACAAGAATTGAAAGTGCTTTGAAAAGAGCAGATGTTGACGAACTTGTAAAAATAGTTAGCAAGCTTGACAATTCCGGTCGTGATATAATATTGGGTGGTATTAGCACAGAGCTAACAGATTTAAAAAAGAAAAAACTTATAGAACAGATAAAATTATCAGCAATAGAGACAGACGAAAAAGTAAAGGAGTGGCTAAAAAACGGAATACCAGAAATGTATATAAACGGAATGAATGAAGCAAATGTAAGTTTAGCAAAATATGGTGTGAAAATTGGAAAAGAAAAATTGACCATTGAAGTTTTAAAAGGTTCTACGGAAATGTCTCCTCACTTAGCCGCAGTTAATAGTTTATTGTCTGATGCATATTTGGATTTTGGAAATTCAATGACTGGATATGTCAGAGGAGCGGAACACATTTTTAACGACACAATTAAAAAACAAATTCAGCAAAAATTATCAATAGGAAGACTTGATGGATCAAGTATAAAAGAAATATCAAAAATCATAAAGGAAGATTTAGGAAATAGAGGTTTTACGGTTTTATTGGATAAGGGCGGACACAGTTGGAAACTACAAAATTATTCTGAAATGCTCGCGCGAACGCATTTGATAAAAGCAAACAACGAAGCAACGATAAATAGAGCATTGGACTTTGATATTGATATAGTGGAAATATCAGACCATTCAACCGAGTGCAAAATATGTATGCAATACGAAGGCAAGATTTTTAGCATAAGTGGTAAAAGCAATAAATATCCTAAATTAGATTTGCAGGCACCCTACCATCCTAACTGCTTACATTCCATAATGCCACGACCTGATTTAGACGAATAAGTTGCATTATTTTTAAAACATTGTATAATATAAATATAAGGTTTTCTGTTATCCTGCGCTTGGCGCAATAAACAGAGCTTAATTAGTAATCATACTAAAACTATGAAAAAAGTATCAACGGTAATAGTACATAATCTCGACGGCAATGAAAAAGATGCCGAAAAATTTGTCGAGATTGACGGTAAAAAGTTTGAGCAGGACGATAAAGACCCTGCAAAAGCAAAGGTCGGAGAAGATGGAAATCCTGTGCCATATAAAGAGAAAGACGACAAGGGAAAAAATGGCGATGGCGGCAAAAAAGATGATGACGTCGCTAATAAGTCGCTTGAAGAACTGGCAAAGGTTAATCCGGCGATAGCAAAAATGCTTGATGAAAAAAAAGAGATGGAAAAAAAGCAAAAAGAAAAAGAAGCTGAAGAAAAAAAGAAAAAAGACGAGAAAGCTGAGAAGAATGGAGAATGGAAAGAACTTGCTGAAGAAAGAAAAACGAAAGCTGAAAAATTACAAGCAGAATTAGATAAAAATGGCGAGATACTTGGAAAATATGTCAATAGCGTTAAAGCAGTGCTTGAAAATGTTATGGAAACAATTCCAGAGGAACATCGTGGACTCGTTCCTGAAGATTTTTCTCCTCGTCAAAAACTGGAGTATATTACTAAAAACCAAAAATTGCTAGGCGCGAAAGTGTCAAGCGTGAAAGGTGGGAAAGTAATTGATAGCGATAAAACTCCAAGTGGAACAGAAGAAGAAAATTTGCTCAAGGAGATTGACAAATATACTAAAAAGTCAAGAGAAGGAACTTTGACGGCGGCTGAAGGAGAGATTTTTTACGAAAAAGCTAAACTGCTCAAACAAATAAGAGCAAAAAAAGATTTAAACAAATAACTTAAAAATATGGATGTAGGACTACATACTACTTTACTGGATTCTAATTCAATTTTAGATCCTGAAGTAGTAGCGATAACTGAAAGGATTAACCCTTTAATGGCAAAAGAGTTCGGTAAAGTTTGGGACTTGTTCACTACGAGATCGAAACCTTTTGAAACTGATAAATTTGAAGTTTTGAATAGAAATTATACAGCACCGGAAATTGTGATAACAGCTTCGGGCGTAGGCGCGGATTGGGACACAGACAGCGATATTACTGCACTGCCAGTAACTACTGGAGGCGACAGAATCCAAGTAGGCGATATTCTCTTGGTTGAAAGCGAAATTGTTGTCGTTAAGATTGTTAATAGTTCAACCTCGATTGACCTATTTGAAAGAGGCGCTGGAGAGTCAACCGCAGCCGCTCACGGAACTGGTGCTATCACTGCGAAGATTATAGGAAACTGTAATCAGGAAGGAACTGTGAACGGTAGAGCTTTAGCGGAAAGCACAACTCAAGTTTATAATTGCTTGCAGATAATTGAAGAAGTGATTGATTTGTCAAAAGCAGATACGGATCAAGCGAGAAAAACAGGACGAACTGAAGATGTTTTGAAGTCAGAGGCCATGGAAAGAGTAATGCGCAAATTGGCAAGAACTAGTATTTTTGGAACTTATAGGCTTAATACCGCAGACTACGCTGGAATGACTAGAGGTATGCTTAACCATATGGAGCAATTGTCTGGTGCGATTAAAACTGCGGTGAGCGGAGCTTATACGGAAACAGCGTTAAAAAATATTCTTGACGATGTAAGAGCCGCCGGCGGAACAGTAAATGCTATTGTAATGTCGGTTACGAATAAAAGAATATTCAACTCTTTTACTGGTGCAGATCAAATTCAGGTAGATAGAGGAGAAAGAACAGGAGGCCATGTTTTAGACGGATACATTGCTGATGGTTTCGGGGTTATTCCTGCGATTGTAGATATTGATTTTCCAAATACTTATGTGGCGGTTGTTAATACTCGCTATATGAGTAAAGGTTGGAAAGTAAATGACCAGTTGAAATTTGTGCCGGAAACAAATGTAAATTCAAGAGAAAGAAAAGAAACATTGCAAGGTAAATTCGGACTTGTAATGGAAGGAGTCGGAAAGACACACGGATTGCTAACAGCTATTAGCTAAACTCAATTAAAGGGGCGGATAACTTTCGCCCCTCTGAGGATTTATAAATTTAACAAAATATTTATGATTACTAAAAAAGAAAATAATAAACCAAAAGAAAATGACAAATCAAAAGAAAATAATAAACCAAAAAGCAATGACAAAAAAAAGGTAAAATATTTTCTTTGGCTAAAAATTAGAGCTTATGTCAACGATACTGACAGAATTGAAAAAGGATTTTATGCTCTTGATAGTATTTATCATAGACTTGCAGAAGCTAAAAGTGATGTTTGTGAGATTTTTGAAGGTGAAGTCCCATCAAGAACTCTGACAAAAATTGCATTATCTAGCGGAGTTGATCCTGACAAATATGAAAGTGATGAAGAATTGTTGAATGTTCTGTTAAAGAAAAATGTAATAATTATTTAATATCTAATTTTTAAATTTATGCAAACAGATAATGCTATTGCGAGAATACGAAACGGTTATCAAATTGATGGAAAACTAAAAACTGTAGGCTCTGCATCGGTAAATGTAATTTTGCAAGATAGCGATGAAAAGGTGTTGCTATGCACAGGAACTACAAAACCAACAGGCGCTGGATATGCGAAGGGTTGTAAGTTTGTGAAAACTGATGCAGTCACAGGAGTAAGTGGAGTATATGAAAATGTCGGGACGACATCAGCATCATCGTTTGTTCTTATCGGAGACTCGGAAGCTGTTTTGGTTCCGATTGGAACTGTGCCGACGACTGGCTCAATTACTGCTTATGGAATTGCGCCAAAAGCTGGATCGTTGGAGTCAGTTGATTTTATTGGAGTTGAGGCTTTGGCTGCGAACGACACAAATTATGTGACTTTTACTTTGGTCAACAAAGGACAGGCCGGCGTAGGCACAACAGCAATGCTGGCAGCTACGGACGCAAACACCACGAAAGCGACAGGAGGTTCAGCGTTGGTGGCAAAAGGAAAGAGAGCTTTGACGGTGCATGGGACTGCGGCTAACTTGGTTGTAGTAAAAGGCGATGTTCTGGAATTGACAATCACGGCATCAGGAACGCTTGCAAATACTGTAACATTGGCAGCCGCTATATTGAGAATTATCAGCACAACATAAAAATTTGGAGAACTGGGTTTAGGAGGTTTTGCGGTTCTCAAGACATAAATAGAAATCCCAGTAAAGAGTTGCTGGGATTTCTATAATTGAAGCAAATAAGATATTGAAGCAAAAATTTGATGAAAGCAAAGTTATTGAGATTAACGATCGTTAAAACCCGGCCGGTATTTCTTTTGCTCATTACATCGGAATAGAACTGCCTGCTATTATGTTTATGTTAGCAGGATCTTGTGGCTATAACAAAAGGTTTGATATATGATATTTTGACCACTCCAAGCGTAATAACAAAGAGTTTGGGTTATAAGACAACATTTATACCAACTACAACCCAAAAGACGCTACAATACGAAATTTTGAGCGATATTTCAACGCAAAAAGGATTGATTTATAAGGTTGTTGCCAATCAAGTAATTCAAAAGAGCTTAAAATATACAATAGAAAAAATACCGTCAGAAATTACAAAGGGAATTATTTATAAAATTACATCACCAGCAAAGGTAGAAAAATCTTTGAAGTATGATATTTTGACGGGAACATATTCCAAAAGAAATGATTATTATGGTAAATTGCCATAGGTTGCGTTTTATATTTTAGGTGTTATAATAATAATATGAGCTACATAGACAAAACACAAATTGAAGAATACACAGGGCTAACAATTAGTTCCGGCTTAGATGGTTTTATGACAACTTTGATAGGTTCAGTTGAGGCGTATATTGAAAAATATTGCGGAGGAAGGTATTTTGAAAAAAGATGGTTCAACGACAGCGACATAGAGAAAACTTTTAGATACGATGGAAACGATGACACAAAACTTGCGATTGACGATTTAAGAAGTTTGACATCTTTGACAGTTGACGACATGGTATTAACTGAAAATGAAGATTTTCATTTGTATCCGCTTAACGCTGTAAATTATGGAATGCCTTATGAATGGATCGAACTGATACAACCAGAAACGAGATTGCTAAATGTAAATTCAAGATTAAGTTCAGCGCCTCCGTATATTTTTGACAAAGGACAAAGAACGATAGTAGTTGTTGGAAAATTTGGATATTCCGTGGCAGTTCCAGACGACATAAAATTAGTTGCATTAAAATTGGTGGGCAGTATTATAAAAGAAAATATTAGAGACTCTGATTTGAAAGAGGTGACGCAGGAAAGTCTTGGCGATTATAGCGCGAGCTATACAAAGATAGTGGAAATAGCAAATCAGCTGAAAATAAATGAAATTTTAGACAAATATAAAAAAAAGTGCATTCCAAATAGAAGTGAAAATATTAAAATAAATTAAATGAGTATTACAGAGTTTTATAAAAAAACAGTAAGCACACAGAGGCTTGTTGCAACAGATAATAAAAAGACTTTCGCAACAAATTTGACAGATTTGGCGTGCGCAATACATCCGGCAAATTCAAAGCAAGTTTTGTCAATAGGAAGCGCTTATTTCAATCTTTATAAAATGTATTGCGCGAGCGGAACGGATATTTTAATAGGGGATAGAATTGTTGACGGTTCGGATAATTACAAAGTTCAATTAGTAGCGGATTATGATGATGTGGATAGTAATGACGACCATATGGAGATAGTAATTCTAAAAGGATAAAAAAATGATAACATTAGAAATAAAAGGTTTAAATAAAATGCAAAGTCGTTTTGATAAAGCGCCTAGCGTTTTAAAAAATGGAATTAAAAAAGCAATAGGAAGATCTCTTGAAATGGTAGAGACGGAAAGCAAAAGACGAACGCCAGTAGATACTGGATTATTAAGGAGTTCAATAGGTGGAGTTCAAGGTTTTAAATCAATAGGAGAAAGAAGCGGAAAAATAGGAACGAATGTTAAGTATGCGCTAGCTGTTCACGAAGGAAGCGGAAGACATAGAGTCGGTGAAAATAAATTTATGGAAAAAGGTTTGGATGCATCGTTGCCATTCATTAAAAAAACTTTCAAGGAAATATTAAATAAGATTTAAAAATATGGCAGATTTTAAGGATATACGCGCGGCGATAGTATCAAAGCTAACTGATAGCGTGACAAAAATACAGTCAGGTTGTGTTTATGGATATGATAAATTTGCTCTTGACGGAATGCCTGCGGCCGTTGTTGTCCCGAGCGATAATGAGGCTGATTATGGCTCGACAAGTTCAGATAAGTTAGTTTTTGTTTTTAAGGTGAGGTTTTATTATGACAGGACGAAAGAAAGCGAGGAAGGGGCGGCTGAAACGGCGCTCGAGGAGGTGGTCGATCAAGCATTGACAGCATTTAAGGAAAGAAATGTTTTGGGTTCTGTTTGTGATTGGGTGGAGCCGATTCCGAGTGTTTGGCAATACGAAGAAAGAGGCGAAACTTTGTATAGAGTCGCCGAGATAACATTGAGATGTATAAAATATATAGCTTAATTTTTAAATTATATTTATGAGAAAAGAAAACGAAAAAACAAATGAACCTAAAAAGCACAAGTGGCATTTTCCCGAAGAAGGACAAACAGTAGAAGCTGAAAGCTACCAAGAAGCATTAAAAATAATTAAGAGAAAGGAGGTAAAATAATGACATTATTAAAAGGAGAAAGTATAAATTTAGGTATAGGAATTGAAGACCCCGCAACTCGAGGAACTTTTGTCGTTCCGCAAAATTTTATTCCCGCTAGAACTCCGAGCGGTGTTAATGTAAAAGTAACTAAAGCTTTACTGAAAGAAACGAAATCATCTGGAATTGCAAGTCAAGGATCTACAGTCGTTCAAAGAATGGCTGGTGGAGATTTAGAATTCAATGTAAGAAGCGAATCAATTGGGTATCTTCTGAAAAGTTTACTTGGTGCAGTTGCTTCGGTAGTAAAAGAAACGACAGCATATAACCATACTTTTACGGTATTGCCAACGGATCCGCAGTTTCCGTCAATTTCATTGGCACTTGCTCAGTCTGGACAGCAAGACTATGCGTATAATGGTGCGATAGTAAAAAGCATTGAATTGAAAACTCCGGTTGACGATTTGGTAAATGCAAAAGTTGAATTTATCGCAAAAGATGAGGCGGAGCATACTGATTTTACGCCAGCATTTCAAGCAGATGATTATATTTTTAGACCACAAGATATCACTATAAAACTTGCCACGAATCTTGCCGGACTTGATGCGGCCAACGCTATAAATGTTAAAGAGCTAGAACTTTCAATTGATAACTCGGCAAGACCTCAGCAATGCTTAGGATCAGTAACTCCAACGGATAATATTGCGCAGATGATCGAGATAACTGGAAATATCGTTTTGGATTATGAGGGCGACACTTATCACGATTTGGTTGTGGCCGGGACATACAAGGCGATGAGAATTGAATTAAAAAGGACAGATATTACCATAGGAGCATCATCTAACCCGACAATTCAAATAGACTTGGCGAAAGTGAGTTTTGAAGCGAATAATCCGGATAGGCCTATTGAAGACATTGTCAGAGATAGTCTTGACTTTGTCGCGCATTATTCTGATACTGACAGCAAAGCAATCACGGTTGTAGTAACAAACGAGATGACTGCTTATGTAAAAGCATAATTAAAAAACTAATTTTAAAAAAATGGAAACACAAAGAGAAACAATTATATTTAATACTCCGCATAATCACGAAGTGGTTATGAACGCTTATTTGACAGGATACGAAGCGAGAGAAATAAGAAAGCATAGTTTTGGTGAAGCAAGCGAAATGGACGAAACAGAAAACGCTATGATTGATACTTTAGTTGTATCAGTTGATGGGTCTGCTGATAATATCTTAGATAGAATATTGATGATGAGAGGTAGTGATTACACTTCTATTATAAAAAAGGCTAGTAGTATAATTCAAAACGATTTTTTAGATCAAGCCGAGAATATGAAAATGGAAAAGTAGATGAGAAAATGGCTGCAGTAATAATTTGTGAAAGATTTGGCTGGACTTATGAAGAATATAGGCAACAACCTTTTTGGTTTATTGAATTGTTAAAAAAAAGAACGATAATTGATAATAAAAAAAATGGATAATAGCACGCTCCAAATCATTATAAATGCGAAAGATAACGCCAGCAAAGTTTTCAAGGGTTTTGAAAAAAACAATAAAGAATCGATAAAGGCCTTAAAACAGCTTGGCGTTATTGGAAGTGGTGCGGCGATTGCGATAGGAACCGCGAGTGTAAAAATGGCAGCTGATTTTGAAAAGTCTATGTCAAATGTTTCGACGCTCGTTGATACGAATGTAGAGAATATGAAAGATATGGAAAAATCAGTTATAGATATATCACGGCGGACTCCTGTTGCTCTTGAAGAATTGACAAGTGCTTTATACGATGTGAGGTCTGCTGGAATAAGTGCTGAAGGTGCTATGGAAGTTTTAGAAAATTCTGCAATATTAGCAACAACTGGTTTAGGAACTACAAAAGAAGCGACAAATATTTTAACTTCTGCTATAAATGCTTTTGGACTTGACGCAGGTGAGTCCAGTAAGTGGGCGGATGTTTTTTTTAAAACTGTAAAATCAGGAAAGACAACGGTTGCAGAACTCGCGCAAGGTTTTGGTCAGGTTGCTCCGCTTGCGAATGAGTTAGGATTAAAGTTTGAAGACTTAATGGCGACGACGGCGGCGATGACACAGTCAGGAATGCAAGCATCCGTCGCTTATACACAACAAAGAGCTGTATTGTCAAATTTATTAAAACCTACGGCGGATATGGAAGAGGCTATGAAAAAGGTCGGAATAACAGGCGAGAATTTATCTGAGATAATAAGTGAGAAAGGATTGTCAGGAACTATAAAAATATTATCAGATGCAGTCGGAGGAAATCAGTCAGAACTCGCAAAAATGTTTGGATCAGTTGAAGGACTAAATGCAGTGATGATGTTATTGAACGATACAGGTGTTGTGTCTGCTGAAATACATAATAATATGATAGCTAGCACGAATGCAATGGACAAAGCAATGATAAAACAAAACGAAACGGCAAGTGCGCAGTATCAAATACTAAAAAATCAATTGAATGCAGAATTGATAAATTTAGGAAATAAAATTTTGCCTGTTCTGATAGAGTCAATTCCAGTTATGAAACAAATGTGGGAAGATGTAAAACTTACATTTGATAATGTGACAGATTCTTTAGCTAATATGATTTTGAAAATATGGGAAGCCAAAGATGCTCTTAAAAGAATAAAAGAACAAATTAGTATTAGTAATATTGGAGCAGGGATTGGTGGTGTGATACAAGGAGGACTAAATTCAGTAAGAATACCACATCTTGCAAGTGGTGGAATTGTGACTAGACCAACGATTGCTATGATCGGTGAAGCAGGAGCGGAGGCAGTAGTTCCTTTGAACAGCTCAAACGGACTTGGAGGAATAACAGTTAACATAAATGGCGGAACATATTTGTCAGAGTCAGTAGCAGAAGAAATTGGTGATATGATTATTGGCAAATTGAAAAATCAATTACGAATATGATATATGATAACAGTTCAAAAATTAAATCCAACTTTAGATATCACACAACTTATAGAAAAAGGTAGTTTTTTAAAAGAGGAAAATCTTACATCGCAAGTTGATGTATTAAAATTTAAGTTAAAAAAATTTGGAACACGAAGTTATAGACCTCAAGTCACCGAAGAAATAGAGGTATATGATGGAGCAACAAAAATCTTTGGTGGAGTGATAAGTAAAATCAAAAAAGAGAGAGAAGGAATTTATACTAGCGTATATGAAGTAGAGGTTAAAGATTATACGCACTTACTGGATAGACAATTGGTTCCTACAGACTATGAAAACAAAAGTCCGGAGTATATTATTAACGATATTCTTACAAATTATACTGATGGAAGTTTTACGCAAATTAATGTAGCGGTGACAGGAATAACGATAGAGTTCATTAAATTTGATTATGTTCAGCCCTCAAAGGCCTTGCAGGAATTGGCCGAGCTCATCGGTTATGACTGGTATGTCGATTATAACAAAGATATTCACTTTTTCAGTAAAGCGATCGGAGAAACTGCTCCTTGGGATATTACTGATACGAATGGTTATGCGGTTGATAACAGCTTAGAAATAAAAATTGATGACAGTCAGCTTCGGAATACGATATATGTGAGAGGTGGAGAATATGTTGGATCAAGCAGAGCGGATAAAGTTGGTTCTGGCGACGGAACGACAAATATTTTCAAATTGCCTTACAGATACGATATAGAGCCGTCGGTTACAGTTGGTGGTGTTGCTCAAACAGTAGGAGTTGATTTTATAGATAGTGAAGACAGTTATGATTGTCTTTGGAATTACAACGAGAAGATCATCAAATTCAAGACCGCGCCGGCAAGTGGAGATGTGGTTGTAACGGGATCGCCTCTCATAGTGGTTCTCATTAAAGCGCAAGATAATGCTTCCGTAGCCGCTAACGGAAAGTATGAGTTTAGAATAGTGGATAAAAAAATTAAAACAAAGGAGGCGGCGCGTATGAGAGCTCAAGCGGAAATGACTGACTATGCGAATAAATTAGAAGAGGCGTCGTTTGTTACATACACGACTGGATTAAAATCCGGTATGAGAATAAATATTTATTCAGATATCCTTAACGAAAATAAGAGTTTTATTGTAAATAAAATACAGACTACAATTATTGACAGTGGAAACAATTTTGAATATAAGATAAATTTGGTCACGCAAAGAACACTGGGGATTATAGATTTTCTTCAAAAGCAGATAGCAGAAGTTGAAAAGCGGATCGGAGTGATGAGACAAGAAAATGAGGTGTTAGACACGATTGTAGATATTCAAGGTATTGATATTATTAGTGTAGTCGAAGCAATGAATATAAATCAGTATGTGAGAACTTTTTTAGAAACAAATATTCCGACAGAAAGCCTACTCAATGCTGGAATTGATGATCCTCCCATATGGGTAGCTGGAGCATATTCACCAACAGGCGCAGCCGACAGGAAGAGAGTGCCAAGAGCAACAAGAAGTTGCCTATTAGCAAGTTAATAATTAAATAAATATATATGAAAGATTTAATTAAAATTAAAGGTAAAGCTCTTTTGTCTTTTTGCGAGATAAAAACAGACGAGGCAAGAGAATTAGAAAAAAGAGTAAAAGAAGCGAGTGAAAAAGGAAATCACGCGGGATATATGAAATTAAAAGAAGAGTTGTATAAAAAATTTGGAACGAGAAAAGTAGTGTTAGAAAATATAGTGACAACAGCAGGACGGACAGTTTTAGCGAGGTTATTGATAGGAGATGTTACTTTCTCCGGTGAGATCAATTATTGTGCTCTGGGAACTGATGCAACAGCTTCCACGGTAGGTGATACTACTCTTGGCGTGGAAGTTTTTAGAAAACAAATTAGTTCCGGTAGTTATTCAACTTCTAACGCTTATATATCCACTTTTTTTACTGCTACTGAAACGACTGGCACTTATAACGAGATTGGACATTTTATTGATGGAGCGGCAGGAGTAAATACAGGACAATTATTTAGTAGAATAGCAGACCCAGAAACAGTTGAATTGCCTATTACGAAGAGTGCAACAGAAAGTTTAACGATTGACTACTCTATTCAACTGTAAATAAATTGACAAAAGATTATAAGTATAATATAATTAAAGCATAGTTAATTATTAAATTTAAAACTATGCAAGAGAAAACTAACATTGATAGGTTAAAAGAACAAATACAGAAAGAACAGGATATTTGTAAAAAATATCAAGAAGGAAGTAGCACTTTAGTTTTAGGAAAAGAGTATAATGTAAGTTATACCACCATAAATAAAATATTAAAAATAAATAATATTGCTTTAAGAAATCATAGTGAAAAAACAATAAATGCTTATAAAACAGGGAAAATGGATCATATGGTTAATGTTTGGCAAAAAGCAAGCAAAAGATGGTTAGGAGAGAATAATCCTCGTTGGAGAAAGATAGGAGATATAAAATATGATACGCAAGGGTATGCTATAATAAAAACAGAAAACGGATGGATAGAAAGAGCTAGGGTAGTAGCAGAAAAAAAGCTAGGCAGAAAATTAAAGAAAGAAGAAATAATACACCACATAAATTACATAAAAAATGATGATAGAGTAGAAAATCTGTATTTATTCAAAAATGGAAAAGAACATAGGCAGTATCACGGAGCTAATAGGCAGTTAAAAATAATAGGTATGAATAAACTTTTATTATCTAACTTATAAAAATATGTCGAGAAAACAGTTTGCCGCTGGTGAGGAATTAACAGCAACAAAATTAAATCAAAATATAATAGCAGGCAGTTATAATGCAGGCGAAACTATCAATGGGGCTACTTTGCCAGTGGCAGTTTTTGTAAAAGCGTCTGATGGTGAAATATACGCTTGTGATGCTGATGATTCTACTAAATTAGATTTTATCGGATTTGCTATAACAAATAGCACAGACGCTAACCCCATTACAGTGCAAACAGACGGTATAGTAAATGGCTTTACAGGACTTACAGTTGGCTCAAGCTATTATGTTCAAAATAATAAAACAATAGGAACTTCAAAAGGAACAGCAACAATTTTAGTTGGTAGGGCGATTAGTTCTACAGAATTGATAATTTTGAAAGAAGAAAAACCAAAATACATGAGTGGAACAACGTCAAAAAATTTAGCTGACGCAAGTGGAATACAAAATATAGCTCACGGATTAGGTAAAACTCCAAAAAAAATAAAACTCCATTTTACGAAAGTGCATAATTCAACTACAGGAACACATTATTATTTAGATTTAGTATATAATGGAACAACTACATCAGTTATAGGTGTTCTATCTGATGGTAATTATACTGTTGAGGTTATTGGTAGCACTTTAAAAATAATAAGCGGCTCAAGTGCAAATTATCAGATAGGAGTATTATCTTTTGACGCAACAAACATTATTATAACTTGGACAAAATCTGGAACACCGACAGGGACACATTTCATATTATGGGAAGCTGAGGCTTAAATCTTTAATCAATAAACTATGCAAACAAAATATGAGATACTTTTAGAGAGAAGTGTTAAATGTCAAGAAGATAATAATAATATTTCAAAATCTCTCTTAAAGGTATCGGAGAATTTAGAGGTTAATACTAAAAAGATGAATGACAATTTCGTTCTTCATAATTTGCGAACAGTAGAAATGCAAAAAGAACTTAAGGATATTAAGAATGAATTAATGAAATGGATAAAATATTTGGCTGCGGCTCTTTTTATTGCCGTTGGAGGGACTTCAATAATAAGATTAATATTAAATGGAGAATTAAATAATTTATTCAAATAAATGCAGACAATAATTTTAGTTTTTATAATTTTAGCGACATTAATTTCTTTTTGTAATGCCTTATCTTATATAGTTGCATTTACATTAAAAAGGTCATTAAGTATTCTGTCTTTAGCCCTATTTTTTTCTATGTATTTTTTTGATTTAATTTTTGGTCTTTACGATATAAGTAGAAGTCTTGGCGGTTATACTTTAGATACACACAATACTTTAATTTTTGCTTTCTTAAATTTTATTCTGATTACTTTTGTTTTTTATACCACTTGGAAACAAGGATAGTTCTTTAAAAATTTAAAATATTTGTAGGCTGTTAAGGAGCGAGAAGCTTTAAATCGGTGAGTAAAGCCGAACTTCTCGCCAAGGGTAGGAGGACACCCTTAACAACCTACAAAGGCTCATTAAAATCAAATGCTTGACCCAAGAATTGCAGAATGTTAGAAACTAAGGTTGAATATCAAGACAAACTTAAAGGCATTTAATGGTACTTTTTTATTATTTAAATAATTGGAGGTGGTAAAATGAAAATAATCTGTTTGTATTGTTCACACAGAAAAATATGCGATTTCATTATGAAAGTTTTATGTAAAAATTATTGGAGGTGATAGAAATGTTAGAGTATGTATCAGACTTTATCGGTTTGGAATGCAATGCAGAATGCGGTAGAAAGAGAATGGAATTAGGCGTGTGCTTATACTGTTCAAGGTCAAGAGATATAGGAGGAAGATTAGATGAAATTAAGTAGACATCATACATATCCAAAGAAATGGAGGAATGGAAATTCAGAAATAAAATTAGTAACAGACAAGGAACACAGAGCTTGGCATATTCTCGTAGGGGATGAACATCCAATCAATGCTATGAAAATACTTGCCAATAAGTTTTTACCAAGTGATATGGAAAAAGAATATCAAAGGGAGGTAAAGAGATGAATTTGGATAAGAAAACAAGGCTGAATGTTGTTCTGTACGAAATTGTCCCTGCAATTTGCGACCATAAAAACAAGAAATTCCAACTTAAAATGTTGGAAAAGCACGAATGCATAGCAAAAAAGCTAAACGCAGAGTGCGGTTATCCAGTCGCAGATATTCATCAATTATTTGATGAAGCAAGAAAAGAAGTAGAGAGAAATTAAATAAGGGGTTCAATGCAACCCCTTATCCAATTTTTAAAAACTTCGTTTAATCTCTTAAAATAATATGAAAATACTTAATCTATTGGGAACAAATAAGCAAAAACAATTATTTTAGAATTTTAATATAAATATATGATTGACGATTTAGTATTTGAGGCACTTAACAATGCAATAAAAAAATCTCAAGAAAAAAAATACAATAAAAATATATACGAAGCGAAATATGGCAAGGTGGTGTTTTTAGATAGTTTGTCAGAACAAAGAGCATATAAAGATTATGCAGATAGACTTATTAAGAGTTTAGATTTTTAATAAAATCAAAAAAATAAAAGAGAGGTGAAAAAGGTAATAATTTAATAATTTAATTAAAAAAATAAATATATGACACAAAAAGACTTTCAAGAAAAATTCGGCGGAGAAATTAAAAATGGTTGGTTGGTTTTTGATGGTGGTTTATATTGCCCCTACAATCAATTAAAATCACTCCCCGAAAATCTTAAGGTTGATGGTGAATTAATTTGTTCTGATAACCAACTAAAATCACTTCCTGATAATCTTGAAGTTGGCGGTAATTTATATTGCTCTAACAACAAACTAAAATCCCTCCCTGAAAATCTTAAGGTTGGCGGTAGTTTATATTGCCCCTACAATCAATTAAAGTCACTTCCTGAAAATCTTAAAGTTGGTGGTAATTTATATTGCTCTGACAACCAATTAAAATCTCTCCCTGATAATCTTAAAGTTGGTGGTGGTTTACATTGCTCTGATAATCAGTTAAAATTACTCCCTGAAAATCTTAAAGTTAGTGGTAATTTATATTGTCATCACAACCAATTAGAATCACTTCCTAAAAATCTTAAAGTTGGTGGTAATTTAGATTGTTCTGACAACCAATTAAAATCTCTCCCTGATAATCTTAAAGTTGGTGGTGATTTATATTGTCATCACAACCAATTAGAATCACTTCCTGAAAATCTTAAAGTTGGTGGTAATTTAAATTGTCATCACAACCAATTAGAATCACTTCCTGATAATCTTAAAGTTGGTGGTGATTTATATTGTTCTGACAACCAATTAAAATCTCTCCCTGATAATCTTAAAGTTGGTGGTGATTTATATTGTCATCACAACCAATTAGAATCACTTCCTGATAATCTTAAAGTTGGTGGTGATTTAAATTGCTCCCACAACCAACTAAAATCACTCCCTGAAAATCTTAAGGTTAGTGGTAATTTAAATTGTCCTGACAACCAATTAGAATCACTCCCTGATAATCTTAAAGTTGGTGGTGATTTAAATTGTGACTTTGAAATTTAATCTTTTAAAATAACACCTAACTAACCTAATATAATAACTAATAGGTATAAAATAGGTATAAAAATAGAAAGAGAGGTGAAAAAAATGAAAAATACAGGAATAATAATTAAATATCAAGAGGCAGATTATATCGCAGGAACACTCCCTTATGAAGATTTATGTGATAATTGGACATTATATCTTCCAACAGAAGAAAGACAACATAGTGTTTATTTTGATACGATGGCGTGTGTAACTTTTTCTGCTCTTAATATTATTGAAACGCAATTGAACTTTTTGCTTGCAACAAATAAAATACCAGAAATTGCGATTAAAGAATTAACAGAATTAGGATATATTATCAATAATAAATTTGAATTTTCTGATAGATTTACCGCTAAGATGTCTGGCACAACACGCAAAGGAAATTATCTACAAAAGGTATGGGATAGTATAAAACACGGCGGACTTCTACCAGAGAGTGATTGGGCATATCCGAGAGACCAAAGAACTCCTATATTTGATTGGGATGATTATTATCAAGAAATACCACAAGAATTAAAAGACAAGGCGAAAAAGATTTTAGATTATTTTGATTTTGCTTATGAATGGGAATACCAAAACAAATTAACATCATACAAGGAAGATGAAATTGAAAATATTAAACGACAATTACGGCAGGCTCCTCTTCAGATTGCCTCTCCAACTTGCAATTGGAAAAGTGATGTTGTTGAGCCTTGCGGAAAAACAACTGCTTCGCACGCCACTATGATATATCAGATTGATAATTATATATATGATTACGATAGTTATGAAAAATATATTAAAAAACTATCTCTTAATTATATAATCCCTTGGATTA
>JARGGI010000014.1 GCA_029210775.1 Patescibacteria group bacterium | reverse complement strand
ATTAATTGCAGCTTTTGAATTTTTTGCAACCGAAAAACCACCTAATATTATTAGGATAACCATTGAGAATAAAATTGTTCTAAATGATTTATTCATGAAAATCTTTTTTCAAATATTATTTGAGTTTATCGAGAAATAAGTCAGTAATTTCCCTACAAACTTGAAGAATATTTATTATTTTTGTTTATTAAAATTATTTATTGTCTTTGCGAGGAGGAACGACGAAGCAATCTCGAGTCTAAATTCACAAAATGATACATTATAACTTTATGAATTTAATTTCTGGATTGCCACGCTTCGCTCGCAAAGACAGATGACGTAGTTTCGGGATTGCCACGCTTCGCTTTGAATGACATAGGCTTGTCAGTCCTGAGCCTGCCTATCGGCAGACAGGCCTGTCAAAAAATATCACACTTTATTTCAGAATTCTTCACTCCATTTAGAGTAACAAACAATTTCTTTTATTCCCGTTTCTTTTCTTTTATTTTTTTCAGCTTCTTTCTTATAATCAAACCTGAAAATAATATCACAATAACAATAATCAAAACCAGCCAATTATTTTTTTCTTTAATTTCAATTTTGTTGTTTATAATATTATTTTCAACTTCAATTATTTCACTTTTTGAAATATAATTATCTTTTTCTACAGTGATTTTATATTTTCCATTTGGAACCATAAATCCAAAATTTCCATTGGAATTAGTTATTTGTGGATTTTTTTGATTAAATTTCTCACTGCCCCACATAATCCAATTCTCATCATCATCAAATTCATATAAAGTTATTTTTGCATTTTGTAATAAATGTCTTTCTTGAGCGGAAATTCCAATATAATTTTTAATTCTCAGAATAACCAAATCCAGGTCAGACGGTCTTCCAGTTGCTTCTCCATAATCGTCAACAACAAGCACTGCTTTTGTTTGAAATATTTTTCCATTTTTGAAATCAAGCACTGAAATTGTCATCTTATAACTTCCAGGATTTGAAGGTGAAATAAATTTTGTTCTATAAAATTCTTTCTTTCCATCAGGTTTTAAAATATATGAAGATCTTCCAATCGTGAGCAAAATCGTTTTAAGCGTTTTTGGTAAATTTTCAGAATTGTAATATAAACCAATTTCATTTTCGGGAAAAACATGAATTCTGTTATTCTCATCAAAAGGCAAAAGTAATGCCTTGTCTTGAATGATAAAACTTGCATCATCAATACTGATTTTTTCAATTAAGGCTGGTTTAACTTTTTTTAAAGTTCCACTCTCAGTTTTTCCCAACGAATAATTTCCATCTTTGTCTTTTGCAAAAATTGTATAATAATAAATCATTTCTTCTTTAATTTCTTGGTCCTCAAAATAAATATCTTTTCCTTTGTAGATCAATTCCCCTTCTCCTGGATTGAAAGCTGGAAAATTTTCACTTTTATATACTTCAATCTCTTTAAAATTTTCATTCAATGGATTTTTCCAACTTACGACAAATTTTTTTCCTTCAACAATAATTTCAAAATTTTCAACATCAGGAGGAATAATTATTGGTGGTTTTGGTGGTATAGGTTTATCTTCAAAATTTACAAAAGCCCAAACGAAGGTTCCTGAAGAAAAATTTCCACTATCATCATACGAATAAGCTGTATAGAAATATTTGATTCCATCCTCAATATTTACATCATCAAAATGATTTCCATCAGAAGAATAAATGACATCTCCTTCTTGGGGACTCAATGACGGAAAATCAACACTCCTATTTATCTGAACTCCAGAAAAATTATTATCTTGTGGATTTTCCCAATCTAAAACAATTTTTTCTACTTGTGATTTTGCTGTGAAAGAACTGACATCTGAAATAATTTGAATTTCTGACAAAGTTTCAAATTCATATCCATCTTTAATGCTCTGGTTTCCCGCGCTATCTAATGAGTTAATTTGAAAATAATATTTAGTTCCCTTTTCTAAATTTTCAAGTTTAATTTTATGAAGAGAGGTAATACTCTCTGGATGTAATTGGAAATTTTCAATTTCATATGAAAGTGTTTTTCCGTAATGCAGATAGGCAGAAGCATTTTCGGTTGTCTGCCAAGAAATCATTACGCTATAAAATGAAATTTCACTCACTTTCACATCAAAAATTTGTGGTGGAGTTGTATCATAAATATGAACCGCTCCTCCTCCCGTGCTTCCTGAATCTTCCAAAGGAACGCTTGCAGTGACATTTATCTGATCATCTATAGCATACGAAACATCTGTTGCATAAAATACAACTAGAAGATACAAAATTAATATTAAACATATCTTTTTCATCTACATAATTCTACTGAATAATCTCAAAAAGCACTTACAATAAATTACACAGAATGTAAATGCTTTTTAACAACCCATTTATTATATTTTTTAATCAAAATTACAATTCCAAACAATAAAAAGACAAAGATTATAACAAAAACCAAAATTAATCTCCACGGAATAATCCAAAATATAATCATTCCAGAAAGCAAATTTTGATTTCCATTTCCATAAACTGCATCCAAACGAGCACTATATTTTCCAAAAGCAAAATTGCTATATTCATTTTTCAACTCTTGAATAAAACCACCTTCAAGCATATTTTTCTCATCGCTCCCCCATTGAGATTCAATCTTTCTTATGCTCTCTGGCAATACTCGATTATTTTTTGGATTAGCATTCAGAACTTCAACTTTCTTGCCAAACATATTTTTAATCTCAATATTTCCTATGGGCATAATATGAACATTACCTTCATTTTTAACTCTAAAGACAAAATTGACAGGAAGATGATATAACAAAATTTTTCCATTCTCCAAATCAAAACTCTCAATTTCAGCTTTTTCCACAACATCTCCTGAAACTCTAAACAGAATCAATGAATTTATCTGTGCCTGAACTCCTACTGCAGAACTTGCATCATTATCAACATTCTCTGCTCCAGTACTAAAATATACCGAAGCATAATGTCCTCCTGGATCTGCGCTCAATGGAATATCAATCGTAAACTTAAACTCTTTTGAGCTTTTTGGAGAAACTACAATTTTTGTTTCATTATATTTAATCCAACTAGTTAAACCAAAATCATCATTATTCTCTTCAATTGGAATAAATTTTTGATAACCTTCTTCTCCTATCATCTCAAATTTCTTAACACCAACAATATAAGTTCTTTCCTTTTCCGTTTCATTGTTAACTTTAATTGTTCTTTCAATTTGATCTCCAGGATTTACATCAATTTCTATAACAGGAGGAGAGATAGAAACTGCCCCCACCTCACCAAACAACAAAAATACTGCAAGAAACACAAAACATCCTATTATTTTTTTTCTCATAATTATTTATTTAAAATTTATCTACTTCCAAATCATTCAATAATCGCAAATTTTATATAATCCAATTGCTACAAATCCATAAAACTACAAAATACTTGAAACAGAATATGTTACAACTTGATCATAGCTTCCAGCTTGAGTTGCAGTTGAAACTGCAGCTTTATGAGTGATGAGAGTTGTTCCATTAAGATTGCCTGTTCCCCCCATATCAACATCTTGAGTTCCATCACTTGCAAAAATTACATCCATATTTGCTTCACCTACTGGAATTGGAGTGTCATCATCGTTAAATGGATCTTGTTCTGTCCACACAGTTGCTGTTCCAGTTGTTCCTGCATCTGTTGGAGGTGCAACGGTTATTCCATGACCCTCTGTTCCTGCTGTGACTGTTCCATTTTCTATAATGTCATCTATATCAATTGTTATTGTTGCTTGATTAAGTTGGTCATCTGCCCAAAGTCCAATTTGAAATCCAGCAGTAGTGCTTGTTCCAACTTTAAGTCTGTAACTGCAAAATGACACTGCAGCTGTTGTGATCGTTCCAAGAGCACATGCATTTGTATCAGCTGTTTCTGCTGTGTTGCGAATGGCAAAGGTTAAAACAGCATTTTCTTCCATCTGCCGATATCCTGCTTTCATTTGATAATTTGCACTATCGGATAGTCCAGTTCCGACTTCTCCCATTGTGTCATCCAAATTATAATTTGTACTTTGTCCATCATCAGTTCCTCCAAAATTTATTGAATCTTTTTCAATCTTATAATTCGTACTTTGCATACTAATAACCTTTCCGAACGGAAAAATCAAAAAGATTGATATAACAGAAATTGTAATTATTTTTGTTTTAATTTTCATAAATCATATATAAGATTTTTTATTCCTCACTAATCGGAACCATCAGATATAAATAATTATCTTCGGAATTATCAGATGAAGTGATAACTCCACTAACACCATCTTCAAATGGATCAACAACTACATCGTCTGAAAAACTTGAGTTTATTTTATTTATCAAATCAATATTTTCCTGCGATTTAATGTCGCCATCCAAAGGAATAACCACCATTCCATTTTTACTATCTTCTTCAATGCTAATTTCCGTACTCTCTTTTTTATACTCTATTGAATCCTTAACCCCAGCCACTCTCCCAATTTCTTTCTCTTTATCAATTTTGATATTATTTTTTAAATAAAATATATTATGAATACTGTTTGCTACTTTTTCTATATTAAAATTTTTATGAACCTTCAAAAGTGAATCGTTCAAAACAGGACTCCAAAATTGAAATATCACAAAATTAAAAGCAACAAAAACGGTTGCAAAACTAACTGCTATAAACTTTTCATAAAAAGAAAGTTGTTTCTTGATTTTTCCAGAAACAAAAGATTGGATAGAATTAAAATCTTCTTCCTTCTCAGCATATACTTCGGGCAACATTTTCTCTTTCACAGGAATTATCTTGTCAGTTATAATTTCTTTTTCCGTCCCTAATTGAATGATATTATCTTTCGTATCTTTTCTCTCAAACATCTTTTCTGTCTCAACAGAATCTACTTCACACTTTGCTTCATTTTTTGTTATTCGTTCTTTTAAAATAATTGCATCATCTTTGATCTCAATATTCTTTTTAATTTTTACAGGAATAACATTTTTCCCGCTTCCATTTGTCTTGTTTATATAGTCCTCAACCCACTCTTTTTTTATCACCCAATTTCGACCAATTTTTGTCGCTTCTATTTTCTTTTGACGACAAAGTAGACTAATATATTCTTGAGAATAATTTGTCAACTTTGCAGCTTCATAAAGAGAGATATAACCAATAATTTTATCATCATTTTTCATAAAAATTTTTTAATTAGTTACATACCAAAGATAGCAAATAACTTATTACTTGTTTCTATCCGATATCGGATATCCGATATGTTTGCTTTGCTTATATATTATACTACAAAATTAATAAATTCACAAACATTTGTTAAATTAATAAATCTCATATAAAAATATGAGAAAAAACTACAAAGTTTTGCCCTAAATGACACTTAGATCCTTTTTATTTTATTTAAAAAATGCTATAATATAAATATAATTAAATATAATAAAATAATGATTTATCCAATAGTAATTATTCCCATAATTGTAGGCACAATTGCCCAAGTAATGAAATTTGTTTTATCGGTTTTTAGACATAAAAAAATAGAGGTAAAATACCTTTTTATCTCCGGACATATGCCGTCTGCACACACTGCATTTGTTACATCTCTGGCAACTTGCATGGCCTATTTTGATGGCATAAATTCATCAACCTTCACGATTAGCATAGTTTTTGCTTTTATCGTAATTCATGATGCTGTTAAAATTAGGATGAATATTGGCGAAAATGGAAAAATCGTCAACAAACTTATTCAAGAAATTCCCGGAATTAAGAAGGATAATTATCCAATCTTAAGAGAAAGAGTTGGGCACAAACCCTTAGAAGTTTTGGCAGGAGGTGTTTTGGGATTTATTCTGACAATTTTGTTGATTAAATTTTTTTAAAAAAACCTTTTCAATACAAAAAAACAGGCTTTAAAAATAGGTCTGTTTTTTATTATCTGAAATTCATCTTTTTCGCTTTTTTATAAATCAGATTGTAACTTATATATACACAAATTTATTATATCTGGACTACAGTCCGGGTCATTCATATTTTCCAGTTTTGCTGTCAATTGAAAATTTTTCCCGTCACTGGAGACATATCCATAATAATTTCCTAGCTTCAAATCAATTGGCAAAGACGAGGAAGAAGAAACTGATGCTATTTGGTTGACCACATCATTTAGTAAGCCCACGCTTTTTCCTTCTTGGTTTGTGCATTTGGCAATACCTCAATGGCTTTATCCAAGGATTGCTGATAGTTTTCCCCGCTCCATAAATTTTTAATCTCACTAAGATCTTTAAAATATTGATTTCTTTGCTCAAGATTAATATTTTCTCTTTTCAAATCATCTAAATCTGAAATTGGCCATATCTGAAATCCTCTAATTTTCCAATTATCATCTGATTTTATTATTTGAATTTAAATTGCAGCCAAATCATTTTCAAATACAGCTTCGGCATCATAAGCTGCAGTTATATTTTCATTGCTAATGCTTACTTCTCCTGTAGAGCTTTTATATTCTCTAAATTGTCCAAATTTATTTGAAAATACAATAATAGAAATACTATTAAGATTCCCAAAATACTGCCAAGAATACTGGCAATAATTAACTTAATTTTTAAACTGTGAGAAGGTATAAAAACAAAATTTCCTTTAATCGCTTTAATATTTTTATACAAAATAAACTGATAAATTATTACCAGTGGAGCGATAATAACGATGATAATTCCATTTGCTAAACTAACTATGTCTCCAAGAATTGGTAATTTGAAAAACAAAAAAGTTGATTCTAAAATTATAAAACAAATTTCTAAACCAATTATAATAGCTCCGATATACAAATTTCTCCAAAAGACTTTCCACCAATAACCACGAATATATTCTCTGCACTTCAACAGCACCGCCATACCTTTATATTCTTCTTCAACTACAACAAACAGAACGAAAGTGAACCAAATTGAAAAAATTAAGCCTGGTATAAAAAACAGTACATAACCCGCACTAACTATAAAACCAGTCAATAATGAAATAACAAGTGCTTGCTTTGCTTTCGGCCTACCTTTCTTGAATGATTCTTTGATATTAATATTTTCTTCGCTATCTCTGATTGCATAAATTATAGCAACTTGATTCCACATAACAAACCAAATCATTACAATGAAAGAGAGTAAAATCATCACAATAAAAATCAAATTTAATATATTTATAATAGTTGCTTCTCTATATTTTTCTAAACTCAAAAACGGTATTAAATATAAAAAAAGAACATATAAAATTGGTGTGCTTATTATAATAATTAGTGATCCCATTGACTTAATAATTGAAAGCCCTAATAAAGTTTTAAATTTTGATCTATATAAAAACCACGATTTTCGCAATATTTCCCTGGGGCTTAATAACACTTGAATTGAAGGATTTTTTATCTGCTGGCTATCTATAGAATTATATTGTGAATCAAAACTCTCTCTTGTGAAGTTTTCTTTGTGATAGACTTCATTTTCCATTTTTTTATTTTAATATTTATTGTAGATATTATAAAATCAAGCTCAGTTTTTTTTAATTATTTATTTACAAATCTTCGCCTTTCTTCTCCGAATACCAATAGGATTGCGATTCAGAGCTTCGCATTTTTTCAAAAAAAGATAATCCAATAAAAAGTAAAATAAGTATACTATATTGTGCAAATCCAAAAATTAATAAAAAATTAAAAACAAAGTGAATTACAACTGCCAAAACAAAACCCTTCAGAATATATTTTTGCTTAGAACTCAAAAAACCGTTCTTCGCTAATTGTGGAGGTAAAAATTTAGACTTGGCTATATAATAACCAAAAGTACCTGTGGCAAGAGCATGGAGTAAAGTGCTGGCCAGAAATCTTATAATAAAAACGCCGGCTAAGGCATCTGCTCCTTCTTGAATATATTCCATAAAATAAACAAAATTTTCCATAAAAGCAAATCCAAGAGCGACCGCAATCGCATAAATCATTCCATCAATGATTTGATTGAAGTGCAAAGATTTCATTCCGACTTTTTTCACCATGCTACACTTAAAAAATTCTTCCACTATGGGAGGCACAAAAAAATTAACAAACACAATTTTCAAAATATTGCCGCCGGTCCAAATTTCATCAAAACTGTATTCATCTATTCTAATTACGATGTCTCCCAAAAAAATATCTGAAATAATAATCTCCACAACAAGACTTGCTAGTGCAGCCACAATTCCCAAAGTCAAAAAAGTTGCTATTAACTTTTTTGGCTCGGGCTCTCGATAATCTTCTTTTAAAAAAACTCTCAACCAAAAAAGGCTAGGAAGCAAGGCTATGAAAAGTACAAAAAACAATTTAACAGTAATTTCCATTTTTATAGTTTAACAAGTTAATTGGTTTTTCTAAAAATAAGCAATGTTGTAATATATTAATTACACTTCCTAAGAAAACAGAGCTATGATTTTGCATGGCAACTTCTCTTAACTTTTTTCACTGTTTGATATAAATTATATACTAATTTATCGATTGCTAAATCGTAGGCACCAATATATCTTTTTTCCACGCCACTAAAACCTTTTTTAAACTTCGTAATCCCCTGCCAACTTTCTTTTTCACCAGCGATAGTAATTCCCCAAAAATCATATTTTTTATATCCCGCAACTTTTGCATCTTGAATTTGTTGCCATTGCAGGAGATAGGGAGCCATGAGATTGCGCTGTTCATTTGATGATGCTCCGTGAAGATAAATTGCCAAATCACCGAAATATAAAACAATATTTGAGGCAATAATTTTTTCTTCAAATTTTGCCAGATATAATTTGGCATGAAGATTTTGTTTGTTTTCGTTATTGCCAAAATCATTATCAAAATACATACTGTCATCCTGAACTTGATTCAGGATCTTTTTTTTGAAACCACCAATCTTTTCTATTTTCTCCGACCCTTGTCTTGTAAACTTAGAACTATCTAAATCCTTATTTTTAATAGATTCTGGAATAAATTCAGAATAACAAATTTCCTTACTCAAATTTTCAAGCATTTTCCAATAATAATCCTTGCCATGAGAAACAAACTTATCACGCTTTGAAGTTTCTTCTGTTAAGTCCCAAAAATTTTGAAAATATTTTTCATAGTTTGAAGTTGAAATTATTTTGACTCCTTTTTTGGAAGCCAGTCGAATATTATAGCGTGTCTTTGGTTTCATTTCTTTTAAAAGTTCATCCTTTGACTTGTTTAAATCTAATATTAATGTATCCTTAGGTTGAATTTCAAACGGTGTCTTTTTAAAACTTAAAATGTATTTTTGGTTCAATATTCTTTGTTCATTATACTGTACCAATGGCGGATCAAATCTCAAAAATAGGCTTTTTTCTTTTTTAGCAATTTTTTTTATTTCATCAAACAATATTTTAAAAGCTTCAATGTTTTTGAAAACTGGACCACGCGGACAATATAAATATCTTTTTCCAAATGGCAAATCATATTTTACCAAAAGAGCAACAGCCAAAATTTCACCTTCGTATTCAACGCCAATTCTGAATATTTTTTTTCCTATAGCTTCTTGAAATTTTCCCCATTCAAACGACTGTAAAAAACTTTCTGAATTATTGTCAGTTATAAATTTATTCCACTCTTCTTTTTGATCTTCTTTAATTTCAATTATTTTCATAAGTTACTATTAACTTTATATCTATATCAATCCTGGGACTGCAACGACAGATAGGCAAGACTATCTAAATATCTCTAAATTCCTTGAATTACAAAATAGCTAAATTTGTCATAGTGAGCTTGTCGAACTATGATAAATTTGATGCATTTTCCACCCTTTGACAAGCCTGTATGCCGAAAGGCAGGCTCAGGCTGACAAATATATCGAATTTCGTAATTCAAGGTAAATTAATTGCGTATTATATTTATAATTAAATAGTTACGAGATTCTTTCGTCGTTTCTCCTCAAAATGACAATTTTGATATTTAATATTTTAATCTGATATTCGAATCTGCTTTAACACTTTTCCAGTCTCCTATCCCTTTATTACTTTCAATATGTTTATATGCTGCAACTGCAATCATAAGAGCATTATCTGTTGTCAAATCAATTGATGGAAAATGAAATTCAACTCCAAATAATTCCTCATTAACTTTTTCATTTATTTGTCGTTTTAATTCACTGTTAGCAGAAACTCCACCTCCAATTATAATATTTTTTACTTTATATTTCTGAGCTGCTTTGATTGTTTTTGAAACCAACACATCAATTACCACTTGTTGAAATGATGCTGCAATGTCTTGCTTATATTTCTTATCCATTTTTTGAACTTTTTGAGTTTCATATAAAACAGCAGTTTTCAATCCAGAAAAAGAAAAATTGAAATTACCACTATTTATCATCGGTCTTGTAAAATTAAACCTATTTTTGTCACCAATTTTTGCAAATTTTTCAATTAATGGACCACCAGGGTATCCAAGATTTAATAATTTTGCAACCTTGTCAAATGCTTCACCAACCGCATCATCAACTGTTTCTCCAATCACTTTATAGTTCAAATCTTTCTTCATTAAAATAAGTTGGGTATGTCCGCCTGAAACAGTTAAACATAAAATAGGAAATTCTGGTTTCCAAAGTTTAAAATTGTCAACTACCTTTAACCAATTTGCATAAACATGACCTTCAATATGATGAACTGGAATAAGTGGTTTATTAAAAAAATATGATAATGATTTAGCACAACTTACGCCCACCATAAGTGCTGGAATTAGTCCAGGACCATTTGTAACCGCAAAAGAATCAATCTGATCTAAATTGATATTTGCCTTTTTCAAAGCTCTTTTTAAAACTGGAATCATATTTTTCAGATGCATTCTTGAAGCCAAAGAAGGCACAACTCCACCATATTTGCTGTGCATCTTGATTTGAGATGAAACAATGTTTGCCAATACTTCTACCTTGTTTTTATTAAATTTAACAATAGCAACAGCTGTTTCGTCACATGAAGTTTCAATTGAAAGAATAATCATTTTATTAAATTTTGTTATTATATTTGCATTTTAGCATATAATATGATTATAACATAAGTAAGTGACTTATAACCAAGGCTAAACTCTTTACAAATGTATATGTTTATGTTAGTATACCGCAGTGAATATATAATTTTGATAATTCAAATCATTCAAACGTTTTAAATCATATTTCTGGTCCCTTCGTCTAGTGGTTAGGACATCAGGTTTTCATCCTGAAAACAGGGGTTCAATTCCCCTAGGGACTACAATTTAAAAATAATCCTTTTTTATAAAGGATTATTTTTTATTCAAAATGTTTCCGTTATAAGTTATAAATATAATCCGTTTCTATACCTTTCTCTTGTTGATATTGTAATAATACGATCCCAACTAAATCCATTTCTCACAAATGATTCAGCTGAGGAGATGGGTCTTTTTTTTCTATTCTCAATCAAATAAACTGTATTAGAATTTGGATATTTAATCAAAGCGCCATCAGGATGCGTTCTATAGTTTTTTAGACTCTTTCCTTCTTTATATTCTTTCAAAAAAACATCATCAATTGTTTGAATCCATTCCCATTTATATCCAAGCTTGCTAAAAACATCTGCAGTTTCAATCCAAAACTTTTCATTACCACTTATAACATATACTTTATATCCCGAACCTTTAACAACTGATCCATTTGAGATTTTTTTTGCCAAAGATTTTGTCACAAAAGTCATTTCTGGAGTGATTATTTTCTTTTTAAAAAAACTGTCATAAGCGATTATTCTATAATGATAAGTTGTGTTTGGTTCAAGCCCTGATAATGAAATTTCATGTTCTTTTTTCCTTGATTTTGAAATAATTATTTTCTTATTATATCTTCTAGGCGTTGTCCCATATTGTATGAAGGCTTTTGCAACTAAATTTGTCTTGAACTTAAGTGTAATTCTTCTGGAAAAAATATACTCTTCATCAAAACTGAGAGGATTAATATTTGAAATTATTAAATTTGAAGCAACGCCAATGTAATCACTTGTATTAGCAATAAGCAATTTTCCATTTGTCTCATTTCCCGCCCTGTCTTTTGCAATAATTTTCAAATGATATTTTTCTCCAGGTTTAAGTTTATAAATAAATAACTCATGCTCGGTTAAAATTCCACTTGCTTTTGCAGTCTTGTTCATTCCTTCTTCTTCGGTGCCATAACGAATAATCGCGCTTGTTTCTTCGTCAGTAGTCCAATAAATTGCAACTGCATTATTTGTTATCTGCATAATTTTCTGTTCCCCAAATTGTGGTTTAATTAAATCATCTCTTTTCATACTATTTGTAGAGAAACTTTGAATAAATGATTCTTTTTCATTTCCAGCCACATCAATTGCTACAATTTTAAAATAATATGTTTTCTTTTTTAATAATCCAGATATAAAAACTTCATGATAATAACTATTCAAACTATAACCAGTATTTCTATTCAAATTATCAGAACTTTCGCCAAAATAAACGACTCCTCTTGTATATTGTCCAGGAGTACTCCATTTAACCTTTGCTTTTCCATCTTCAATTTCAGAAACTTGAATATTTCCAAACAAAATAGAAGCTAATGTCTGTGGAGCATAAGCTATTGATATCAAGACAATAAAACCAATAAATATAACTTTTATCCAGTTTTTCATTTTTATAAATTTATGTGAAATCATTACACTATTACACATTTTTCCAAAATTGTCAAGCATTAAATCCTACGAAAATTATTAACATATTATATATTAACAAATGATTATATTTTTGATATAATAATTTTGTTAAAAAATAATTTTAAATATATGGAAAACAAAAAAACAAATTCCCTAAAAAAGATTATTTCAATTTCAGTTATAATTGGAACTTTTTTTGGAGGGCTGTCTGGCGGTATTGTCTCTTCGTTGTATTTTCAATATCAGACAAAAAACAAAGAAAATAAAATTATAAACACAAATACAGAAACTGTCAGTGTTACCGAAGAAGAATCTGCGGTTGTTTCTGCGGTTGAAAAAGTTTCACCCGCCGTCGTAAATGTAGTTTCTTCCAAAGATCTTCCAAAAATTCAAAGATTCAGAAATCCATTTTTTGATGACGAATTTTTTCGAGAATTTTTTGGTGATGATTTTTCCACCCCTGATAATTCTCAAAATGGCGAGACAGAAAGAAAAGAAATTAGTAGCGGAACTGGATTTATTGTTTCAAAAGACGGTTATATTGTGACAAACAAACATGTAGTAAGCTCTGATGATGCAGACTACACAGTTCTAATGAATAACGAAGAAAAATATGATGCAAAAGTAATTGCTCGCGATCCAATTAACGACCTTGCAATTTTGAAAATTGAAGCAGAAAATTTACCATTTGTTGAACTTGGAGACAGTTCAAATTTAAAAGTTGGGCAAAAAACAATTGCTATAGGTAATGCATTGGGAGAATTTAGCAACACAGTTTCCACGGGAGTAATCTCTGGTCTTTCGCGATCAATTATCGCTTCAGGTGGATCTATAGGTACAGAAGAACTTATCGATGTAATTCAAACTGATGCTTCAATTAATCCAGGAAATTCAGGAGGTCCTCTATTAGATATTTCAGGACGAGTAATTGGAATTAATACGGCAATCGCATCAGGTGCTCAAAATATCGGATTTGCAATTCCAATAAACGAAGTAAAAAGTATTATTGAAAGTGTAGAAAAATATGGAAAAATCGTAAGACCGTGGATAGGTGTCAGGTATGTTCAAATAAACGAGACAATCAAAAAAGAAAATAATCTTGATATTAATTATGGAGCATTAATTTTAAGAGGTGAAAAAATTAGCGATCTTGCAATTGTTCCTGGTTCCCCTGCTGACAAAGCAGGACTTACCGAAAATGATATAATTTTGGAAATCAATGGAATAAAAATTGATAGTGATAACCCTCTCAACAGAGCAATAGCAAAATTCAAACCAGATGATGAAATTACATTAAAAGTTTTACATAAAGGAGAAGAGAAAGAAGTAAAAGTAAAATTAGAAGAAAGGAAAGAATAAACAATTGAATTACTTATCTTAATAAAACTTCCTTGCCTCAACTCATTATTTTAAAAACCTGTCATTCTGAACTTGTTTCAAAATGACAGAAACAAGAAAGTCTTAAATAAAAAAACAGGATGTGTTGATCCTGTTTTTTCTTGAAACATTTTTTCAATATCAAGCCCTTGTTTTTTTAGAATCTCAAAATATTTTTCTAAAAAGTCAATCCCATTTATATTGTTAGTTAATTGATTCTCCATTATCTCTCACCTCATATTTTTTTTGTTTTAATTTCTAAACAAAACAGCCCATCTTTTCTGATGAACCGCTTTTATCTATCAAAATTTATATTAAATCTCATACACATAAAAACTGTCCATCAAGGTAAGATGAGCTGGATGATGATGACAAGTTTTTATTATGAGTAAACATAAATCAATCTTAATTACTGTAATTTTATTTTATCCAATTTAAAAAAATGTGTCAATAATTCTTATACAAAACGATAAGATTTATCGTAATTTGAACTGAAAAGATATGTTTATTATTTCAATTTTTTACATTCTCCTGATAATGAATAGAATAAACGCTTCTCTTTTATAATACATCTTAATAAAAACAAATACTTTGCAATTAAGAAGGAAAGATTATAGAATGAACATATAAGACAAAGCTTTGTTTACAAAGACTTGGGATTGCCATATCGTCAGACGACTCCTCCTTTCAATAACACAATTGGCGTCATTATAAGCAAAGTGAAGTCAGTTTATGGCTGATCCACCTTGGGTGGAAATCCCGAATCTATGCACACAAAACGCAAATAGGATCTTATAATAACACGAAATTCTATCGGTCGTTTTACTCTCTCCAAAATGACAATTTATAATTTAATTAAAATCATATTTATGAAAAGAAAGTATAAATTATATATAGCTATTATCCTGTTTTTAATATTTGCGATTTGTGTAATGATTTTTATTTTGAAAGATTTATAGATCACATTCTCCATATATTAATTCTAAACTTGAAAATAAAAGAAATAAAAAATACTTCATAATTTATAATAATAAATGAGCATATTGAATAAATCTTTTTATTCTCAACCCACTACAAAAGTTGCTAAACAATTACTTGGCAAATTTTTATGCAGAAAAATAAATGGGAAATTATACATTGGAAAGATCGTAGAAACCGAAAGCTATCTGGGAAAAAAAGACTTGGCATGCCACAGTGCAAAAGGTTTAACAGAAAGAACAAAAGTGATGTTTGAACCTGCAGGACATGCTTATATATATTTTATATATGGAATGTATCACTGTTTTAATGTCGTCACTGAAGAAAAAAATAATCCTTGTGCGGTTTTGATTCGAGCATTGGAGCCAATAAAGATGCCCTCTCATACGAACACAAAATCTTGTGTTCCTATAACAAACGGCCCCGCAAAACTATGTCGAGAATTTCAGATAGATAAAAAACTAAATGGTCACGACTTGACTCTCGACAAAAAACTTTGGATTGAAACTGGAGATATTATAAAACCAAATCAAATTAAAAAATCCAAACGTATTGGCGTGGATTATGCTGGAATCTGGAAAGATAAGTTATTAAGATTTTACATCAAAGATAGTAACTTTGTATCAAGAACAAGAAGATTATGATAAACTCTCTAATAAACTTTATCATTTAATGTCTCACCTCAATCACACATTATCACTTCAACAAATTTAATCATTACATTCTACCCTCTCCCCAATTTCTTTAACGCCATTTTTATTTTTTCACTTACATCTTTAATTTCGGATGGAATGTTGGCAAGTGCCTTTTTTGCCTGCTGAGAACTATATCCCAAAGAAACCAAAGCTTCAATGACATCTGTGTGATCATTTATTTCCTTGCTCTTCTCTTGCAAAACATCATCGCTTTCTAAAGAAGAAAATTTGTTTCGAAGTTCCAAAACAACTCTTTCAGCAGTCTTTTTTCCGATTCCTGAAACACGAGTCAAAATACTTGAATCACCTCTTGCAATTGCAACTTTGACAGTTTCAGGATCAGCTAAAGATAAAATACTAAGACCGGCCTTTGGACCAATTCCTGAAATTGAAATCAGATGCTCAAAAAGTTCAAGCTCTTTATATTCTAAAAACCCATATAAAGTTAGAGCATCTTCACGCACATTCAAATAGGTAAACAGCTCAATTTCCTGTCCAATTTCGCTAATTTCAGACAAAACAAAAACTTTATATCCAACATTTCCAGTTAAAACTATTATAAAATTTTCCGTTTTAAATATTACTTTTCCCCTGATATAAGAAATCATAAATTCATTTTATTATGTCAATATAAAATACTGATATATTAATATGATACTTCTATTTGACATTTTCTGCAAATTGTAATAACATTCAGATATTAGATAATAATTTTAATTCAAAATAACTATGCCAAATTCGAAATCAGCAAAGAAATCTCTGAAAAAAAGTGAGAGAAAAAAAAGTATAAATATAAGATCTAAGGTTAAGATGAAAAAAGTTATCAGAGGACTAAATGATCTTTCACATACATTAGAAAAAAAGACAGAAAATGTTACCGATGATAAGCTAAAAGAAATTGAAGAAGCCCTGAAAAAAGCATATAAACAAATCGATAAAACTGCTAAAAAAGGTATCATTAAGAAAAACACTGCTTCTAGAAAAAAATCCAGACTAGCGAAGAAAGTGAATTCTCTGCAAAAAATTAAAGTTAATAAATAATTAGAATATTTTCATAATATTCAAAAACAAAATAAACGCATAATCAAAACAAAAATCGAGGAATAGACCAAAGCAAACCACCCTATAAAAAGGGTGGTTTGTTATTAACTAAAATTTATAATACTTATGCAATTGATACCACTAACAAATCAAGAGCCATTCTGGCATCTACTTTTCCTGTTTTAATCGCTACATCTGCATCAAAAAGTTTTTGATATATCTTTTTCAAAGTCTCTATATCAAATTTCTGACATTGCTGAACACTCTTTTGAACAACAAATGGATGCATTTTTGTCTGAGAAATAATTTCCTGATTTACAAGACCCTGACCCAACAAGCTTTTAACTTTGATCAAATTACGAAACTGATATACAAACATGGTCAAAATGTAATTTTCATTTAAACCTTCTTCAATTTGTTTGCTCAATAAAAGAGTGGCCTTTTTTTTATTTTTAAAACTTATACTGTCTATGAGATTAAATATATTCATATCAACCTTTGACTTAACTAGTAACTCAATATCCCTACATTCAATTTCCCTTTTGTCACAATAACTTACAAGCTTTTCAATTTCATTGCTTGCTTCCCATAAATTATAAGCTTGATTCATTTTTCCATTTCGATCCTTTTGCGATAGACCCTTTCCCAAAGAAATAGCAAGAACTTCTAGTGCTCTTTTTTCAATTTTTCCCCCAGCTTTCTTAATTCTGAAATTTAACCAATTATCAAATTTAAAATCAGAAGGAACAAGAAACTCTTTGATTTCTGCAAAAGAAGACTTTTCGAGACGAATAAATTCTTTGTATATTTTTTTTCTTTTATCTATGTTTTCTTCAATAAAAAATATTTTAATTCCTTCTTGTGGATTTTTAAAATATTTCAATATCAAACTTTCTTTTCCATTGATTGGATTTATTTCCTCATCTTCTTCATCCTTTTTTTTCCTACCAGAAGAAAATAAACTATTTTTTATTATCAATAATTTGTTTGAACTAAAAAGAGAATCAGCCATTAAACTGTTCTGTAATTTTGATAATCTCTCGCTTTCGTTCAAATTCTGATTATTCCAGTCAATTTCAATTATATTTATATCGCCATATTTCTTTTCAAAAACATCCTTTTCTTTCTGCATTTCCTCCGCCATAGAAAAATCATCATCGCCGTGATAGAGATGGATATTTTTATTGTTTTGAGTGGTTGACATATTAGAAATGTTATTATGGTAGTTTTCAAATAATTGATCCGATGGAGAAATTGAAATTAGTGAAAATAAAATAAAATTAACGAAGAAAGAAAATTACTTTTTGGAGTTGTTGTTATTGTTTATTTCAAGTAAGCAAAGCAAGGGCATTAGGTTTGAAGGATGGGAAAGTCTGCCCCAAAAGCTTTCACTTTTTAAATATATTGAAGAAAGCAATTATGGTGATCATTGGCCCATTTGCGAAAATAGAATTATTAACTTTTCCTTACAAGAAGGACTTCTATATATGTATCGGTTCAAATACCATGGAAGTGTAGCAATGATATCCATTACTATAACAAAGAAAGGAGAAAATGAGGTAGAAAAAATAATAAAATTATTAGAAAAATAAACGAGGCAAAAAACGAACAACCCTCGTTTTTTATTTTTCCACAAAACTCACTTAAACAATCCCTCAATTTTATCAGTTGCGTAATAATAGATATTTCGTCCTTGTTTTTTAGAAACCAAAAATCCCAATTTCTCCAAACTTTTCAAATCTTTAATCGCAGTCATTTTCGCAACTTGATAAATATTCATATGGATACTTAGAGATGTTTTTTCATTCTTATCTCCATAAAAATATTGCAAAAGCTGAATTTGTCTTTCATTAAGATCGCATTCTGATTTTGCTAATTTGTTCATTTTAGAGTTTTCTACTTTTTTTCTTTCAAGATATTCTTCAAAATTACTGATGGCAAGTTTTATTTTTCTAATATTATAATCAATAAAATATGTTAAATCTAAATCGTCTTGCTCACTATAAACATAAGCATTGCGATATTGAATAGGAGACTCTTTAATTACTTTTGAGATTGGCAAATAGGCAAATGCCCAATAATCTTTTTTAAGTAAATACCAATAAAACATTGCTCTTGCCAATCTGCCATTGCCGTCTGTAAATGGATGTAAATAGCCAATCCAAAAATGAAGCATAACAGCCTTGATAATTGGATGTATAAAAGGTCCACTAAGTTCATCATTGGCAAATTTCACAAATCTTTCAAGCTCAGTTTTAACAAATGACATTTTTAAAGCTTCGTGATAAATTTCGTAATTATCAGAAACTACAATTTTGTCTTTGTCATCTCTAAGTGCTCCTCTTTCTTTTTCTGGAATTGAAATTATATCTCTAGTAATTATACTATGTAATTCTAAAATTACATCTAATCCCATCTCTTGGTTTTTATATTCACTTTCAATCAACTGCATCGTTTTATAACTATTGAGAATCATTTGTTCTGATTCGTTTCTTGGTCTTCTTCCTTCTCGCAAAAATTGTCTCGCAACTTTTCTTGTTGTATTCGCACCCTCAAGTTGTGAAGAAGCAATTGCCTCTTCCATTATTCCTCGAGAAATAAATTTCTGCTTATTTTTTATATCAACATCTTTTTTAGAGATAAAAAGGCTACCACCAGTATTTAAGTCTATTTCGTGAAAAAATTCTTCAAGTTCTGATAATTTAATCCAAACAAAGTAATCCCCGCTTTTATCTTTAATTGGACTTTTGATGGATTGAGCTCTTCTAAACATCTTAATCATCAACCAAAATTCTTCTTTTGAGATATTCCTTGGCAATGTTTTATGTTTTATCTTATCCCAATAAAGATATTCTCCTTGAAAAGTTTTTTGAATTGAAGGTAAAACTGAAACAGAATTTTTCCCTTGTCCTATAATATTTTCTATGACTTTTTCCTTATCAATTTTTGATAAATCAGGTTTTTTTATTCTATACAACATGCTTTTAAAACTATGGTTTTATTAAAATAGGTATAACTATACCTATTTTATACCTATTTTATACCTATTGTCAAATTATCATTCTTCTTCCACTTTCCACTCAACTTTCTGATTTGTTTGCACAACTTGAATCCAAATTTTTCCCGGAACAAACTTAATTTCTTCGCCTGCCTCATTGAAAAAATATAATTTTGATTTCATATCAGCTTTATCTTTTTTCCATTTTCCCTTAATCTCCCAGCCGTTTTGATAGACAGTTGCGTCTCCTTCTCCTTCAACGTCCATGTCATTATATTGCCCTTCAATTTGCCTTGATGCTGCAAACATTATCACAACATTTTTCACGCTGATTTGTTCTGAAGTTAACCTGTCCTTGTCTTCTTTTTTTCCTTTATATCTCAAATAAGAATTCGTTTCAAAATCATAGTTATAATCAACTCCAAAAACTGAATGATATCCAATTTTCAACTCTCCATTTTTATCAATTGGACTTTCGTTTTCATAAAATGAATAACCTTCAAATTTGCTTTCAAGTCTATAATTCATCCTCTGGGAATATTCTCTAAGTCTTTCTATTGTCGTGAAACCATCATGTGGTTTCGGAAGACCTGGTTTTCTATAAAATACGCTCCCATCTAAATATAAAGCGTTTACATTATCCATAATTCCACTATTTAGTTTATCAAGAGCAAAATGAGATCCTCCCCAATGGGCGTATATCGCATCAAATCCCATCGCAAGAGGAATAAAATCATGACGAGCACTTCTTATGCTTCCAATCTCTGCTGGCTCACTACAAACATAAAATGCCATATACCGCGTAATTCCATTTGTCACAACAGGCATTTCAATTACTAAATCTGCACTTGAAACCCCACTAACTGGCCAAGCTTCCAAGTCACCAGCAAGCATCACAGCAAATGGTCTTGCTTTTGCATTATCACATTTGATTCCGCTAATTAAGCTTTTGTCCTTATTCTCATCTTCTATTTCTTCTTCATCGGAATTTATATCATTTCTGACAAACTCAATTTGATTTTTATTTTCAATTGTTATTGTTCTACCTTTAAGCCACATATCTGGAGTACTGGAAAAAATAATTCCAAAAATGACTAAAATAACTCCTGTAATTATATAAATCTTTCGATTTTTACTTAATTCTACTGTTATCATATTTTTTAGTTTTTATTATTATCTTGCCCCTATTATATAATATTACCTAAACAAAAACAAACAATAAAAAATGTTTTGTTTGTTTATAAATGCTTTTACACAATTTCATAATTAAAATAATTTTATATGCTTTTCATATCCTCCCAATTATCCCCTATTTTTACATCGACTACTATCGGAACTGGAAAATCTATTTTTTTACCATCAAGGCTTAAGTGTTCATTTTCCATAATTTTTTTGATTTCATTTGTCACTTCTTGCAAATTTTCTTTTTTGATTGAAAAAAGTAGTTCATCATGGACTTGAAGAAGAAGTTTTACCGCATCTTTATTTTTTTGATTATATTCATCAATCCATTGATCAACTTTCAACATTGCAATTTTGATTATGTCAGCGGCCGCTCCCTGAATCGGCATATTAATTGCCATTCTTTCAGCTGCGCTTCTGACAATTCCATTTGATGAATTTAGTTCTGGTAGATATCTTTTTCTTCCCCATAATGTCTTCACATATCCAACCTTCTTTGCTTCTTCTTTGGTTTGCTCAATATATTTTGCCACACCCGAAAATTTTTTCATATAATTTTCAATAAACTCTTTTGCCATGTCTCTTTCAATTCCTGCAGATTGAGCAAATCCATAAACCCCCATTCCATAAATCACTCCAAAATTCAAAGCCTTTGCCGATCTTCTCATTTCAGGAGTAACTTCTTCAAGTGAAACTTGATTCACTTCTGATGCTGTCGCACTGTGAATATCCAATCCTTTATTGAATATTTCTTTCATTTTTTTATCATCAGACACCATAGCAATAACCCTAAGTTCAATCTGAGAATAATCAAGTGATGCAAGTTTCATTCCTTTTTCACAAATAAATGCTTTTCTAATCTTTCGTCCAGCTTCGGTTCTAATTGGAATATTTTGTAAATTTGGCTCCGATGAAGATAGTCTTCCAGTTGCCGTGATTGTCTGATTAAAAGTTGTGTGAAGTCTATTCGTTTTCTTACTAATTAATTTTGGAAGAGCATCAATGTATGTATTTTTCAGTTTTACAAGTTCTTTATATTCAGAAATATAACTTATAATTATATTTTCTTTTTTAAGCTTTTCAAGTTCTGGAGCAGCAATTGAATATCCTGTCTGGGTTTTTTTTATGCCTTCTGTCGACAACTTCATTTTCTCAAACAAAACATGAGATAGTTGTTGGGATGAATTCACATTAAAAGTTTCATCACCAGAAAGAGTGTGAATTTTTTTTTCAAGTTTTATAATTTTTTCTGCCAATTCTTTTGAAAGAATTTTCAACAATTTTACATCTAAACTAACTCCATTTATTTCCATTTTTACAAGCGCTTTTGTGATGGGCATTTCAATTTTATAAAATAAATCTTCCAAATCTTCTTCTTTTAATTTCTTTTTCATAATTTTATAAAGATCAAAAAAATGACTAAGTTTTGCAACAACGCTCGCACTGTTTATCTTTTCTTTGATTTCTGATTCATTTTCAATTTTTTCATTGTCTTTATGCCCTAAATAATCAAAGATTATTTTATTTTTACTATAATCTCGTTTTCCTGGATCAAGAAGATACGCAGCGAGCATTATATCAAACTCCAATCCCTTGATATCAATATTATGATTTAAAAGATTTTCAATATCACGCTTGAAATTAAATCCAATCTTTTTATAGTTTCCATTTTCTAAAATTGGTTTCAGCTTATTAAGTAATGTGTTTTCTGCTAAAACAGAAACATTAAACAAATTTGGTTTATTGTCTTTCAAAACAAGTGGTATAAAATATATCGTACTTTTTTCCCAAAGAATTGCTATGCCTGTTAAATCTCTCTCAGAAACATTATCATCGCTACTTCGTGTCTGAAATACAAACTCTTTTTGTTCTTTAAGGTCAACTAAGAAATCGTCAATCTTTTCGTCAGAATCTAAGATGATATATTTAACATATTTCTTATCTTTTTGATTTTCTACTTCCGCAATCTGTTTCCCATTGATTCCATTCGCTTCGTCAACTCTATCCATTAAACTAAAAAATTCCAACTCTCTAAAAAGATTATTCAATTTTGTCTTATCATAATCTCCCCAAAAACAATCTTTTAAGTCAAATTTTATATCAACATCACGCTTAATGGTTGCGAGTTTTTTGCTCATTAGAGCTTCGTTTTTCTGTTTAATCAATTTTTCCAAAACTTTCGGCTTGATCAAATCGGCAGTTTTGTTTTCTTTGATTGCACTATAAATTTCTTCAATTGTGCCAAAATTTTGAAGTAATTCAATCGCACCCATTTCTCCAATTCCCTTAACACCAGGGATATTGTCTGATGGATCTCCTCGTAGTCCTTTATAATCAATGATTTGACTTGGAGTTAAATTATATCTTTCTTTTATCGCTTTTGCATCGTATATGATTGTGTCTTTAATTCCTTTTCTAAGAGTAAAAATTTTTGTTTTTTCATCTACAAGTTGAAGAACGTCCAAATCTCCCGTCACCACAATAGTTTCAATATCTTTCAAATCTCCAACTTCTGAGGACAGAGTTCCAATTATATCATCAGCCTCAAAACCTTTTTTCTCAATAATTGGAATATTTAGAACATTTACTACTTCTTTGATAATGGGAATTTGATCATAGAATTCTTGATCTGGTTTTTTTCTTCCAGCTTTATATTCGGCATAAATTTCATCACGAAAAGTCCCACCCGCAACATCAAAAGCACAGATTATATAATCTGGCTTGAGTTCTTTTATAACCTTCAATAGCACTGAAGTGAAACCATAAACAGCATTAACCATCTCCCCTTTCTTTGTCGTAAGAGGTGGAATAGCATGATAGGCTCTGTGCATCAAAGCATTTGCGTCAACGAGAATCATCTTTTTTTCTTTTTTCTGCTTTGGCATATGAATTTTAATATTACTTATAATTTTATTATAATTGTTTTTATTTTTTTGAGCAAAAAAATACAGCCTTTTAAAAAGCTGTATTTGTCAGAAATAATTATTTTTCAATTTCTTATTTAATAGAATCCAAAGAATTATATTGTTTAATATTTTCCATATCTTCTTCAAGGCGTTCGATTTCTTTTCCCACTTTTTTAAGATCTTCTTTACTTAAAACATTAACTCCATCATTATGATCTTTCATTCTTTCCTCAAGAATGCTTAATTGTTATTCAATATCTTCTATTTTTGGATTAATCTCTAACTCTTTTGGTTGTTCCATTTTTTCAAAACCCATATTATTCTCTTTCTATGCCTTTTTTGGCAATTAGTAATAAATTATTAATTTTTGATATTATTTACTAAATATATCACAATCGTATATTAAAAGCATAAAATTGTAAACTATTTAAATATGCCTTAAATCAAAAATCGGAAATTATTTCATCTTCGTCTATTTGCTTTGTATCTGAGCTACCACTTCTTTGATTTTCAATATTTCCACTTTTAAGTTGTATCTTTTTAATTTCTTCTTTAAGGCTATTATGTTCAATTAAATAGTTATTCAGTAAATCATTATTTTCATCTACTTTTTCTTCAATACCCCTAATTTTATCTTTTAAAATATCAATATCTTCTTTAATTTCGACATTTTGCCTATTATATTTAACATCAATTCTTTTTTTTAATTTTTCCTCTAATTCATTTAATCGGCCATCAAGATATGTTTTAGTAATCATATAATTTAGTATTATAGTTTAAGATATATATTATTTTTAAATTTTATTTTTCTTGTATCTTCATTGACAAACTCAAACTTTATGTTCAATTTTTTTTTTGGTAATATTTTCTCTATCTTTTCGGGCCACTCAATGACTATGATATTATTTTCTCCATTGATTATATCTTCCCAACCTAAATCTAAAATATCTTCACTCTTAGATATTCTATAGCAATCAAAATGATATAGAGTATATTTTCTATTTTCTTTTTTAGAAGAATTGTATTTTTTTATAATCAAAAATGTCGGACTATTTACCGCCTGCTTAACTCCAAACTTTTCAGCCAGCCCCCGAACAAAAGTCGTCTTCCCTGCTCCCAAATCACCATAAAGACAAACCAGCCAATTGGAATTTTTGGTTTTATTTATTTTAAGCCATTCACTAACTAAAATTTTTGCGAATTCTTTAGTTTCTTCTGAACTTTTTGTTGTAATCTGATTTTTTGGCATAAACTAAACTGCTATGATTTATTTTTTTTCAAACTCTTTAAGTTTTATCTCCCAGTATTTTTTAACCGCCTTCGCATGTTCGTGTGGGTTACATTTTTCTAAAAACTCTATTTTTTTTTGAAAAGTCTATGATGTTCTTCAAGATTATCAGAATCTTTTATCGCCCATAAAGCATGCTTTAACCCTTTCCATTCTTTTTTAGTAATAAATATTAGATCTAAATATCTGTTTAAAGAAACATCAAAGTTAATCAGAATAATACAACATTTATAGCCACTATTAAATATTATTTTGGACAACTTTTTAACCCTGTTTTCTTTTGTCTGCTCACAAAAAATATTTATATTTGCTTTATTTATTTTTTTTAAACATCTCTTCTTTGCAAAACAAAAAATTTTCCAAAGTTGATAAAGACTTTTTTCTGAAAGTAAAAGCCAGTTTTTTGTAACTTTTTTAGAAAGAACCTATTACATAAAAGCCTAAAAAATATAATCATTTCATCAGCCTCATTTCTTTTATTAAGGACTATAGCAGTCGGTCGCTCCTCCGCTAAAAATTATAATTGGGTTGGCTGTTTTATTTTTAACAGAAAAATTATTTTCAAATAAAAGTTATAATTTTCATCTTTCGTAATATCTTTCGGCACGCCATAGCTAAAGATTAAAAAAATATTTTTCATAAAACTTTTAATTCAACCTCATAATACTCTTATTATACATTCTAACAAGAAATAAACAAAATAAGGCTCTACACTAATAACTGTGGTGAATAATTAAAGAAGTGGTAGAATTATATTGAAGAATTAACAATTCACACTATTCCCATAAAAAAAGATATATGATATCAATTC
>JARGGI010000013.1 GCA_029210775.1 Patescibacteria group bacterium | reverse complement strand
TTTTTCTCCACATATTCTTTTAGTTTTTTATTCTCGTCCTTCTCCAATTTCTTTTTATTTGTCCTCTTCTTCCTTCTCTCGGCATAATGCTGAGCATTGGTTGCTAAATACGACGAGACTTCTCCTGAATTTCTTTTGATTTCTCTTTTGATAATAGAATAGTCTCTATTCAATCTTTTGGCAATCCATGTTTTCTTCTTTTTCATTCTGAGATAAGTTTCTATTTTCTCTCTCTCATAGAAAGTAATTTCTTTTCCTTTTGGCATAGCTTTAGCGTTAAACGGGTTAACGCTACATGATACCATAAAAAGGGGCTTCGGAGTTTGAATTCAGGGAAGAGAAACTATTATTCCGCCAGAAATGAATATATGCTACAATTGTAAATCAAAAGTTGTTGTGGAAAATACGCTTTAATGAGACTAATTTCCTTGAATTACGAAATTCAATATACTTGTCACTTGAGCCTGCCTGTCGGCAAATAGGCTTGTTGAAGGGTGGAAAATGCGTCAAATTTGTTATAGTTCAACAAGCTCACTATGACAAATTAGCTATTTCGTAATTCAAAGTAATTTCCAAAAATAAACATTATAATTATACTGGACAACGCTCCAGTTCTTTTTATTTATTCCAAAACCGCTTTAATTCTTCGCACCCCCGCGCTGGAGGATTGTTCTTTTTTGATTTTAAATTTTACTAATTCAGAAGTGTTTTTGACATGCGGACCGCCACAGATTTCTCTGCTGAATATATCATCGTCTTTTCCAATTGTATAAACTTTAACCTTTTCGCCATATTTAGATTCAAACACGCCCATCGCGTTTATTTTTTTTGCCTCTTCCAAGCTCATTTCCTTATAATTTATAGGAAGTGATTTTTGAATTTGCTCGTTAACCAAATATTCAACTTTTTGTTTTTCTTCGTCGGTTAGTTTGTTCGGATGAGAATAATCAAATCTAAGCCTTTCAGCAGTAATATTACTACCCTTTTGAAAAATATGCTCGCCCAAAACTCTTCTTAAAGATTCTAAAAGCAAATGTGCCGCCGTATGCAGCCTCGTCGTCTCTTCACTCGCGTCCGCTAGTCCGCCTTTAAATTTCCCAGCCGAAGCGGTGCGAGAAAGTTCTTGGTGCTTTTTAAGTTCTTCATTAAATTCTTTTATAATTTCTTCTTTATTTTCCAATTCTTTTTTTGAATTTAATTTTAGCTCTGGAATAATAACATTTTCAATTTCCTCAAAACTTAATTCTAAAGGAAAACCAAAAGTTGAAAATATATAAAACAAATATTTTCCTGTTATTTTTTCAAATGTACATTTTGTTAGCTCTTTCGCTCCTTGTTTAATCGTCCTTCCAAACTTATCCTCCTCTTTCTTAATTTCTTCTAAAATTACATCTTCATTCTTCTCAAGCTCTGGATAAAATTCTTTATAGATTTCAATTACAGTTTCTGCAAGTGGCGACAAAAATCCATTTGGCAATTTCAACAAATTTCCATATCTAATTGCACGCCTTAATAATCTCCTGAGTATATATCCTCTGTCCAAATTTGAAGGCACAACTCCATCAGAAATCATAAAAACACTTGTGCGAATATGGTCAGAAATAATCTTTATTGATTTTACTTCCTCCACTGTCATTGCGAGCGGAGCGGAGCGTAGCGTAGCAATCCCGTCATCAGGTTCCTTGTGCGAACTCATAGGATTGCTTCGGACTTCGTTCTCACAAAGACAACACACAAGAGTTTTTATTTTTTCAACAATCGGTTTTAGCACATCCGTCTCATAAACAGTATCAAAACCATTTAAAATTGCCAAAGTTCTTTCCATACCCATACCTGTATCAACATTCTTTTGTGTAAGTGGAATATATTTTCCTTCGGTGGTTTTATTGTATTCCATAAAAACATTATTCCAAATTTCAACATATCTTCCGCAATGACAACCAGGTTTACAATCCTCGCCATTTGGGCAATTTTCAAAATTCACCGATTTTTCCAAGTCAATAAAAATCTCCGTATCTGGTCCGCAAGGTCCTGTCTGCCCAGCTGGTCCCCACCAATTATCGCCCTTTGGAAGTGGAAAAATTCTCGCAGTTTCATTATTCTTTTTCTCTTTATCATAAACTTCAACATTTATATCTTTATTTTCAAAACACTCTCGCCAAATTTTAATTGACTCATCATCACGCGGAGCGTTTTCGTCTCCTTCAAAAACAGTCACTTTTATTTTTTGCGGATCAATCCCTAACCATTTTTTGTCTGTTAAAAATTCAAAGCTCCAGCGAATTGAATCATTTTTAAAATAATCTCCTAAAGACCAATTACCCAGCATTTCAAAAAAAGTATTGTGTGTGCTATCTCCGACATCATCTATGTCCCCTGTTCTCACACACTTTTGAACATTTACCAATCTTTTGCCTTCAGGGTGAAACTCGCCAAGTAAATATGGCACAAGTGGGTGCATCCCCGCAGTTGTAAAAAGCACAGTTGGATCATTTTCTGGCACCAAAGAAGCCGAAGGAATTTCCTTGTGTCCTTTTGATTTAAAAAATTCTATATATTTTTCCCTAAGTTCTGTGGAAGTTATCATTTGCTTTATATAATGATTACGAATAACAAGCTTATTATAGCTTAAATAAATAAAAAAATAAAGGTCTTTCCTTTTATTTTTTATATTTAATACTTATTAAATGCTCTCTGTCATCTTATCTTTTCTCAACAAGCTCCATTTTAACAATGGTGGAGTTACAAGAGTGGTTAAAATCACCATAATAACAATCGCACCAAAAAGAGAATCGTCTATTACGCCAAGTTCTCTTCCCACTCCAGCAAAAATCAATCCTACTTCGCCTCTTGAAATCATTCCAATCCCGACTACTAATTTACTTGCATTGGCACATCTCACCCCAAGACCACAAGCTTGTTTTCCAATTATTGAAACTGCGGTTATTCCAAGAGCAATTATAATAATTTTTGGATCCAAAAATACATCTAATTTTACTTGTATTCCCATAAGAACAAAGAATATCGGAACAAAAATACAATAAAGTGGTTTTACTAAAACTTCAATGTGATGCTCTTTTTTATTCACAAATGAAACATCATCCAAAACAAGACCTGCTGCAAATGCACCGACAATTGTGGCCAATCCCATTATGTCTGCCATATAAGCCATGGTAAATAAAAACAAAAAAGCTGAAACAATTTTCATTCCTTCAACTTTCATTTTTGACACTTGTTTTCCAATAAGTGGTGCAGCTTTAAGTCCAATCAAAATTGAACCGAATAAAAATGCAATGGATGTGAAGCTTATTGTCGCAATTGATGTTGTGCTTACTGTTCCTGAGATAACAATACCACTTACAATTGAAAGAATAATAAGTCCCAACACATCATCAATCACAGCAGCTCCAAGAATAATTTTTGCTTCAGCAGTGGCAAGTTTATTCAAATCTTTCAAAACTCTTGCGGTAATTCCAACTGAAGTAGCAGTTAATGTTGCACCAATGAATAAATGCGTATTAAATCCAGCTTCTGGAATAATCCAACTTGCAACAAAATATCCAAGTATCATAGGAACAACAACGCCAATTATAGCAACAATAAAAGATGAAATACCAACTTTCATCATTTCTTTTATATTTGACTCAAGCCCCACTTGAAAAAGAAGAATCATAACCCCAAGTCTTGCCATTATATCAATTGTTTCTGCTTCAACAAGAGGAGTAGACAAAAAAACGCCTCCACTTAAAAGCGCTATATTACCTATTATAATTCCAAAAACTAATTCGCCTAAAACAGCAGGTTGATTCATTTTTTCAAAAAGCTCTCCTCCAATTTTCGCTGCTAATAAAATAATTATAAGTCCGAGCATAACTGGCGCAATTGGATCGGAATGGTCGATATGACCAACTTCTGAACTTGCATAGGAGACAAAAGGATCACTTACTAAAACGAGAATAAAAATTAAAAATAAAAACTTTTTTGTAACTTTCATTTTTTTGATTATTTTTTAAACTTTTAAAACATAAGATTTATAATACTACTTTTACTATATTTGTCAACGGTAATAAAATTTTTATATAAAAATAAAAAGTTCTGAACAGTAATTCAGAACATAGTTTTACTTCTTTTTTAAAAATCTCTTGTCAGTTACATAAATTTCCAAACTTTTTTGAATTTTTTTGGTCAGTAATTCTTGATTAATTAAAACCCTAACTATTTCTCCTAAAAAACCAACTATTTCTGCATTTACTGGAATACGATTACCATTTTCAAGTAAATATCCGTTATAGTTATCTCTATTTATCTTGAACTCTGGATTAAAAATTATTTTTTCTTTAATATAAGTATAACCAGAAAATTTGACAGATAATTCTTCACTTGTTATTCTCGTCAAAATTCCTTTAATAAACACTTCATCTCCAAGACTTACTTCTTTTTTTCTTTGATTAATATTTTCAATTTGCATTTTATTCTCCTCCTAATAAAATGCTATCATCAACAATTTACCTTGTCAATAATCCCCCCTCCCAAAGTTTCATTTCCTTTATAAAACACAATTGATTGTCCTGGCATAATCGCTCTTTGAGGTTTTGAAAATTTCACTTCGTATTTTTCTTTTATTTTATCAATCACAGCAAACTCGCTATCCATCCTATATCTAACCTTCGCTTTCATTTTAAAAGGCAATTTTGGAATTTTTCCAGATATCCAATTTATCTTTTTTACTGTCAAATTTTTTGAATAGATGCTTTTGTCATCTTTTTCATTGCTTACAATGAGATTATTTTTTCTCCGATTTATTCCAATCACATAATATGGACCCGTTCCGCCAATTCCAATATCTCTTCTCTGTCCAATCGTGTAAAGTGGTAATCCTTTATGTTCTCCCAAAATGTCTCCATTTTTATTGACAATTTTACCAGGAACTAATTTCAAATATTTTCGCAAAAAATCTCCATAGTATTTACTTTGTATAAAACAAATTTCTTGGCTTTCTTTTTTGTCGACAATCTTCAGATTAAACTTTTTTGCCAATTTTCTAATTTCTTGTTTTTCATAATCCCCAACTGGAAACAAACAACGAGCAAGTTTTTTTTGATTTAATGTATATAAAAAATAAGACTGATCTTTATTTTCATCTTTCGCTTTTAGAAGTCTAAAATTTACATTGTCATTGCGAGGAGCCTGAGCGAACGCAGTAAGTGAGAAGGCAACGAAGCAATCCCGTAATTTAATTCTTTGTGCACAATGACGAAATTGCTTCAATTGTTGTGACTCCCTCGCAATAACATTTTGCAATCGCACATAATGCCCTGTCGCCACATAATCCGCTCCCAACGCCAAAGCCTTATCAATCATGATTCCAAATTTAATATGCCTATTACATTCAATACACGGATTTGGCGTTCGGCCAGAATTATATTCATCTAAAAAATAATCAACAACCGCTTTTTTAAATTCTTTGGAAACATTAATAGCATAAAATTTAATTCCCAACTTCTGTGCCACTTTTCTTGCGCTTTCTTCCGCTTCACGAGAACAACATCTATTTTCAATACGCATATCAATCGTTTTATTTTTATCAATCGTATCATGCCAAAAATGCATAAAAACTCCCACGACTTCATAGTCCTGTTCTTTTAACAATGCGGCCGCCACGGACGAATCAACTCCGCCAGACATACCGATGACTACTTTTTTGTGTTTATTGATTGACATATTTCTAATTTATTACATACTCACATAAATAAATGGAGGAAGAAAATTGAAAACAAAAAATCGTATTTTATTAGTTATTGGACTATTAATATTAATCTTAGTAATAGTAGAAGTCTACATTCTTAAAAAAGAAGATTGCCATTTATTTAAAATAAATTTAGATGAAGAATATGTAATACCAGAATCAAACTATTCTTTCAAATTAAAAACAATGAGTTATATACTAATTCCTAGATTTTATCCTTATGGACTTGCAGATGTATCAATCAAAGAAAATGGAAATATTATAAAATCATTTCAAATCAAAGGCGATAGTGATTGTTTTTTTTGTAGAGACCCCGTTAAAGTTAAAGAATTTATTCTTTATCTTAAAAAAGTTGATAAAGAAGATAAAAAATTCGGTCAATTCGAAATTTGTTTTGATTGATATTAAGAAAGGATATTTCCTTTCTTTTTTTATCTAAGTTATTTATACAATTCTTTTAAATATTTATCTTTCTTAAACTTCTTGATATTTTTAGTAATTTGTTTATAAAACTCTGGGTAATGTATTCTGTTAATCCAACGAAAATTATGGAACTGTCTATATGGCTTTTTTTGATGATGAGCAAGTTCGTGAGCAATCACAGATAGAATACTGCTGTATTTTTTCGGTTTTTTAAGCTTTTGCGTATAAATATCAATTACCACTAATTTTGATTTCAAATTCGTGTAACCCAATTTATAATTTCTAACATACCCATCCCCCGCCCGAATTACTTTCGGTTTGAAAGTGAAGCCTTTCAGTTTCAAAACTTCGCAAGCTCTTTGGAATATTTTGAAACAATTTTCTTCGTGATTATTCATAAATTTTAGATTTGTCATTGCGAGGAGCTCCGCAAAACGATGTGGCAATCCTGTAATTAAATTTCTCGTGCATAGTTTTGGGATTGCTTCATCACCTTCTCACTTGCTACGCTCGTTCGAGTTCCTCACAATAATAGTGAAATAATTAGAAATTTTCATCTTCCTTAAAATACCATTTCAAAACTTCCTTTGCAACAGGCACTGCAGCAGTATGACCTTCTCCTCCTCCTTCAATTATAATTGCCATAGCAATTTCAGGATTTTTATAAGGAGCATATACTGTATACCAAGCGTGTGTTTTTTGATTTCCATAATATTGCGCAGTTCCAGTTTTTCCAGCAGCTTCAATCGGCAGACTATCAAGAGAAACTCCCGAACCAGAAATAACATTTTCTCTCATTCCCTTTTGAATCCAATTTAAATTTTCAGAATCTATAAAATTCTCCCTAATAATTTTCGGTTTTATATCTTCTATAATATTTCCGTTAGAATCTATAATTTTATCAACAACTTGAGGCTGAAATAATTTTCCTCCATTGGAAATAGCTGCAATATAGTTTGCAATTTGAAGGGGTGTCGCTAAAACATCCCCTTGTCCAATGGACATATGATAGGTATCTCCAATATACCACATTTCATTCTTAATATCCCTTTTCCACTGTTCATCTGGAATAAGCCCTTTTTTTTCTCCAGGAAGATCAATGCCCAGCTTGCTTCCAAATCCAAATAAATTTGCATATTTCTTTATTCTTTCGGCTCCCAATCCTTCTATTCCGTTATATCCTCCGCCAACTGTATAAAAATAAATATTAGAAGATTGAGAAATCGCCCGAATCATATCTACCTCACCAAGTGCCGTCCAACCCAAAAAAGAGAAAGCTCCAATATATATCACGCCATTATCCTTTATTATACGCTTTGGCGATATAATTTCTTCTTGCAATGCTCCTGCACCTACTGCCATTTTGAAAGTTGAACCTGGAGGATATTCTCCTGCGATAGATCTATTAAAAAGCGGGTTCAGACTATTATTTAATAAATTATTATAATTATTGCTACTTATTCGATTTGCAAAGAGGTTATTATCATATGAAGGATAATTTACTATAGCAAGAATTGCACCGTTTTGAGGATTTATAGCAACAACCGATGCACCATTTTTTGTTTCTAATTTTTCCGTAATCTTATAAAGCTCGTCATATATTTTCTTTTGCAATTCAAGATCTATGTTCAAAATTAAGTTATTTCCAGAAGTTGGTTCTTCTTTTTTTATAACTCTTATTTTTTTTCCAAATGAATCAACTTCAATTTCTTGTTTGCCATATTTTCCCCTAAGCTGTTTTTCATAAAAAAGTTCGAGACCAATTTTCCCCAGTGTATCTGTCAAAAAATAGTCAGGATATTTTTTCATCTCTTTTTCATTTATTCTACTGCTATAACCTATAATATTTGAAACATAATTACTATCAATATAATTTCTTATGTCGTTTTCCTCAAGATGTATGCCTTCTATTTTTTTTATTTTTTCTCCGATAATCAATGCTTTTTCTTTTTCAATATTTTCTAACACTAAAAATGATTGATAAGAAAATGGATCAGCTTTTTCAAGACTATCTTTTAAATCATCCTCATTTAATTCAATTATTTCAGCAAGTTCTTTTGTCTTATCATTAATGATATTATTGTCTTTGAAAAAATCATAAGGCGTAATAACGAGATCAAAAATAGGAATATTAAAAACAATTTGTTTATTATTGCTATCATAGATTATGCCTCTCGGAGATTTAATGGCGATAGTTCTTTTATAATTATTTTCTGAAATTTTTGCATAATATTTTCCTTTAATTATTTGCAAATATCCAGCTTGAATAATAAGTATAATAAGAACAATCAGAAATATTTTTTCTATTATGTTAATTTCTTTATTCTCAAGGGGAGTTTCTATGTTGCTATCTTTTTTTGCCTTAAAATCTAAAAAAAGCTCTTCTATTTCAAGAGATTCCTTATTCACATTTTTTATAAAATACTTATTTTTCATTTTTGGAAAAAATGATATAAGTTAAAGGATAAATTAAAACAAGCATACACACAATTTGAAAAATGATTATAAAGAAAAACTGTTCTGCATTATAGAAGACTTGCTGAAAATCATTTATACTTACTAAAAAAATACTAATAATATTATAAACTAAAATAGAAAAAGTAGAAATCAGCAATAAATTATAAGAAAATAATTCTTTTAGAAGAATATGACTCAGATAATATGAAACAAAAACTGATATAAGAATAATTACAAGAGCAGTCCCAAAATAACCTCCCGAAAACACATCAAAAATAAAACCACAAAAAAAAGCAAAATAAAATATATTTGAAGATTTATTATTTATTACTGAACCTGCTAATAACAACATCAAGACAATATTTGGAATAAAATTATCAGGAAAATATTGCGGAATAAAGGTGATTTGTAAAATCAGAAAAACTATCAAAAGAGGTATAAATATATAATTTTTTATTTTTCCGTTAATCATACTTTCTAACTATAAAAACTTTTTCAACTCGATTAAAATCTATAAATACATTTATTTCTGCAGACTTAAAAACCTGATTTGCAAATTCTTCGATGTTCATAATTCGACCAATTATTAATCCTTTGGGAATTTTTTCCTCAATTCCAGAAGTGATAACTAAGTCATCAACCATTAGTTCATCTGACTGATTAATCATTTCTAATTTCAATCCAGTTGCATAACTTCCCGTAACAATACCATTAGCCCTACTTGTTTGAGTTATAGAATTAATAGAACTTGAAGGATCTGTTATTAACATAATTTTTGAAGAATTTTCATATGCTTCAACAATTTTTCCGATTAATAATCCTCCAGAAGCGACAGCTGATTGTCCTTCTTGAATACCGTCTTTTATTCCTAAGTCAATAAAAATATATTTTCCAAAATTACTAGGATCTCTTCCTATAACATCAGCTAATTTCCATTCTATGCAAATCCCATCATCACAACTATTTTCTGAAAATGCAAAATGTTTTCTCAAAATTTTGTTTTCTATTTGAACTTCTTTTAATTCTGATATTTCATAACCCAACCTTAAATTTTCATTTTTAAGCTCTATGTTTTGATTTTTAAGATTATTTATGCTTTCTATCGTATAAAAAAAATCGTTGATATTTTTTGATGATGTTTGAAATATTTTTTCAACTGGACTGATTAGCAATACTATTAAATTCTTTGTCTTATTTAAATATCCACTGTTATTTAAAAAAATTAGCAGCACAATAACTACTAACAAAAAAAAATTAACCTGAATTTTTTTAATAATATCTTTGTTCATAATGTCTAAATAAATTTGAAACAAAAAAATACTTTGAAAAAACACAATAACTCTATTCAGGAGTTTTTTCATTATCCATTGAAACCAATACTTCTTTCAACTTATCTATATCTTCAAGAACAATCCCAGCACCACGAGCTACTGCTGTTAAAGGATCATCTGCCACTTTTACTGGCATCTTTATCTGTTCGCTAATTAATTTATCTAATCCTCTAAGCAATCCTCCTCCTCCAACAAGAATTATTCCTCTAGTCATTATATCAGAAACAAGCTCTGGTGGAGTTTCTTCAATTGTCGCTTTAATGTTATCAATCAAAATTTTTATTGACCGTGACAAGGCACTTCGAATTTGATTATCGTCAACTATAACTTCTTTCGGAAGTCCTGTCACCAAATCTCTTCCTCGCATTGATATTTCCATCTTTTCTTCAAGAGGATAAGCTGATCCAATTGTGATTTTAATATTTTCTGCTGTTTTTTCTCCTAAGAGAAGATTTGCTTCATCTCTTGCAAATTGAATGATATTTTCATTGAGTTCATCTCCGGCAATTCTCAAACTTCGACTCGCAACAATTCCTCCGAGTGATATTACGGCAACTTCCGTTGTTCCTCCTCCAATATCTACAATCATATTTCCAGCGGCTTCTTGTATTGGAAGACGAACTCCAATTGCAGCTGCCATAGGCTCTTCAATTAAATATGCTTCTCTTGCTCCAGCACTTACAGTCGCATCTATAACAGCTTTTTTTTCAACTTCCGTCACTCCAGAAGGAACACCAACTACAACTCTTGGTCGTGGAAAAAATGCAAATGATTCTTTGTGAACTTTTTCGATAAAATATTTAAGCATTTGTTCAGTAACCTCAAAGTCTGAAACCACACCATCAACAAGTGGTCTAGTTGCAACAATATGTGCTGGGGTTTTTCCAACCATTTTTTTTGCTTCTTTTCCGATTGCAAGAATCCGCCCCGTTTTTTTGTTTATTGCAACAACAGATGGTTCATTTATAATAATTCCCTTACCTTTCACATATACAAGAGTGTTTGCTGTTCCAAGATCAATTCCGATATCATGACTCAATTTACCAAATATTCTATTAAACATAAATTTAAATTAAATGCAAAACTAATTTATTAATTACTTTGAATTAAAAAATAGCTAATTCTTCATAGTAAGCTTGTCGAACTATGGTAAGTTTAGAGCGTTTGTCATCCTTCGACAAGCTCAGGATAACAAATATATTGAATTTCGTAATTCAAAGTAATTCTTTGATTTTCTCAATTAAACTGTTTATTTGAATTAACTCAAAATTTTTCTTTTGTCTTTCTTTAATTTCAACACTATCTTTTTCTAAAGTTTTTTTACTAACCACAATTCTAAGTGGAATACCAATTAAATCTGAATCTTTAAATTTCACGCCAGCGGACTCGTCACGATCATCAAATAATACCTCAATTTTCTTCTCTTGTAAAGATTTATAAATCTTTACAGATTCATTTATTATGTTTTTGTCCTTTCCCAAGGAAACTAAATGAACTTGATATGGAGCGATTGACTTTGGCCAAATAATACCATTTTCATCATTAGACAGTTCTATGATTGTTCCCATTAATCGAGTTGGGCCAAGACCATAACATCCCATCAAAACAATATTTTCTCTACTATTTTCATCTATAAATTTAAAATTAAATGCTTCAGAAAATCTTGTTTTCAATTTAAATATATTTCCCGTTTCAATTGCCTTTTCTTCTTTTAGGTTTTTATTTCCACACTTTGGACAAGAATTTTTCAAATCTTCAATAATTTCTTTATTAACTGCAATTTTACATTTATCACAAATATAAATTGTGTCCTCTCCAGCAGAAGCAATGGTTTGAAACTCATGAGAATATTTACTGAAGTCTCCTCCGGACGCAAAAGTCAAATAAGTTTGATCTTTAATTCCGACTCTATCAAAAACTTTAAAATATGCATCCTTTGCCTCGTCATAAAATCTATCCAAATCTTTTTCACTTGCATGAAATGAATATAAATCTTTCATGGAAAATTCTCTTCCTCGAAGAATCCCAGATTTAGCTCTTTTTTCACTTCTGAATTTCGTCTGAATCTGAAAAACCGAAAAAGGGAAATCTTTATAAGACCTTATATATTTCTTCGCAAGCGGAGTTACGACTTCTTCATGTGTCCATCCAAGTCCATATTCCTTATCAAAAAAAGTTTTTACTTTCATCATAACATCAATATCCCATCTTCCAGTTGTTTGCCAATCTTCTTTTTTTTGAAGTGCTGGCATTAAAATTTCTTGTCCCCCTATATCATTCATTTCTTCTCTGATTATATTTTCAATTTTCCAAAGAACTCTTTTTCCAAGCGGTAGATATGTATAAACTCCCGCCATTAATTTATCAACAAAACCACCCCTAATGAGAAGTTGTGCGTTTGTGCTTGTTTCATCTTTGGGAATTTCAAAAGTAGTTTTTCCAAATAATTGTGATTGTTTCATAAAATTGACAGATTATGTATTATATGTTAAGATTATAAGTCTTAGTTTCATCAATTAATTTATAGAGGGGATGAAGTTAAGAAAACAAAAATCCTGGAGGGGATAGAATATGAACGAAACGATAATAGCTCCCGATGAGCCAAAAAATATAACAAACAGGGAAAAAACTGAAAGAAAAAGTGTTATAGAAAAATCTGTTGAACAATTTGACCTATTGTATCAAAAATGGGAGATAATGGATAAAAGATTAAGAAATTCATTTATCCAGTTTCAGATAGAAACCTTTTATTCTACTGCGGGAAGGTTTCTTAATAATGATATTGCAAACGCAATATTAAGACTTGATTGGGTCAATGAAAGAAAACTCACAGTTGAAACAAATTTCGAAAAGAATGTTTTAACTGTAATAGTAAATTTATAATATAATAAGAAGCTTGAGTCACATTAGATGAACCAAGTTTCTTTTTTTATCCAAACAACCCCATCACCTTTCCCCATACATCCAATTTCGCAATATCGCCAAAAGTAACAACAACCATCAAAGCCATTAAAAGTATAAATCCAAAATTATTTGCCCTTGCTTCCCATTCTTGCTTTATCGGAGAGCCTTTGATTTTTTCAACAAGCAAAAAAACTAATCTACCACCATCAAGGGCTGGAAATGGAAGTGCATTAATTATTGCAAGATTAACGCTGATAAGAGCAATGAAATTCAAAATTGCGATAAATCCAAGTGAAGCCGCTTGGCTCGTCATCGTTGCAATTCCAACAGGACCAGCAACTTCAACTGCTGTTTTCCCTGTTGTAATAAGATTTTGAATAATTCCTCCAAAAGCAGCAATGATAAATATAGTCAAAAGTACAGTCCGTTCATATCCCCTTTTTATTGATTCCAATATTGGGAATGATACTTTGGCAGTATCAGCGAGTGAAACTCCCATTGCACCCTCGCCTTTTGGATATTCTTTTCTTGGAATTATTTCTTCTTTAATAGTTTCGCCTCCTCTATAAATTGTTAGAACTACGGTTTGACCCAGATTCTCTTGCGTAAAACTTTGTAAATCTTCAATATTGTTTATTTTTTTTTCATTTGCCTTTAAAACCACATCTCCCACCCGAAGTCCCACACTACCTGCAGGCGTTTCTTTTAAAACATCTATAATCATAACTTCTTGATTTTCAACTTTTTTTGCTTTTGATAAATCTTCGTTTCTCAGATCCATCGGAGCTCCAACCATAAAGACAATACTGTATATCACAAAAGCCATAAAAAAATTCATAATAACACCAGCTGAAATTATCTGAAATCTTTGAAATATGCTTTTTGATCCAAAACTTCTTGGATCTTTTTTATTTTCTCCGTCTTCACCTACAATTTTACAAAACCCCCCCAAAGGTATCCAGTTTAATGTATATTCTGTTTCTCCCTTTTTAAATCCAAATATTTTCGGCGGAAATCCAATTCCAAACTCCTCAACCTTAACTCCATAAAGTTTAGCCATAAAAAAATGACCCAATTCATGAAAAAATACTATAATTCCTAGTATTAGTAAAAATAAAACTATTGTAGTTAATATCATAATTATTTAATCTTAATCTTTATTAGTTAGTTTTAAATAAAAAAGTAGATAATAATATATTATATGTGTTAAATTTTATATTATATCGTCATTATTTCCTTTTCTTTCTTTTCTGATTCTCCTTCTAATTTTTTGTTTTCCTCATTTATAATTTTTTGGATTTCTTCTTGTTTTCTAAATCTCTCATCTTCACTTATTGTTCCATCTTTTTCCATTTTCTTAATTTCTTTCATTGCATCTTCTCTTGCACTTCGAACAGAAATTTTTGCATCTTCTAAAAGATCATGAAGATGTCTTACTAAATCTTTTCTTCTTTCTTCAGTGGGTTGCGGAACAACAATTCTAATCATTTCACCGTCATTTGAGGGATTAAATCCAAGTTGAGCCATATTTATTGCTTTTTCTATTCCTTTGAGTTGACCCTTGTCCCAAGGTTTAATGGTAATCGTTCTTGGATCTGGAATACCTATTGTCGCAATCTGCTTAAGAGGTGTTAGGGTACCATAATAATCTATCATAATATCCTCAACAAGAAAAGGAGTGGCTCTTCCCACGCTTAATGCCGAGATTTCACTTTTGAAATGATTTTTAGTTTTTTCAAGACTGTCTTCTATTGTGTTAATAATATTTTCCATAAACAATATTTATTTAATTAAAAATTTAAGGATTATCTTTTCTTGGGAGGCGGATCATAGAAAGCACCTAAATAAATTGTTTCAGAATCTGAATAATCACTTTCAGTATAACGAACGTCTCCTTTGATAGGTATATCATGACTTGACCAACTTATTCCCTTGTCTTTACTTTTATAAAAAACATTTCCAGCTCCATAATAAATTGTGTCGTCTATCATTCCTATTTGCTTTACCTTTGGTGCGGTACCCACAATTGTCAATGATGGAGTTATAGTGTTCATTTTTTCCCATGTCATTCCGCCATCCCTTGTCACTAATATCAGATTTTTATATGTTATATAAAATACATGTGGATTTTTATTATCAATTGTCATTGTACTTATCTGAGCAATTGCAATATTTAGCTTTAAAGTTGTGTTAATTTTCTTATTTAAGCTTTCCCATTCAACCCCAGCATCTATTGATTTTAAAATTTCAGTATTTGTTCTCACAATAATACCATCTGTATTTTGAAAATCAATAACAAAATTTTTTACTCCCGACTTAAACCAACTCAAAGTATACCATGTTTCTCCCCTGTTATCACTCCTGATTAAACCACCTTGCTCTGTAGCGATATAAACAATATTTCTATGTATAGGATCAATTTGTACTTGATTTATTTGCTTTTCAATTTCAGAACTAATATAAGATGCTTTCCAACTTCTTCCACCATCTTCAGATTTTAAAAGCTCTCCTCTTTTATAATTTAAGGTTGCAATATAAATTATATCTGAATTTCCTTTTTCAACTGCGATACTATAAACCGTTGCTTTTTCGTCTAAGATTCCATTCTCATCACCAACCTTTGACCATGAATCCGCGCCATTTTCTGTTTTATATAAACCTTCAGCAACTGTACCTAAATAAAGAACCTGATTATTTTGAGGATCTATTTTTAAACTCGCTATTTTTATTTTATCTAAAATAGTTTCTTCTTTTATAATTTCAGCACCTTCACCGTCTCCTTTTGTTTTTTCTTCGCTTTTTTCTTCCAACTTAATTTTATGCTCCCAGGAAATTCCTCCATCAATAGTCTTAAAAACTCCTTGGTGATCATTTCTATTAGGAGTTGCCGCAGGATCTACATTATTAGATTTAGGAGTTAAGAGATTAAGACACCCAGTAAAAGAAATTGTTACAATAAAAAGAATAGAAATTGTAAATATTTTTTTTATTTTTATAAACATTTTTTTTATTTTAATATATAAAAAATAATTCTTAGTTTTTTTAAATAATATTAAATTTTAAGAACAAGATTTTCAATCGCAAGCTTCACATTTATGTTCTTTGTCAAGATATCTTCTCTTGTTTTATTTATTAAATCAACTCTTCTTTTAGCAACAATTAAATCTCTTTTTTGCTTTTCATTATTTTCTTCATATACATTAATTAAAGTTCTTCGAAAATATATAGTCCATAAATTCAAAATATTTATAATTTCTTCAGGATCTTTTTGAGAGATAATTTCAGCTTCGTCAATTTTTTCAATGTCACTTTTTCGAGCTATATTTGAAATTTTATCTATTGTCTTTAAAAAATCTTCTCTTTTATTCTTATCATTTATTAATTCTACAATTTTTCCTGGTTTATATCCAGATAGTTCAATTATTTCATCTGGAACTATTTGATTACTTGTTTTGCTTTTTACAAAGTCTTCAAGTGTTGCTCTTTTTACTGGAAGAAACTTCATTATCTGGCAACGGGATTTTATTGTATCTAAAATATTTTTAGAATTTGAAGTCAGAAGCATCAATATTGTGGTTTTGCTTGGCTCTTCAAGGGTCTTAAGAAGTGCATTAGCAGCTGATTTAGTCATCTTTTCAGCTTGCTCTATAATTACTACTTTATACTTTGAAGAAAATGGATAAAGACTTAATTTTTTTTCAAGATTTCTTATCTGTTCAATAATTATTTGCTTTTTATCTTCGTCTGGAAATAGAATTATAAAATCTACATTATTTTCAATATTAGAACTTTTGTCATTTAATAATAAGGAGCTAAACTCAATTGCTAAAGTTTTTTTTCCAATATGATCCGATCCTTCAAATAAATAAGCGTGGGATAATTTCCCAGATTTATAACTTTTCTCAAGCATATCTCCTATTCTTTCATTTCCTATTATTACCTTTTTTAAAGTCATAATTTCAAACTTATTATAAATTTAAATTAACACATTTCCCGCCTTTAAGCAAGGTTAGACATTATGGATTATTATATTTTTTCAATAATATTTTTTATATTTTCTTCAAAATTCTTTCTTGAAAACTTCTGTGAATGCTGTTTAATTCTTTCGCAATTATAATTTCTATAATTATTCTTCATTCTTCTGACTCCATCTGCTAAAATTTCTGGTATTAGATCATCAAAAAACTCCCCAGTTATCCCCTCAATTATAGTTTCTTTGAGCCCACCCCTTCTATAAGCCAAAACAGGCTTTCCAAAAGACATTGCCTCAATTGGCGTTATTCCAAAATCATCTTCTCCTGGAAAAATAAAAGCCTGACAGCTTTGATAGTAATATTTCAGTTTCTCATCCGAGACAAAACCAAGAAATTTAATATTTTTTTCTGCCATTTTACGAAGTCGGCTCCTATCCTCTCCTTCTCCAATTATTATAAGCGGAATTTCAAGCTTGTTAAAAGCTTCAATAGCTAGGTCAATTTTCTTATACGAACTAAGCCTTGAAACAATAAGAAAATATCTCTTCTTATCCTCTTTTGGTTTCTCACAGTCATTGGAATATTCAACATCACAAGGAGGATAAACTACTTTGCTTTCTCTTCCATAAAACTTTTTTATTCTTTGGGCAGTATTTTTTGAATTGGCAATAAAATAATCCACTCTCTCCGCAGCAGATTTATCCCACATTCTCATATAGTGCAAAAAGAACAAAATTATAATTTTTTTAATTCCTTTGATATTATTTTCCTTAAGATAATTATAATGCCAATCCCAAAGAAATCTTGTGGGTGTATGACAATAACAAATATGCGTCGTTTTTGGCTTTGTAATTATTCCCTTCGCAAATGAGCTTGAACTGGAAATAACAATATCAAATTCCCGCAAATCAAAAGTCTCCGCGGCGGTTGGCATAAATGGCAATAAATATTTTTTTCTTTTTCTGATAAATTTCGGCAATTTATTTAAAAAAGATGTTCTGATTTTTGCATCTGAAAAGTATTGTTTCATCTTTTTCTCGTTATACAATAATGTATAAATTGGTGCGTCAGGATATAATTTATGCAATGATATCAAAACCCTCTCCGCTCCGCCGAAGTAAGTCAAAAAATCATGCACAATGGCAATTTTTGGTTTTTTAGGTTTTGAGATTGACATAGTTTTGGTTTTATAATAAAGTATGAAGTCATATCAGATTAATTTAAAGGAGGTGAAAGATATGACAGAAAAGAACAACAATAATAAAAAAGCAAATTCAGTGCTTGTGCGTCCTTTAGACACAAGCATCTATCTTGCGATAACCGTGGTTATTATGAACTATATTGTATCATTCCCCACAAATATTTTTTAACCTTGGTTATTGTTTTTTGTTCAGTAACTATAATTATGTTTATTGGAGACGAAATAAACACAATTATAGAATTAATTAAAAATAGACTCACTGCATAACTGCAAAGCATAAAAAATATTTCACCTGTAAATTCAGAGTTTCGTCAGCCGAATATCATGTTTTGCAACCCTGCGATATTTTTAAATATTATCATATGATCTTTTAATCTATTTCTGAATCTTTGCGACAGAATTTGCCATATTTTCATTTTGCCGATTCCGTTTTCAACGCACACTATCATTGAAGAATGGATTTGATTGAACTCTTTTTGTTCTTTAGCCAGTTCTTTCTTTTTTGATTTCTTGCGCGGAATTTTTAAAACAGTTCCAAGATAAGCGTTGTCGCCGTATTTTCCAACATTATTCGGCGGTCTGGTTCTGCTCTTTTCGTAAATTTTTTTGTCGTGCGTTTTTCCGTAAAAGCTTTTTGAAACCGCTTTGATTCGCAGTTTAGTTTTTTTGTCTTTCTCTTTCTTAATTTTTGAAACTATTACTTGATGTTTGATTGTGTGTTTTTTCTTCTTTCCCGAATACAATTTCCCCTGCCCCTTTTTAGGTCTGTTAATCTGCTGTTCGGTTCCGTCAAAAAATATATCCAATATTTCATCTTCGCTCATTTCTATTTTCTTTTCTGGTATTTTGAAGATGCCGGCCAAAAGCGGATGCAGAGGGTTTATATTTCATCCAACATTGCTATCGTTAATGCGAAAAAGAAATCCGAGAAAAATATGCGTGGAATAAGTGCGATAATACATCAATAACATCAGGAGTCTGTCTTATAGGCTAAGCTTAAATTGCATTCCTACTCCAATTTTCTTTTTTCTATCCTTAGTTTTGGTTTTTCTTTCTAATCTTTTGAGATTAAATATTTCATATAACGGCTTGAGCTTGAACATTATCTCGTCAAACTTCTCAATCGACAAACCAGTTAATCTTCTGAAATGCAATGAATTTTTCTTTAATCGCGAAACCATGCTTATTTTATTGTTTTTCATATAGGCAAATATTAATGACTTAATATCTACCAGTATTATACACCTTTTTGAAAGTTTGTTTAGTTATGCAGTGGGTCTAATAAATAACTTTAGGCATCAATTTTAACAGAAGTTAAAATTGCTCTGCCTTTATTTTTTTATTTTTTAAAAAATAACACCAACTATAGAGTTCACACTTTAGTGTATAAAATTTTACAGGTTAAAACCTGAACTCCGAATTTTATACAATTTTAACAACCCAACAACACATCCATCGTCTCCCTTGCACATTTTCCCCAACTAAATTTTTTTACATTTTCAAATCCTTTTTCAATCATTTTATTTCTCAAATCATCATCATTAAAAATTTTACTCATCGCTTCGGTAATTTCTTGAGTATTATTTGGATTAATTAGCAAAGCCGCCTTACCAGCTACTTCCGGCAAAGATGAAGTGTTAGAACAAATTACAGGAACTCCATAACTCATCGCTTCTAAAATCGTCAGACCAAATCCTTCATAAAAAGAGAGTAAAATAAATAAATCGGCTTTTTTATATAACCCCTCTTTTTCTTCTTTAGAAACATATTTTTTCAAAATAATATCTTTTTTAAACGGCGATTTTTGAATCGCTTTTTTTATTTCTTTAAAACCAAAACCTACCTTGCCAGCCAATATTAGCTTGTAGTTTAAATTCCCTCTTTGTAAAAAAGAATGGGGGGTGATTTTTTTAAACAATTCAAACGCCTTGATTAAATTTATTATATTTTTTCTCTTCTCTAACCTGCCAATAAACAAGATATAAGGATTGTCATTGTGAGAAGTCCCGCAGGACGATTTGGCAACCCCTTTACTATTTTCACCCATCGTAATATTATGACTTGTATGCATAGTTATGGGAATATTTCTTCGTTTCTCTTCGCAGTGACAGAAAGTTACCCCATGATAAACAACTCTTATTTTATTCCCATCAACACCATAAAATTTAATCAAATCTTTCTTTGAACTTTCCGATGGAACTATAATTTTGTTAGACCATTTTATAGAAAATAAAGTGTTCACTTCCAATAAAAATTTTTCTTTGAAAGAATAACATTCTGGATAATGCTTAAACTCAAGTCCATGAATTGTTACAACTGTATTTTTAGGATGAATAAATGGAACTGCATGTGAAGGAATAAACAATATGTCAATTGAATTTTTTTTCATTTCTTTTGAGAGACCAATTTGAGTCCAAAATTTATTGTATTGTATTTCTTTTACTGTAAAATTTTGGGGCAAATCAAAATCAATCGCAGAGTTTCTCCTTATATATAAAAAAATCTGATGAGAAAATAAATCTACCTTCGTCAGATTTTTTATAAATTGATATGAATATTCCTCCGTTCCTGTTCTTTTTCCTATAAATGCTCTTGAGGCATCAATGCCAATATTCATTTTAAGTTAATTTAGATTATTTTTTTGAAATAATACTTCTTTTATATACATCAAGATTATCCAAAACTATTCCTGTTCCTTTTACAACACATAGCAATGGATCATCAGCAACATAACAAGAAACTCCTGTTGTCTGAAAAAATAACTTATCAAGATTTCGAAGGAGAGCTCCACCTCCACTCAAAACCATTCCCCTATCAATCACATCAGAAGAAAGTTCTGGAGGCGTATCTTGAAGAACATTTTTAACGGCTCTTATAATTTCCCCTAATTCATCTTGAAGTGCTTCAGTAATTTCGTGCGAACTTATCTTTATAGTTTTTGGCAGACCAGAAACCAAATCCCTACCTCTGACTTCCATAAAAACTTGTTCCTCTTCCATGGTTGCACTGCCAATTTTGATTTTAATTTCTTCAGCATTCCTTTCTCCAATAGAAACTCCGTGCTTTTTCCTAATATATTCAGATATAGCTTGATCAAGCTTATCTCCTCCAACCCTTACCGATGAAAATGAAACAATTCCTCCTAATGATATGACAGCAACTTCCGAAGTCCCTCCACCTATATCAATTATCATATTACCAAACGGCGTATTTATGGGTATATCTGCTCCTATTGCAGCCAAGACTGGTTCTTTCATAACATATGCCGCTTTAGCTCCGGCTTGTATGGTTGCATCAATAACCGCTCTTCTTTCCGTTGAAGTAATTCCAGCAGGAACCGAAACAATAACTTCAGGTTTAGAAAATCTAACTTTTCCACTAACCTTATTTATAAAATATTTTATCATCGCTTCTGTAACCTTATAGTCTGCAATTACTCCATCTTTTACAGGACGACTTGCGCGAATATTCTCTGGAGTTTTACCTAACATTTCTTTTGCTTCATTTCCAACAGCTAAAATTTTATTATCATCAACAGAAACAGCAACAACAGATGGTTCATTTACTACGACGCCTTTTTGTGGTATAAAAATCAAAATATTAGCAGTTCCTAAATCAATTCCAATTTTTTTTACAAACATAATATTGTTTATCTTAGTTTATCTTTGCTGATTTCATTCTATATTATTTGTTTTAATTGTCAATTCTGCTGATATTTGCTAATATTTAAACAGTGCAATATTGAGCTATAAATCAATATCTATTTCTAACTATATCCCTTTTTATGATTGCAAAAAAATTCGAACTTTATTTATATTTTTGTATATTCATTTTCTTCTTTCTTTTAGGCATTATATTATTTTATAGTTTTGGCTATAAATATAATATTAATGAAAACAAGACTATACAGACTGGAGCAATAATATTAAAAACATCTCCTGAAGAAGTCACTATATACAAAAATGATAAATTATATAAAAATGAAAAAACAATAGCAAATCTATTTAGTGATTTTATTAAAATTGAAAATTTAGAAAGCAAAGAATATAATATCAAAGTTAAAAAGGAAGGATATTTTGATTGGAAAAAAAATGTTAATGTAAAGAGTGGAGCTATAACAGAATTAAAAAATATTATTTTATTAAAAAAAAATTATAAAGAAAATATTCTAATCAACGAAGTTTCTATCAACAATAAATTATCTGACTTTTGGATAAATGATAATAAAAATAAAATAATATATAAAAGCGTTAACAATAACAAATCTAATCTATTTATTTTCGATGTTTATGAAAAGAACGAAAAAATTATTGCCGATTTAAACAACGCACCATTTAATAAACTACACAAAGAATATATATTCGAAGATGTTATCTTTTCAAATAACAACTCAAAAATATTGCTAAAAATAAAATCATTGGATAATTTCTTTTGGTATTTAATAGACTTGGATAATAAAAATAAAATCTACAATTTAACCTCAACTTTCGGTAAAAATGAGACAATTATCAACAAAATGAATTTAAGCATTAATGAATCAATATTTTATATAAATAATAATATTTTATATGAACTTAATTATAAAAATCTTTCTTCCAAAAAAATACTGGAAAATTTAAGCAGTTTCTTAATTTATGATAATTATATATATTATATAAAATCAAATGACAATAGTTTTTATTATTCTAGAATGAATGATTTATCTGAAACAAAAAAAATCTTATCATTGCCAGAAAATTTTGATTATACTGCACCAGCCAAAATAGTAAGATCGTCACAAAACACTTTTATAATTTTATCTTCAGTGGGAAAACTATATTTTGTTTACAATGATAGAGATGTAAATTTAATAAATTCTTTCGTTCAAAATGCATTTTTTTCCAATGGCGATCAAAGAATATACTATTATAATAATCATGAAATATGGGTTTACTATATTGAAGAAAAAAAATCTCAACCGCGAAAAGAAAAATTTACAAATGAACTTGTTACAAGATTTAGTGGAAATATTAGTAACTTATTTATATATAAAGACGATGAACACATTTTCTATCAAGAAAATAGTAATTTTATGTTCGCAGAATTAGACAATAGAGATAAAAAAAATATATTTGAAATTATGAAAATTGATAATAAAGATATTTTTTACCTAAGAGACATCAATTCTATTTTTTATATAAAAGATAATAAAATTATACAAATTAATCTAGACGAAAAGTGATTATTAATTACACAATAATGAAATTTTAAATCGCTACAACAATAAACATTTTTTTGTAATTAATAATTATCAACAAACTTAGAATTTTTTATTTTTTAATAATAATGAATTTATAACGACACTCACGCTGCTCATAGCCATTGCAAGACCCGCATATTCCGCCCGTAAAAGCCCAAAAGCTGCGATTGGAATTCCAATACTGTTATAAAATAATGCCCAAAACATATTTTGCTTGATCTTATTCATCGTCATATTGCTTAGATTGATTGACCGCGCTACATCTCGCAAATCATTTTTCACTAGAACAATTCCGCCTGTTTCAATCGCTATATCAGTTCCCGCTCCCATAGCAATTCCGAGATCTGCTTGTGCTAAAGCCGGCGCATCATTAATTCCGTCTCCTACCATTGCGACTTTAAGATTTTTCTCTTGAAGTTTTTTTATTTCATTGGCTTTATTTTCTGGCAAAACCTCTGCTAAAATATTATCAATTCCCGCCTGCTTGGCAATCGCTTCAGCCGTTTTTTTATTATCACCGGTTATCATCATTGTTTTTATTCCCATCTTTTGCAACTTTTCCACAGCCTCTTTTGAGCTTTCTTTTATAGTATCTGCAACTGCTATAAATCCTTCAATTTTTTCTTTTGTAGCAATCATCATTACCGTCTTTCCTTCGGTTTCCATTTCCTCTTTTTGTTTTCTTATTTCTTCGTTTATTTTTATTCCAAAATCATTCATTAATTTTTCAGTTCCGACAAAAAATTCTTGTTTTTTATTTTTAGCGAAAACCGAGGCTTTCACCCCATGACCTGCAATTGCTTGAAAATCACTTATATCTATAAATTCTATTTTATCTTTTTTTGCTTTTTTAACAATCGCCTCGGCCAAAGGATGTTCTGATTTATTTTCAATTGAAGAAGTAATTTGCAATAATTCCTTTTCTGAAATGTCGAAACTTTTAATATCAGTGACTTCCGGCTTGCCCTTTGTAATTGTGCCTGTTTTATCAAAAACTATTGCCTCAATTTTTCCGGCAATCTCAAGTGGCTCTCCGCCTTTGATTAAAATCCCATTTTCCGCTCCTTTGCCAGTACCCACCATAATCGCAGTCGGAGTGGCAAGTCCCAACGCACAAGGACAAGCGATCACTAACACGGCAGTAAAGGCCAAAAGAGAGCTTACAAAAGGCAACAATAATATAAAATACCAAGTTATAAAAGTGATTAGAGCAATCGCTATAACCGTAGGCACAAAATATCCAGAGATCATATCAGCAAATTTTTGAATCGGCGCTTTTGAACCTTGAGCATCTTGCACAAATTTTATAATTTGCGAAAGCATTGTGTCTTTGCCGACTTTTTCCGCCCTAAATTGAAAACTTCCAGATTTATTTATTGTTGCTCCAATTACCAAATCACCCACTTTTTTCTCGGCAGGAATACTTTCTCCTGTCACCATTGATTCATCAATACTTGAATATCCTTCAATAATCTTTCCGTCAACTGGAATTTTTTCTCCCGGTCTAACAACAATCAGATCACCGACTTCTACAGTGCTAATTGAAATTTCTACTTCTTTGCCATCTTTGATTATCCTGGCTGTCTTGGCCTGTAATCCTAATAATTTTTTAATAGCTTCTCCTGTCCTGCCTTTTGCTTTTGCTTCTAGCCATTTTCCTAAAACGACAAAGGTTATTAAAAATGACGAAGTTTCAAAAAACACTTCACCATCAATTAAATAAGTTGTTGCCAAACTATAAAAAAATGCCGCGCTAGTTCCAATCGCAATTAAAGTGTCCATATTGGCAGACCTGTTTTTGGCCGCATAATAAAATCCTTTATAAAATCGATAGCCAATATAAAACTGCACAATACTGGCTAAAATAGATTGAATAGCCTTGCTTTCAAAAGACATGTCGCGCAAAACCATAGAAAGAATAAAAATGGGAAGCGACAAAACCAAACTTGCTATAAAAAGATTTCTTTCTTTGTTAATTTCATTTTTCCTTTCTTTTTGTTCATGATCAAAAGCATCTTCGCTTTCTTCTTTGGTCGCATTAGCCTCATATCCGCTTTCTTTTATATTTGCTATAATTTTCTCCTCATCGCAATTTGCACAGTCATATTCAACATAAGCTTTCTCACTGGCAAAATTAACATCAGCTTTTTTTATATCAGGTATTTTTCCTAAATTGTTTTCTATATTCAAAGCGCAACTCGCGCAATGCATTCCTTTTATCCTAAATTCTTTCTTTTCAATATTATTTTTTTCTGGCATATGATTTATTTTTTAATAGCTTATAAAAATTTTATTTAACAACAATTTTACCTTTCATACTGGGATAAATTGCGTAGATATAATCAAATGTCCCCTCTTCGTTAAAAGTAAAGCTAAAACTCTGTTCTTTGCTTAAAAGCGGACTCTTAAAACCGCTTCTATAAATATCATGAGAAACAGAATCGTCATTCGTCCATGTCACAGTGCCATCTTTATTGATATTCAATTCATTCAAACTAAAAGCAAAATTTTTGATAAAAATTTGATCAGTGTCCAGCTGACTTTGATTTTGTGACGCGTTATTTAAAGGAGGAATTAACTCTGTTTTGGCCCCTAATTTTTCACAACTCGCAAGGCATCGTTTAAGTAGCTCTTCTGAATTGCTTGATTCCTGCACCATATTAAATTCATCTCGCGCCGAACCGGATGTTCCTAAAACTTTTATTTTTGTTTTTTTCGGAAAAGACAATTTTTGAGCTTCTTTGATTGTCTGTTTTTGTATAACCCTGAAAACACCCAGAGTCTCGGAGTCTATTTAAGCCTATCCATTAATTCCTGATCGGATAATTTTTTAGGCATAAGCGTTATTTAGATATAAAACGATCAAAAATAATTATAATAAATATTATCTTATAAAAAAATATCACTCTACAATCAATGTTCCCTGATACATCCCCATATCGCAAGTAAATGAATATTTGCCAACTTTTGAAGGTTTCAATTCAATAGTTATAGTTTCATTTTCTGGCAATTCTTTTCTAATATTAAAATCAGAAAAAACGACATAACGCGAGCATTCAGAATCTTCCTGTCGCGTAAAATTTATTTTTATCGGTTCGCCAATTTTAGCTTTTATAACGTTCGGAGAATAAACTCCTTTTACCGTAATATCAAAAACTTGAACTCCTCCTTTTTCTTGCGCTTTCACACCAGTTTGTTTTTTTGTGCTATAAATCCAATAGGCATATAGCCCAATCACAACTAAGATTAAAAAAACTCCAATAATTTGTTGCGTTTCCATAATATTTTATTAATTATTTAATACTATTTTTATTTATTGCTTTTTTTGTTATTTTTAGATTGCAACTTCTATTTTTCATGCACCACTTTTCACATTTATTAGCCTGCTTGCTTGTTTTATAAAAAAGTCCGCATTCAGAACATTTGAACAATTTTTTATTTCTCATACTATTTTTCTAATTTTTAATTAGAGCTTGCTCGCTTTTGCAGATTTTGATTTAAATGAAACAAATCGCAAAAAGTGAAATATCTTGAATAAACTAAATTTTATAAAAAAGAGAAAATTCTAATAATTAAAAAACATTTGAAGTAAAAATCCCATCGCCATTAACACAACTGCCAATATTCCTATAACCTGCTCTCTTTTCATTTGCTTTAAAACATCTTCGTCAATTTTATGCTCTCGAAGAACATGCCTATGAACCACGATTATCATAATGCCCAGCAATATTTCTCCTATTGATTCAAACACAAAACCAACAAAATACCAATCCATCTTTTATAAATAATTAAGTAATTAAAAATTGTATTTTATCTATATTTATCTAATAGCACTTTACACAAATCAAATCAAAATAATAACTTTCAGCGCAATCGACGCTTTACTGTTTTTTCTATTTCAAATAATTAAAGGGATTAACTACCACTCCTTTTTTATAAACTCTAAAATCCAAATGAAGTCCAGTTCTGCCTCGAACTCTGCCTGTATTGCCGACTCTTCCAATAGTGTTTCCGGCATTCACTTTTTGATCTTTTATCACATACATCTCCGATGCGTGAGAATAGCGCGTAACCAAACCATCGTCTCTTCTCAATAATATAGTGTTACCCCAATCACCCTGATTACCTACAAATTCCACGGTTCCATTATGGCTGGCAAAAATAGGTGGAGTTCCACCGTTAGCAATATCAATTCCCCTGTGGTTTGGTCCGTAGCCTTGAGTAATAGTTCTAGCAGAAGTAGGCCATAAGAGTTTTCCATTTATGTTTTGAACTGAAGAAACTTTTTGAAGTAGCTGATTATCAACAACACCAACAGATGGCTTTGGTATACTGGCAATTTTAGGCTTAGATGGTAGCAAAGGCTCTCCCCCAGGAATAATAATCTGATCTCCTGGATAAATTTTTGCCGAATCGCCTATATCGTTATAATCAATAGTTTCTTGAACTTCAGCTTTATGCATTAATGCTATCTGTCCAATTGTTTCTCCTTTTATTATTTCGTGAAGAACTCCGTCGGTTGGCAATAAAATAATTATTTGCCCTGGCTTAATAATGCTTTTAACCGTTAAATTATTAGCCCAAAGAATCGTATTAATTTTTAAATTATATTTTTCCGCAATTCCAGACACTGTATCTCCACTTACAACTTCATAATTGAAAGGCTTATTTTCACTCCTGTCATTATCCTCCAGATTATTTTTTTCATCCTTAAAAAAATTGTCGTCTAAAAGAGCCGCTTGAGATTTAAAATCTATTTTTTCAGAATTTAAATCCGCAATTAGTTCGCCTTTGGACGGTAAAATAATTTCCTGTCCAATTTTTAAAATACTTTTATCGGTTAAATTATTAACTTCTAAAACAGCTTCCTTTTTAATGTTATGTTCTTCAGTAATACCCCATATTGTATCACCGCTTTTAACTTCATGGACCAAAGGCTCTTTTTTTTCCTGTTTTTCACTGACTGTCTCTCCAGCCGAATTATCGCTCAATAGCGATTTTTCTCTGGTGTAATTATCACTTTCTGATAAATTATAGAATATTCCTTGCACATTTCCGATTAAAATATTTCCAGCTATAATAAACATAACAATACCTATAGGAACAAACAATCTTTGATGTCGTTTGAAAGAGTTATGAAAATTAGTTTTATGCTCTATGTTCTGTTTATATTTTCGCATTGAACTAAAATCTTCATCGCTGTTTATTTTATCCTTCATTTTTTTTATTAAATAGATTAAAACATTTTATTTTTATCCAGAATTTTAAAGCTGTCTCATAAACATTATCAACAACAACCTCTCGCGCAGCTTCCTCCGCATTCTTTTTCGTTGGCGATATGGTTTTCAACCTCATATTTTTTCACACAACTCTCGCTACAAAATTTCTCTCCATATTTTGAAATGAATTTTTCGCTCGCGATCATTCCGCAAACGGGGTCTTTTTCTTCCTTCTTCTTAAATACATCAAACATTTTTTTTGACTTATTTATTAATATTTATCACCGGAAATAAAATTGTCCATCCTAATTGCCGCTTTTTTTAAAAACCTGGAGAAGCTCTTTAATAGCATTATCGCTTTTATCCTTTTTAAAAGCTTTTGTGACGCAAGAACGCAAATGATTGTCTAAAATTAATTCTTCAACTTTTCCAATAGAGTTTTTTACCGCGGAAGTTTGCTGCAATATGTCAATGCAATATTTATCTTCTTCAACCATTTGTATTATTTTTTTAAAATGCCCTTCGGATATTTTAAGTCTTCTTAAAATGTCTTTTTTACAAAGTTCTTTTTTTGTCATAACCACAAAATTAAAAATAATTTACTCTGCACATCCTCCGCCCTAGGGGGTAGGATGCATATCAACATTATAAAACCCCTAATAATTTTCGTCAAGAGTTTGTACAAGACGCATACATAGGTAACACATTACTAAATTTCATAGGAGTTTCATAATTTAGGGTTTGATGCGGTCT
>JARGGI010000012.1 GCA_029210775.1 Patescibacteria group bacterium | reverse complement strand
AATATTTAAAATATATAAACAAGGAAAACTTTGAAAATAAAGAAAGTGAAATTAGCTTAGAAGAACAGGTTAAAAAAGTTAAAGGTGAAATTATATACCTCATAAACTCGTTAACTGTAATTGTAAAAGATTTTAATCGCCTTGATAATATTGCAGAGGATCTAAAAAAAAACCAATATATGCAGAAACATTAAAAGATGAAATCAATCATACAATTGAAAGAATGCTTAAGCTTAAATCAGACTTAGAAATTTTAAAAGCAGAAATGAACAAGAATAAATAGATACTATATTTATTGAGATAAATTGGATTATAGTCTTTGTTGGAATGACAAGTTTTTTATGTCTATTCTCGTTGTTTTCTTAAAGTTTAATTATTAAACCTTAATTTCTCTGATTGGATAAATATTTTTTAAAATAATTAACCAAATCATTGACATAACAAAAAGCTGTTTAACAATTGTCATATTTAAGCTATAATGTAACCAGGCATATATTGTCTGGTTATTTTATTACGCAAATTTATTCAATTATTAATTTATAGTTAATTAGAGACGGGTTATCCTGTTAAAATAAAGTTGAAATTTGGAGTTCACACCTCAGTGTGTAAATTATGGTATTCAAGTTTAAATATTCTTTTACTCTAACGAGTAAACTCCAAAATATGATATTTGTTTAAATTATTAAAAATAGATAAAGTTAAATTTTATGCCAAAATCGCTTAAAATTCTATTTGTGACAACTGAGCTGAGCCCCTTTTGTAAAGGAGGCGGTCTTGGTGATGTTTCTCGGTCACTTCCTAAAGCACTCTCAAAAGTTGGACATGATGTAAAAATCATAGTTCCAAGACATGGAATTATAGACGAAGAAAAACACAAAATAAAACTTTTAAAAGATAATTTAAAAGTCAAAATTCAAAAAAATACTGAAATAAATTTCAGAATAAAAAAAGCAAATTTAACAAATAAGGTTTCTGTTTATTTCATAGATAAATATAAATATTTTGGAGGAAGAAATAAAATCTATGGATACAAGGATGAAAATAAGCGGTTTATGTTTTTTAATTATGCCGTTTTTGAAGCAATCAAAGAAATGGATGGATGGGTTCCAGACATTATTCATTGCAATGATTGGCAAAGTGGACTCATTTCATACTTACTTAGAACAAAATTTCATAAAGAAGAAATATTCAAGAAAACAAAGTCTCTTTTCACAATTCATAATCTTACTTTTCAATTTGGAAAAAATTGGTGGGAAATCAATAAGAAAGAGCAGGATGATGGCGTGAGCGAACTGCCTGACTTTAAAGATAGATATAAAATTGACAGAGTAAATTTTACAAAAAGAGGAATATTGAGCGCGGACATAATAAACACAGTGAGCGAGAAATATGCTGAAGAAGTAGTTCAAAAAAAGTTTGGGCAGGACCTTTACGATGTATTAGCAATAAAGCATCAGGAGAAAAGATTTTTTGGAATTATTAACGGTATTGATTATAAAGAATATAATCCAGAGACTGATCCAGGGCTTTGGAAAAACTATGATTATAATTCTCTTGAAAAAAAGGTTATCAACAAAATGAAACTCCAGGAAAATTTTGGTCTTGAAGTTGATGACGATATTCCTTTGATTGCGATGGCAACAAGAATAACGGAACAGAAAGGATTTGATTTGATTTTGGAAATTATAGATTCTCTTTTAAGATTAAATGTGCAATTGATTTTAATTGGAAGCGCCGATCCATATTATAAAAAAATATTTAAAAAATTAAGCAAAAAGAATCCAAAAAAAGTAGCAGCTCATTTGGAATTTGAAACCAAGATGATAACAAGGGTTTATGCAGGTTCGGATATGTTTTTAATGCCATCTCGTTTTGAGCCTTGCGGGTTAGGTCAGATGATAAGTCTTAGGTATGGGTCAATTCCAATTGTGCGGGAAACAGGAGGATTGTCTGATACAATTACAAATTATAATCCGCGAACTGGAAATGGAAATGGTTTCGTGTTTAAAACTTATGATCCAAACGATCTTCTTGTCGCAATTGTTAGAGCGTTGGAAACGTATAAATATAAAAATCAGTGGCATGATTTGGTCAAAAAAGGAATGCAAGAATCTTTTTCTTGGGAGGTTCCAGCGAAAAAATATGTAATACTTTATAAAAAAGCAATTAATTTAAAAAGGGAAAAAAACTTTATGTATAATACTATTAAAGACATTAACGAAAAAATTAAAGAACTGGCTAAAAAAAGAGGATTTAAAATTACAAAGCCAGTTAACTATTTTATTAAAAAACAAAAGAATTATTATGCTCATAGCGTTATGAAGGGCGGTCAAAAAATATTTTTAAAAGCGAGAATTACGGCTAATAAAAGTTATATTTTTGGAATTGAAAAAGGAATGGAAATTTCCAGAATAATGACGAAAAATAAAAAAATAGCCAACAGGGTTAATTTTACAGGATTTTTAGAGGGATCTTTAAAAGACATTCCAGAGTGGTATGCCTATAATTATATTGAAGGGGATCTTTTAGGAGATTTTTATGAAATGCCTAAAAAACATGAAAAAGACAGTTATATCAAAAACTCTGTGACCAATTTGAGAAATCTGCAAAGCGTATCGGACGAGTTTATAAAAGAAGCGGAAAAAAATGGAGTAATAAAATATATAGTAAAAAGGGGATACGAGGATTATTTTAATACGGTTCAATATTACGAGAAGCAAAAAGTGGGTTATGGAAAAATTGATTTTGCCAGCGTTTATGCTTTATTAGAAAAAAATAAGGAATTATTAAACAAAGATTTTGTGATCGCACAAGGTGATTTTACCTTGGCTAACCAAATTGTTTCTGGCAAAAATGGAAAAATTTATCTTTCTGACTGGGATTCCGTTCGCATTGATAATATCGCGGCAGATTTAACTCATCTTTGGGTGCAAACTTGGAGATATCATGATTGGCGGAAAAAATTATTGCAAGAATTTTTAGAAAGCTTGCCAGCAAAAGATAAAGATAGGTTTAAAGAAATTTTTAGAATTATCGTCATTGAACAAGCTATGGCAGAAATCAAATGGAACGCGGAACTTTGCAAGAAAAAATATAAAAAAGGCGTGATTAATATTTCCTTGAAAACAATCAAAATCGCTCTGGAAGGATTTGAGGGGTTGGAGGAGATTTAATATCTTTGAATTACGAAATGCAAATTTTTGTGTCATTTTGAGCCTTAAGCGAGGAATCCTTTCAATATTATTATCGCAGTTTACATTGTTTAAGGGATTTCTCAATCGCTATCGCTCATTTCGAAATGACAAAAGGAGGCATTTCGTAATTCAAAGTAATTCATTTGTTTTGCAATAATTTGAAATTAAAAATACCCCACATTGTCGTGGGGTATTTTTATTAAATTACAATTTATTTTGAAATTGCGGGAATAAATTTGTAAATCCGTTTTTGGTAGGTTTTTTATTATTGTATTTGTACCACAAGGGCATTCCCGTTGGTCATTTTTCAAAACTTCTTATTTTCATTAAACCAATAACGTGTATTATTTGCTATTTTTACTAATAACAACATTACAGGCACTTCCACTAATACACCAACAACAGTCACCAGCGTCGCACCTGAATTCAAACCAAACAAAGTAATTGACACAGCAACAGCTAATTCAAAAAAGTTACTAGCACCAATCATTCCCGCAGGAGCTGCAATGTCATGAGAAACTTTCCAAAATCTTGCCCAAAGGTAAGTTACAAAAAATATAAAAAATGTTTGTATAATGAGAGGAACAGCAATTAGTGCAATATTTAAAGGGCTGTCAAGGATAACCTGTCCTTGAAATGAAAAAATAATAATTAATGTAAAAAGTAAACCAATTTCAGTGATATGTTTGAACTTTGGTAAAAATTGCTTTTCAAAACATTCGTGTCCGTTCTTCTTAATATGATATTTTCTTGTTAAATAAGCAACTAAAAGAGGAATAACGACAAATAAACCCACAGATAAAAGTAAAGTATCATAAGGTATTGCAATCCCACTAATGCCCAAAAGGAAAGATACGATAGGAATAAAAGCCACCAAAATAATTAAATCATTGATCGCAACTTGCAATAAGGTGTACATTGGATTTCCCTTGACAAGATAACTCCAAACAAAGACCATGGCCGTACATGGTGCAGCTCCCAAAAGAACAGCTCCAGCAATATATTCTTTTGCCAAACTATCACTAATAAAATTTTGAAAAATAACAGTAAAAAACAGTAAAGCAAAAAGATACATTGTAAAAGGCTTAATTAGCCAGTTACTTACCAAAGTAATAGTCAATCCTTTTGGGTGTTTGAAACAATCTTTAATAAATGAAAAATCAACTTTCAACATCATTGGATAAATCATTAGCCAAATCAAAATAGCAATGGGGATTGAAACATTAGCATATTCAAATTTTTTTAAGAATTCTGGAATTATAGGCAAGAATTTACCAATAAATATACCCACTCCAATGCACGAAAGCACCCAAAAGCTGAGATATTTTTCAAATATACCTAAGATTTTTTTCTCAGATTTTTCAATTTCTTTTTTAATTATTGATTCCATATTTTACACTTTAAAATGTGAATTTCTTTGAATTATGAAATACAAATTTTTGTGTCATTTTGAGCCTTAATCGAGGAATCCCTTCAATATCATTATTGCAGTTTACATTGTTTAAGGGATTTCTTAATCGCTATCGCTCATTTCGAAATGACAAAAGGAGGCATTTCGTAATTCAAAGTAAATTTATAAATCAATCATTTTCGGAGCGAAGATAAATTTGGATAGAGCCTGCAAGACAGAGTCTCTTAATCGACAAGCGAAGCGATGGCGTCATAATGTTTGCGTGTATGCGATGTTGCGTTAGCAATATGGGTTGAGCGAAGCGGAACCGCATACACGCTGTTAGGCGATGTGCAAATTCTGTTTGTATTTATCTTTTATGGCTTGATTTAACTTATTATACGATATTGGATTTGTTAGTTTTTCAAGCGATTTTAGTGTAATTGAAAGTTGACTTCTTTTATAATCGTTTATTTCTTGGACTGATAAAACATAAAATTTCCATTGATCTAAATCCAATGGATCAACGATTTGCTGATTCGTGGTTGATAGAAGACACATTACATAAATATCAGCATATCTAGATTTAATTTTTGATTGCTTGTTTGTTGCATTATCCCAGTACAATGATGGTTTTATTGAAAATGAAATTTTTGAAAGTTTTTCTTGGTGTCATGATTGAATAAATGCTGCAGATTTAACTTCAATTTTTATATTATCAGGTGTAACTAAATCATAAGCTGCCCATTCGTCTCGCGGTACATTAAGATTTATGTTTGTGGCGGTTGCAACAATAAATTCAGCAAACCTTCCTCTAGTTGCATTGCTTAAAAGATCAGAGACGCTCCATTTCCAAAAATCTAATACTTGAAAAGGTAAGTTGGTTTGATTAAATTTTAATGGTTCTTTACCTGATTTAATTTTATGTTTTATCAGTCCGTATTTCATATGTTTAATTGTTTAAAGAATTTGTATTTCACGCAACGTATCGGCATATCTGAGGTTTGCCGTAGCATAGCGGAGGAAAATATGGGTGGAGGCTTTTGTATAAAAGCCGTAACCAGATATGCCGTGTTATGTGATGTAATAAAAAAACATTCCATTATTATAAATTTACTTTTCAATTTGTATTGGGAATCCATCAGAATTATATAAACTCATTCCTTGGGGAATTTGCTGAACTAAAACATCTCTTAAAGTTGGGGCTTGTATGCCGAATCTTTTTGAATATGCTTTGCTTTTATAGGTTTGCATAAATTCTTCCATTTGGTCAAAAATTTTTTTTCTTTGTTTATATTTCTCTAAATATTCAAGATCGGATTCCTCTAATTCTGCTTTTCTTTTTATTAAATCCTCTAGTCCTGAAGTATCATCTTTAAAATCACATTCCTGTTCCAAATCTTGAATAATTTTTTTACATCTATTGTCAATATAAGCATATCCCATCTTTGCAAGCCCAATTGGAATTTCAGATAATGGCAAATCAAGCTTTTCTTCTGGAATCATTATTCCCGCAATTTTTTCTTTTGGGATAGAATGAGATACAAAAGCTTCATCGATATAGCCAGAGTCTCTTTCCGATCCCTCTTTAGCTTTAAATGCAGATACTCCATCTATTACAAAACTAATTTCATTAGCTATATAGTTTTTGAAAACTCCAAAAGTGTAAGTCCCGTGGACTGCTGGTGACTCCGCAACAGAAATACTATCACTTAAATTATACCCTCCATAATTTCTTGTAATATCTACACCTTTTTCTGTCGCCGCTTTTTCAGATAAAATGCCATTATCCAAAATTCTTTGTAATCTAATTGGATCAAATCCTATTCCATGAAAAATTTTTGATCTATCTTCAAGAATTTCTCCATAATGTTTTTTTTCTGGGCTTTCTCTATAGCCACCTTCGAATGAGTTTATCATAATTGAAAAGTAAATATTAAAAAATGTTTTTTTGTTGTGTCGCCTAACGTTCGTGTGTATCTGAAGTTTTCATCCCGATTTAGTAGGATAAACTTTAATTATCAAACACACGACTTTTTAATAAACTCCACCCAAACTCTCATCAAACTGAGGGATGAAAATTTGGGCGGAGGGAAATTGGCACTCCTTAAGGTTTTAATTAACGCCAATTTTTCTTAGTCAGATACACGTTGTTATGTGATGTAGCCAGAAATTTCTTTTCCTTATTTTTTTGGCAATTTATTTGCTTGTTTCAAAAATTTCGATTGCTTTCCTGACTTGCGTGCGATCTTTTTCTTTTTCCTCTTCGGCGAGCTCACCGAAAGGTTTCTTTTGTTCTGCTGGTGCCCATTCTCCATTTCTTTCGAGCCATTTGTCATGAATTGTCGCACTGGCTTCTTCCACAAAAGACTCATCTAAAGTGCGACCACTTTCAGTCGCTTGAAATACCGCATTCATGGCAACTTCTGCGGCGGCTCTATTTTCGCCTTGCCAATCTGCTGGAAGCTCGGCGAATGATGTATTAGCAATATCAACTTCTTCTGCGCTATGAGCTGTTTTCCACGCTTCATCCTTAGTCTTTTTTACTCTTGGCTCAAAAGAACCATCTTCCTTTTTTCGGGGAGCTCGCCATTCGTCGTGAAGCAAGCTACCCAACTCTGTAATCATTTGCTGTTTCTGTTCGGGTGTTTTTTGTTCGGGCGAACCCATGCCCATTTCTGGTGATTTCATAATTTTGTTGGTTAAATACTAAACGATTAAATTATATCACAAGCTATGTTCGACCGAAATAAATTGCCAAAAAAATCTAAAATTGTAATAAAGAAACTTCTAGCTATTTCACATAACTCGTTATTATGCGAAGTGTTTTCGTGTTGTTGTTGATTAATTGTATATTATACGAATATAAGTTATATTATTTGTATAATGCGTTAACTAATTTTAGTATATCAATTTTCTATGAAAATACAAGAATTTTTAATAAAAATTGAAAATGCTTTAAAAAGTGCTAAAATAAATAAAGACGCGACATTTCATTCACTTCGCCATAGCTTCGCTACTTATTTATTGGAAAATGGGATAGATATTCGTTATGTGCAAGAGCTTTTAGAGCATTCTAATATAAGGACAACACAGGTATATACAAAAGTTACAAACCCGAAATTGAAAAATATTCAAAGTTCGTTAAATTAAATTTTGAGAAATAAATATATAAAATGAAAAAGCTAAAAATTGCGCAAATTGCTCCACTTTGGGAGACAGTCCCGCCGAAAAAATATGGGGGGATTGAAATTATGATGGATAAGATCATTAATGAGCTTTTAAGTCGCGGTCATGATGTGACGCTTTTTGCCAGTGGCAATTCAAAAACGAAAGCAAAGCTTAAATCAGTTTTTCCAAAATCGCTTTTTGAAATGAAGGTTAATTGGTATCACAGGTCTCAGAATTTGATTAACGCTTCTAATGCTTTTCGTTTGGCAAATGATTTTGATGTCATTCATAATCATACTGGAGATAATGGATTATTGTTTTCGCAATTAACCAAAACGCCAGTTGTAACAACGCTTCATAATGTTTTGCCTGATCCGAAACAAAAAACTTCCGATGAGTATATCACCATGAAATATTTTTCCAGTAAAACAAATTTTGTTAGCATCAGCTTCAATCAGAGAACGCACACTGACATAAAATTTAAATATGCAGGAAATGTTTATAATGGAATAAATTTGAAAGATTTTACTTTTAAGACAAAGCCAGAAAATTATTTTGCTTGGCTGGGAAGAATTCATTATGGAAAAGGTTTGCAGAATGCTGTTTCTGTTGCAAAAGTTTTAGGTGTGAATTTGATTATTGCAGGAAATATTACTTGTGAAAGCGATGAGAAATATTTTCAAAGAATTAAGCCAATGATTGATGGTAAGAAAATAAAATTTATCGGAGAAGTCGGACCCAAAGAAAAAAATAAATTATTAAGTGGTGCTCAAGCAGTTTTGTTCCCATCAATTTGGCAAGAGCCATTTGGACTTGTAATGACTGAGGCGATGGCATGTGGAACTCCAGTTATTGGTTTTGATAAAGGATCAGTTTCTGAAGTGATAAAAGATGGGGAAACAGGATTTGTTGTCAAAGACGATAAAGCAATGGTAAAAGCTATGAAAAAAATTGATCTAATTGATAGAAATAAATGTCGAGAGCATGTGGAGAAATATTTTACAGTTGAAAAAATGGTTGATAGATATGAGAGGATTTATAGAAAATTAATAAAAAAGTAAAAATATAATGGACAAAAAAATTGAAGAATTAAATGAAAATATTGAGAAGTTAATAGTTGTTATTAAAAGAGCAAACTCTTTTCATTATGTATTTTTAAGAGGAGTCTTATGGGGATTAGGTTCAGTGGTTGGGGCAGCTTTTGTGGCCGTGATTATTGTTGCTATATTATCCAGCATTATTCAATCAGTGAATGATGTGCCGATCTTGAATAATATAATTAGTAATTTAGAAAAATAAATGAAAAAATTAAGAATTGCCCAAGTGGTTTCTCTTCAAGAAAGCATTCCACCTAAAGGTAAAAATGGTCTTGAGTTTGTCGTGCATTATTTGACCGAAGAGCTTGTGAGGCGCGGTCACGATGTGACGCTGTTTGCCACGAAAGATTCAAAAACAAGTGCAAGATTAATTGATGTTCTGCCATATTCAGCTGCAAAAAAAAGATTATTCGGTTGGGGAGGGACAGAATATTCATTGGCGGCACTGACAAAAGCAATTGATATGGAAAATGAATTTGATGTAATTCACACACACATTGGACAAATTGCATATCATTTTACAAATTTAATCAAGACTCCAATTGTTGAAACGATACACAGTCCAATTCACAAAATTTCTAAAAAATATTTACCGAAAAAAAATATTCAAGACAGATATTTAAAAGATAGCAGAGAAAGATATGAAAAAATGCATCATGTGTTTGTTAGCAAGAATCAGAAAAAAAACGCTTTTATACAAAATAACGGAAGTGTTATTTATAACGGGATTGATTTGAATATATTTAAATTTAAGAAAGATCCTGAGAATTATTTTTTATATTTGGGATATATCACGCCAGATAAGGGTGCACATTTGGCAGTTAAGGCGGCAAGAAGAGCAAGAGTTAAATTGAAATTAGCGGGAAGCTACAAACATTGTGAAGAATATTTTGAAAAAGAAATAAGTCCATATTTGAAAAAAGGACAAATTGAATATGTTGGAGTGGTAAATCCAATTCAAAGAAATAAACTTCTTGGAGGCGCAAAAGCAATTTTGGTGCCGGTGGAATGGGAAGAACCGTTTGGTCTTATTATGACAGAAGCGATGGCCTGCGGAACTCCTGTGATTGGATTTAATCGTGCTGCCGTTCCTGAAATTGTCAAAAACGAAAAGACTGGTTTTATCGTCAAAGATTTTAAAGAAATGGCAACGGCAATCAGAAAAATAAATAAAATAAATCGGAATGAATGCCGAGTGCATGTGGAAAAGCATTTTTCGGTTGAGAAGATGGTTGATGGATATGAAAGGGTTTATGAGAAAGCGGTGAGGAAATTTAGGAAATAAAAATTTATATTTTAATATAAATTAATTAATAATTAAAAACCATGCAAAAACAAAACTCACACAACCTCCCAAAATTCATAATAACGATGACGATAATTATTTTCATTGGAACATTGTTCGGGATGACGGGATATTTAGCGAAGAATAAGGAAGCTCGGAAAACCGTGATTAAAAAATCTGTTGATATAAATAATAAGGATTTAACGGTTAAATCTCTTAAAAATGCAAAATACAATTCTATTTTTTGGAAAAACGAAACGATAAAACTCAAAGATGGATCGTATACAAGAAAGTATTCAGATAGCGCTTCTGTTGGTTATCTTGGAATTTTTGATAATAAGATTTTATTTGGGGATTTAAATGGTGACGGAGAAAAAGATGCCGTGATTATTTTGGATAGTAGCTTTGGCGGTACTGGACATTTTTACGAGCTTGTTGCTGTCGTAAATAAAAATGGCGAACCATTGCAAATTGCTTCTGAAAATCTAGGTGATAGATCTATAATTAATTCCTTAGAAATAAATAATGGAAAAATAATAATTGATATGATTACGCATGGACCAATGGATGGCGGTTGTTGCCCAACTTTGAGAAAAGTTTTTGAATATGAACTGAAAGAAAATGAATTAGTAATAATCAGCGAGAAGGAATTGGTTGATAATAAAGATTGGCAAACTTATCGGAATGAGGAATATGGGTTTGAGGTGAAATATCCTAACGACTGGGATATTAACGATACTTCCACTAATTATAATCTTGGAGCAAACTCATTTATAGAATTTACAAAAAAAGAAGGGGATTTTACTTATAGATTCGAGTTTTATGTTTTTGATAGTTTCTCTGATCAAAAATGGTATGCGGAAGATGATTTGGATCAAATAGAATATATAACCATTGACAATAAAATTTCTGTCACTAAAGGACAAACAAAATATGATGTTAGTCCCGCTTTGGTTGGTTTCTGGACATATAGCTCAAGAACTTATCTTTTAAGATCTTTGCCACGTATGGCAACTCCGGAATTTAAAGAAATCTTCAATCAAATCCTTTCCACTTTTAAATTTATAGAAGATTAAAATTTGTTGAGGTAGGAACACAAAATCTTGTGCTCCTACCACAACACGAACACAAAATCTTGTGTTCCTACTGCAATAAATATTAAAATAATAACCATGTCTAAAATATACTTTCTTTTCGGAATACATAATCATCAGCCGGTTGGGAATGATCCTTATGTTTTTAGGGAGGCTTTTGAGAATTGTTATGGACCGTTTAATGAAATTCTAAAAGAATTCCCAGAAATTAAATGTAATATTCATATTAGCGGTCCGCTTTATGATTGGATTTTGGAAAATAAACCACAATATATAAAAGACTTGAAAGAAATGTCAGATCTTAAACAGGTTGAAATTATTGGCGGGGGATATTATGAACCAGTTTTGTCTATCATTTCCGACAAAGACAAAAAAGCACAATTAAAGGTGATGAGCGATTTTATCAAGGATAAATTCAACAAAATTCCAAAAGGAATTTGGCTGACTGAAAGAATTTGGGAACCGCAAATGGCAAAAATTATTTCAGAAGCAAATTTGAAATTTACATTTCTTGATGATGATCATTTCAGAAGCGCAGGCATCAAAGACAAAGAGTTAACTGGATATTATATGACAGAAGATTCTGGAAAGCCGTTGGCAATATTTCCCATTAATAAAAAATTGAGATTTAAAATTCCATTTTCAAAAGTTGAAGAATCATTAGATATATTAAAAAGTTTTAAAAATAAAGAAGATGTCCTTGTAACAGTGTTTGATGATGGAGAAAAATTTGGTTCATGGCCAACGACATACGACTGGATATATGTGAAGCAATGGTTAAGAAAATTTTTTGAATTGCTGGAAAAAAATAAAAATTCTATTGAAACTATTACTGCTTCAGAAGCATTAAAAAAGTTCAAGCCAAAGGGACTTGTTTATATTCCAACATCGTCTTATAGAGAAATGGATGAATGGGTTATGGAACCGAAGGATTTTTGGTTATATAAAGATTTAAAAGATCGCTTGCGAAAATTTCCTGACTATCAAGAATTGAGAAATTATGTAAGTGCTGGATTTTTCAGAAATTATTTCAAAAAATATCCGCGCGCGAATTATATGCACAAAAAAATGCTTTATTTAAGCGAAAATATAAATAAAAAAGCATCAAACAAGAAAGATAAAAAAATATTTTACGATCTTTATAAAGCGCAATGTAATTGCGGATATTGGCATGGACTGTTTGGTGGTTTTTATTATGGTAATATCAGAAATGCAATTTATGAAAATTTAATTAAAGCTGAAAAAGAGTTTGATAAAAAATATAACAAAAAATCGTTAATTATTGAAAAAGCTGATTATGATTTTGATGGCTTTTCTGAAATTATTGTGAAGAATGAAAAGATTATTTACGTTTTTTCACAAAAAGGAGGAACCCTTTTAGAATTAGATTATAAAGAGAAAAATTTCAATTTGCAAAATACCATAACTAGAAGAGAGGAGTCGTATCATCAAAAAATAAAGAGTAAAAAGATAAAATCAAGAAAAGGAAAAATGATCAAAACACAGGAAATTATTTATGATAAATATGAACGTGTTTCGTTGGTTGATCATTTGATGGATAAAAAAATAACTTTGAATGATTTTAATAAGCAGAAGAAATTTAAGTCTCTGTCAGACGATGTTTATAAATTTTCTGTTGAGAAAAAAGAAAGACAAATGAATTTGAATTATGTATATGAAAATAAAAATCTTGAATTTGCAAAAAAAATCAGCGTTGGATTAAATGCAGGATTTAAGGTAAAATATAATTTTCAAAAAAATGATTTGCTGAAGAAATTTGATTTTTCCACAGAACTTAATTTATTTTTTGAATCAGTTAGGGATGTCAGAATTTTTTCGGGAAAAAATGAAATAAACCTAAAAAGAATGAGAAAATTTACAAAGATTAAAAGCTTAAAAATAGAAGATAAATTTAAGGGAATAATATTGCAATTTGATTTTTCTAAAGCTGATGTTTTTATCACGCCAATTTATTCATTTGCTAATTCCCAAGACGGACTGGAAAAAGTTTTTCAGGATGTTTCTATTTTGTTTATTAAGAAAGATATGAAGAGGGAATTTGAGTTGGGGGTTGGGATTGATAAAAATTGATATATTTCAACAAAAAGGACTGTCCTTAAATAAAAGACAGTCCTTTTTAATTTTATTATCAGAAACAAAATATAATGTTATAATGCAAGTGTAAGAAATAACTATCTTTCATGCAAATAAACAAAAACTTATGGATTTCAGGCGGATATTATGTGGACTTTGACGCATTTGATCAATTCCGAATTATTGGTCCGAATAATCATCTTTATTGCGGGTTGATTGATGTTCCAAGGCATAAAATTAGAATTAATTTAATCAAAGACAAAGACAATATTTTATATGTGAATGGTTTTTTTAATAGTGAAAAATTAAACCTATATTATCCTGCCATGGATGACATTAGAACTGTGAGAGAAGAAATGGGAATGGAAACCTTTTTACAAATTAGAGAAAGAATTTATGATCGTCTCGTTCCTCATTTTACAAGAAAATCAAAAAAGGATGGAAAAATCATTTTAAAATTTAAAAGAAATTATGGAAAAAAATATTATCAAACAATTTTTGAACTTAATAATGGAATTGAAGTAAAAAAAATAAAAAAACCTTTTGCAGGATTTGAATTAAAATCAAAATCAAAATCAAAAAGAATACCTTTTTGTATAAAAGTTAGCACGAATGATATAAATTATTTTAAAATAAAAAAAGTAAGCTTGATAGATAAAAAAGATTTTGATTTTCAAATTTTTGGCAAAAAGAAAAATTTAGTTGAAAAGATATGGGATCAAACTGAAATTGAGATTAAGCATTTGCTTGAATGGAAAAAAACATCTGGCGACCGATTTGGAACGATATTTCCGAGAGATTGGATGGAAGCAGCTGACATTGGTTATCATGATCTTACTCCTGAAACGCGTAGTTATATGTATGAAAAATCTCTCAAGAATGTAAATTCAAAAGGAGAAGGGTGGCATGAAGATGTTGTTGGAGAGTTTAAATATGAATATGAAATATCGGGTAAAGGTATGCTTGACAGACATATGATTGATATTGAACCACGATATTTAATGAGTATTGATTATTTACCGCAGAGTTTTTGGATGGAAAAAGATAATAGAGTGAAAATGCATTTAGTTGCGAAATATATTTTGCACCAAGCAAAAAACAGAGGACATATAACATTTAAAAGAAATAATGATACTGGAAATTGGAGAGATAGTGGAAATGCTTTCAGGAGGATAAGTGATGCTGTTGCTCCTTTTGATGTTAATGCTGTTTTTTATCCTAAAGCTCTTCAGTCTATTAGAGATAATTATCAAAAACTCGGATTTAAAGATGAAGAAATTTCAGATATAAAAGAGATTTATGAAAAATGGAAAGATAAAAGAAAGGAATATAAATTTCAAAACGAAGACGGGAGTTTGGCTTTTGCAATGGCTCTCTATGGATATCAAAATCAAAGCGGAAAATTTTCTTATAAAAAAATGGAAGTTAATCATGCTGATGAATCATATCTTTACACATATCGAAGAGGAGATAGATATGAATTAGAAAGTTTTTGCAAAAGGCTTTTAGATCCGAATTATTTTTATACAAAATCTGGACCGCTTATTACAGCAAAAAAAAGTAAATATTTTTATACTCCCCAAGAATATCATGGGCAAGTTATTTGGATTAAACAAACTGCGTTTATTGTTTTGGGACTTAGTAAACATTTGAAACTTTCTATCATCGAAAACTGGCCTGTCGGCATACAGAGATTGATTAAAGATACAATTTTGAAAATAACCAAAAACACATTAAATGCAGTTGAACAAATGGAGTCAATTCCTGAAGTTTATGCTGATATTAACGGAAAACCGATTCCATATCACGAGCTAACTGGCAGTAAAAACAAGGGCAGTGAGGTCCAACTTTGGTCTGCCGTTGGCATTAGGAGAATTATAAGAAAATATTATGAATTATTAACGGATAAGATTTATGATATTTAAATATTTGTCATTTCGTTGTAGCAATAGCGACGAAAAATCTATAAATTCTCTTAATTACATTTATTATTTTTAGATCTCTCAATCGTTGCGACTCATTTCGAGATGACAAAATAATAGTATTTTTTAAATAAACTTATCATTATGAAAAACAACAAAAGAGTTCTTGCTTTTGACATTGGTGGCACAAAAATTGCTAGCGGGATTATTGAATTTAAGGAAGATAGTTATCAGATTTTTGATTATCAAAAGAATAAAACACCAAGAAATGGAAAAGAAGTCATTCAAAAATTAATGGAATTAATTGTCTATTATAAAAAAGACAATAGTTTTGAAAAAATTGGAATTGGAATCGCAGGGCAGGTTGATTATAAAAATGGTATAGTAAGACATACACCAAATATTGATTTTTCTGATAATACAAATTTAAAAAAGATTATCAAAGAAACAATTGGCGAAAGTGTGAAAATTCAAAATGATGTAAAATGTTTCGCGTTGGCGGAAAATGTTTTCGGTCGAGTAAAAAAATATCATAACATTGTTTATTTGGCAATTGGCACGGGAATTGGTGGAGCGATTGAAATTGATGATAAATTATATCGTGGAGAAAATAATATTGCTGGTGAGTTTGGTCATATGGTTATAGAAAGTAATGGAAAAAAATGTCCTTGCGGAAACAGGGGCTGTTGGGAACAATATGTCTCTGGTCAGGCGATTGAAAAATTATATTATGATTTATATAAACAAAAAAAGAAAGCCAAAGAAATAGCAATTGATTCTGCAAGTGGGATTAAAAAAGATAAAAAAGTTATTAAACAAGCAAGTTTATATTTAGCGACAGGATTGATGAATATTATAAATACAATAAATCCAGTGGTTATTGTTGTTGGTGGAAGTGTTGTTAGGCAAGATGAAATTTTAAAGCTTGCAAAAAAAGAAGCATTAAAAAAAGTTTTAATATCTGGAAGAAAAACGAAGATTTTAAAATCAAGGTTGGGAAACGAAGCAACATTAGTTGGGGCGGGGTTGTTGTAAAAAAATATTTTTATTTAAAGTTATTTTTTTATTTTAAATTCTTTCCAATCTTTTCAAGCTCAGTTTGCGTTTCTTTCCAATTATCATGTAAAGCATAAACACTTTCAATAACCTCAATGTCTAAACATTCGCAAAAAAATTCCATAGATTTCAGGCATCTTTTTATGCATTCTTTCTCTTGATTGTGCCAAAGGCATTTTCCATATTTATCAAATTCAAGCGTGTCTTCAAATCCGCCGGCGGTAAGTAAAAGCGCTTTTTTATTTTGTAATTTTTTGGAAAAATAAAAGGGTAAGCACTGGTCCATAAAATTTTTTATTAATTCCGAAACATTATGAAAATAGGTCGGGCTGGCCAAAACAATAATGTCCGCATTTTCCAGTTTCTTATATATTTCCTGCATATCATCTTTAATTTTACATTTGAAAGTCGTGTGGCAATTTCTACAGTCATTACAAGGTTTTATGTCTTTATCTTTTAATAAAATAATTTCATAATAAAAACCCGTTTTTTTAAGAACGGTTTTTGTCATATTATATGTATTTTTCATTCGGGGACTGCCAACTATGCCTAGTACTTTCATCTTTCTTATTTGATTTACTACTTATTATTAAATTGTCATTCTTAATCAAGTTCAGAATGACATGTGAAACGGAAATTAAAAATAAATTATAAAACAATCTTCACAAACCTTCTCTTCCCAACCTGCACGATCATTCCATTTTTGATTTCAATTTTTTTTTCAAAATCTTTTTGCACGACATCATCAATTTTCACGCCACCTTGTTGGACGAGGCGACGCGCTTCTGATTTTGAAGAGGTAAGTTTTGTTTCAGATAGTAAACCCAAAAGATTATAATCTTTTTTTGTAAGTTTAACTTCTTCTATTTCACTTGGCCTTTTTTTATCTCTAAAAATTTTGTTAAATTCTTTCTCTGCATTATCAGCTTCTTTTTTGCCATGATAAATCTCAACAATTTCGCGTGCCAATTTTGCTTTTGCATCCCGGGGATTATCTAAATTCATTAATTTTTCAATTTCTTCTAAAGAAATTCTGGTGCATCCTAAAAGCAGGGGCTTGATCATTCCATCAGGTTGGGACATAATTGCTCCGAATAAATCATTAGGATTTAAGTCGAGAAAAACGCCAGTTCCATTAGATTTAGACATCAGCATTCCAGTTTTTTCGTCTGCAATCAATTTTGAGGCAATTACAAACTTGTTTTTATTTTTCAATTTCTGCATCAGAGTTCTTCCAGATAGTGCATTGAAAATCTGATCAGTTCCACAAAGTTCCACATCTACATCCATTGCCACGCTATCATATCCTTGCATGAGGGGATATAGGAATTCGTGTAAGTGTATTGGCTTTTCTTCTTTTATTCTTTTTTCAAACATATCTCGTTCCAGCATTTGCTGGACTGTGAAATTGCTGGCAAGATCAAGGACTTGTTCAAAATTTAATTTAGATAGCCACTCAGAATTATATTTTATTTTGACTGGATTATCCTTGTCTCCAAAAGACAAGATGTTTTTCACTTGTTCTTTCCATTCTTTAAAATTATTTTCAACATCTTCTCTTGTTTGTCTGATTCTAGCCGCGCTTTTGTCGGTTGGGTCGCCAATCATTCCCGTAAAATCTCCGATAAGAAAAATCACTTCGTGCCCTAATTTACGAAAATTTTCTAAAATCATCAACTGTTGTGCGTGCCCTAAATGAAGTGCCTTGGCAGTTGGATCAGCACCAATATAAAATTTTAATTTTTCCCCACTTAATAATTTTTCCCGAAATTCTTTTTTTGTTGGTAAAATCTCCACAATCGTGCCACGATTTAGAATTTCGTCTATCTGTTTTGGGTCGGTATTTATTTTGCTCATAGTATTGACATATTAGATAAATTGATTATAGTTTTGGGAATGAATATTTACATAAGAACATAAGAAGTCCTTTTTTTACTCAAAATCCAGTTTAATTAAAATCAATCTTAATAATTCCAATCTATCATAATTACAGGACGAAGACAAGAAAAAAGAGAATCTTAGTCGTTCCTCTTGATGTTTTGTTGTTTTAATTTTCTAACTTTATGTTCTTTAAATTTAAAAAATAAAAAAGCAAAGAAACATAATGCAATTATCAAATTAGATAATTTTGATAATCCAATTTTGTCGAAATAGACTATTATTCCAAAGATAAGACCAAAGAATAACAGAAAATAAAAAAACAACATTATCGTTTGTATTTCTGCTTTATATTTATTAAGCACAACCAATTTTTTCTATCTCCTTCATATAAATATTAGCATAAATATAAATCCAAGACAAGAAAATTGATTATACATAGTCCTTTTCAAATGCTCAAATTATGGCTATAATATATTAGTATTAAGTTGAATTGAATAATCAAGATGTTTTGTAAGAAGACTTTTACAATGTAATGTAAAGTTTTATGTGTATGCCTTAAATTACGAAATTCGATATATTTGTTACCTTGAGCCTGCCTGTCGGCAGACAGGCTTGTCAAAGGGTGCAAAATGCATCAAATTTATCATAATTCGATAAGCTCACTATGACAAATTTAGCTATTTCGTAATTCAAAGGTGTATAGATTAGGGATTCTATCGCTATCGCTTTAAAATGAGAGGCTTAATACGATATATTTAATATAATATATTTAATACAAATATGCCAGTAAGGAAAAAATACAGGGTGGCAAATTCAAGTGTGAAAAACAAAAAGGTTGTCAGAAAAAGACGGCTTAAGTTGGACTTGCCAAAAATCAGAAAAAGAAAAAGGTTGATAAAAAAAGGTATTTCTTCATCTATTTTCAAGAAGATATCAAGGACAAAAAAACCAAAAACAGAAAGAAGAGGGCTTAAAAAAGTTTTAAAGATAGCTCTCAAATTTGCAATTTTGTTTTTTGTTGTCGGAATAATTGGTATGATTGGAATTTTTATGTATTTTTCAAAGGACATACCAAATCCAGATAAAATTATTGATCGTAGTGTGGCTCAGTCAACAAAAATTTATGACCGAACAGGCGAAACTCTTTTATATGAAATACACGGAGAAGAAAGGAGAACAATTATTAAACTCGACCAAGTTTCAAAGCACCTTATAAATGCAACCATCTCAACTGAAGATCAGGATTTTTATAAACATCATGGTGTTGATTTTCGTGGAATTGCAAGAGCAATATATAAAGATGTAATAAGTGGAGAACGACTTCAGGGCGGATCAACGATTACTCAGCAGTTAATCAAAAATTCAATTTTAACATCAGAAAGGACTTTTACGAGAAAAATCAAAGAAATAATTTTAGCGCTTGAGACTGAACAAAAATTTGAAAAAAATGAAATTCTTGAAATGTATCTTAATCAAATTCCTTATGGATCTAATGCTTATGGAATTGAGTCTGCATCTAAAACATTTTTTGATAAATCTGCCAAAGATTTAGATATTTCTGAAGCAGCACTTCTTGCTGGACTTCCAAAGGCCACGACTTATTATTCTCCATATGGAGCTCATCCTGAAGCACTTGAGGCACGCTATAAATATATTATTTCTCAAATGCAATCAGAGGGGTATATAAGCCAAGAAGAAGCTGATCAAGCGTGGGAAGTTGAGATATTAAAAAAAATTAAACCTTTTAAGGAAGACATAAAAGCGCCACATTTTGTGATGTATGTCCGTCAACAAATTGTTGACGAATTTGGAGAAGAGAAAATTGAAAAGGGAGGACTTAACGTCTATACCACCCTTAACTATGATATGCAGTTGATTGCAGAAGATGCTGTGAAAAATGGGGCTGAGAAAAATGCAATAAATCATAATGCAAAAAATGCTGCTCTTGTCGCAATTGACCCCAAAACAGGTCAGATTTTATCAATGGTTGGAAGTAAGGACTATTTTAATTTAGAAGAAGATGGGAATGTGAATGTTTCAATATCTAATCGTCAACCAGGATCTTCTTTCAAACCATTTGTTTATACAACAGCTTTTAGTAAGGGATATACTCCCGATACAATTCTTTTTGATGTTGAAACAAATTTTGGAAAAGATGGAAGTGGAAAAGACTATATTCCACAAAATTATAATTTTCAATTTTCTGGTCCAATTACTATGAGATCAGCTTTAGCTCGTTCTTTGAATATTCCAGCGGTAAAGACATTATATTTGGCAGGAATTGATGATAGCTTTCAAATGGCCCGTAATCTCGGAATTACAACTTTAAATAATTCAAAAAATTATGGCTTATCTTTGGTGCTTGGGACAGGAGAAGTTAAACTTTTAGATATGGTTTCTTCTTATGGAGTTTTTGCAAACGAAGGAAAAAGAAATTCTCCAATTACGATTTTGAAAATTGAAGATTCGGATGGAGAAATAATAAAAGAATTTGAAAAAAACGAAGAAGAAGTTTTAGACATTGAGATTGCACGAAATATTAACAGTATATTATCTGATAATGTTGCTAGAACACCGACTTTTGGAGCAAAAAATATGTTGTATCTTGGTTCAAGGCCAGTTGCAGCAAAAACAGGAACAACAAATGATTATAAAGATGGATGGACAATCGGATATACTCCAAGTCTTTCTGCTGGAGTTTGGGCAGGAAATAATAAAGGAGAAAAAATGAACAGGGGAGGAGGAATAACGGTGGCGGCTCCAATATGGAATGATTTTATGTCTCGAGTTTTAGCTCTTGATCCAGTTGAAAATTTTGTATCTCCAAAAAAGATTGAAACTAAAAAAGCAGTTTTAAATGGAGAATATAAAAATGAAGTTATAATCAAACTTGATAAAGCTTGTAGTAACAAACTTGCAGGAGAACTTACTCCAGAAAGTCAAATTGAAGAAAAAACATATATTGAGGCTCATAACATATTGAAATATGTTATTAAAGATGATCCTCAAGGAGATTTTCCAAAAGATCCACTTGTTGATCCTAATTTCCTAAATTGGGAGGAACCAGTTTTGGCCTGGGCATTAGAAAATTCAGAAGAAGTTAATGCTGATTTGCCAACGGAAGTTTGTTCCGTAAGAGAAGATGACAAGATGCCAGTGCTGGAAGTTACATATCCGAAAAATAATCAAATTATAAAAAATAATCGACTAGCCATAAAAGTCGAGGTTAGCACCGTATTTAATCTGGGGCAAATAGATGTATCTTTTGACGACACTTTAATTGGAGTTGGAAAAGTTTCTCCTTATGAAGTCTCATATCAACTTCCTGTTGGAACAAAAGAAGGATTGCATACTGTTTCAATCAGAGCATACGACGAAATTGAAAATGCTACAAAAAAAGAAATAACAGTAATTGTTAGTAAAAATTCTTCAATATATCTCAAGCCAATAATGGACACTGATTTTCCGTTTATTATTAATGCTGTAACTTCTGAAGAAAATATTAAAAAGGTTGATTTTTATTATCAGTTAGATAGTATATATGATGCTGATATGAATTTGGTTCAAAAACCAGGAATTAAAAAGAAAATTGGCTCGGCTGATTATTCTGTTCCTGGGGAAGATAATTCGTATCAAATTCTATGGGAAGAGGATAAAGAATATTTTATTTCTGGAAAATATAAAATTTTTGCTGTGATGGAAGAGAAAAACGGAAACATAACTGAAAGTAATAAGAGGTTTGTGGAAGTGAAATAAATTGTTAAATATTTTCTGTCATTTTGAACTTGTTTCAGAATCTATTGTATTTTACGATAATTAAACCTATAAATCTCTGGATATTTTGACTAAATTGAAAACACAATGATTGTATCTTGAAAGATAATATTAAATAGTAAAAATTAAACCTAATATAAAAAAGATTCTGAAAAAAGTTCAGAATGACAATTTTTAAACAAGCTAAATTAAAACTTATGGCACGAATTTTGATTTTTGGGGATAGTATAGTATTTGGCAATTGGGATAAACAAGGTGGTTGGGCTAATAGATTAAAAAATTATTATATGAAAGAGAGTTTGGATAATTCTGATTATTATATGGTTTATAATATTGGAGTTTCTGGAGATACTTCTAGTGAACTGCTTGAGAGGTTTGAATTTGAAATAAAACATCGATTGTGGGAAGGGAAGGATACTGGGGAAAAAGAGGAAATAATTATTGTTATTTCAATTGGAAATAATGATGCAGCTTTTGTTAAAAGTAAAAATGAATTTAATACAACATTAGATAATTTCGATTTGAATATTAAACAGTTATTAATTATTGCTAAAAAATATTCCACAAAGATTTTTTTTGTTGGACTTTCTTTAGTTGATGAAACCAAGACAATGCCTGTTCAATGGGATTTTAATATTGAGCATAGCAATAAAAATATTGAAAAATATAATAAAATAATAAAACTTGCTTGCAAGGAGGAAAAAATATATTTTATAAATATGTATGAAGAATTTAAAAAGTTAGATTACAAAAAATTATTAGAAGATGGTGTTCATCCAAATTCAGAAGGTCACAAGAAAATGTTTGAGATTGTTAGAGATTTTTTGGCAGAGAAGGAGATTGTAAAATAATATAATATTGATTCCATACGGTCTGTTTAATAATTAGAATTCACCTTTTAGGGCTTGAAAATAATTGCAAATTCAAAATGAAATCCTAAAGGATAAATTTAGAGTTTCAAATAAATTCATCCATAAAAACAAAAATATGACAAAGAAAATTCTTACGAAAATGCATGATTATTTTCTTTAGAATAAGAAAAAATCAATCGCTATTATTTTATTTTTATTTGTTTTGTCAGTTGTCGGGATTTTATTTCTAGTAAAAGATAATAAACCCGATTTTTTTTATCCGCATCCTAAATACGCGCAGGTTTATTCTATTGTAAACGACAAAATTTCTCAAAGTGCAAGTATTACCATTAATCTTCCGGCGAACATGAAAATTAGCAAAGATAAAGCGCAGAACAGCGTTACATTTTCACCGGAAATAAAAGGGGTATGGATAGAAACCGAAGAAAAAGAAAAGATTATATTCAAACCGGAAGAAAAACTGAAGCTTAACAGATATTATTCAGTTATTTTGGAAACTGCAGACAGTTCTATAAGCGGAGACTTTCTTATTGTTGACGATCCAAGAGTTTTAACCGTTTTCCCTAAAGCAGGTTCTGAAACAAGCGAGGATTCGGAAATTACAGTAATGTTTAACAGACCGATGGTGCCTATAACAACTTTGGATGTTTTGGCGGATTTTGATATTCCGATAGAAATTGAACCTGCAACGGAAGGAAAATTCAAGTGGGTTGGGACACGAACCGTGCAATTTGTGCCAGAAAAAAGGCTGATCCGTTCTTCTAATTACACAGTGCGAATAAAATCCGATTTTGTTTCTATGGACGGATTAAAAATAGATGATTTTGAGCACCAGTTCAGAACAAGAGCATTGCGTTATCAATTTGTTGACAATAGCTCTGTTATTTATAACAGTCCAATTAGAATAGCGCTTAAAAATGTTACTGCTAATAATCAGCGGATTGATTTTATTGCTGAATACGGCGTTAAAAATGTTTATAATAAAAAAAGTGAAAAATATAAAAAAACAACCCAGGACCAATGAGATAGTTGTTGCTATTATAATAAATAGAAATTTTCTTTTCATAAAAGTAGTAAACTTTATATTACTAAATTATCATTGAAATAGCGCTAAATGCAACTTAATAATGTAGTAATGTAATACTATTCATCCCTATCTCTAAAAATGAATTTATCATTTTCTTTTGCTTGCGTGTAAAGCTCAATAATTTTTCTTCTTGTTGTGATTGGATGTGGAATTGATTTAAGTTCAAATTTGTTTTCTTCAGAAGCCGTTTGAATTTTAATATTTCCAAAACCAAACATTGTTGGAAATAGTCCGTGGACGCTACTTGTAATGTCTTGAATTTTTTTTAAGTCTAATTCTGAAACAACACGATTAAAAAATCCAATTTGCTCAATGTCGAGTAACCTTTGATTTGTCACAATCCAAATGTCTAAATAGTAATCCACCCAAATAACGAAAGCGATAATCCAAATGAGACCATAATATATAATATAAAATAGAATAAAAACTTTATTATAGGGATGTTCTAAAAAAACGGGAAGTATTGTTGGAATGATAAAGATATAAAACAAAAATGGAAATAGAAGAAATATAAAAAGTTGGATGGCATATGGAAGAAGAGTAAGTTTATGTTTTCTTAAAACAAGAATAACATTTTCATTATGTCTTTGACCGGGAAAACTACACTTTTGTTTTTTATATAAATTTATTGAATTTTTACTCATATTATTTTTGTAGATTAATATTTGATTTTTCTATAAAATCATTCGGATTTATACTATTCCAATCTATTAAAAAGAAAGTTATAACTATTGCTATGCAAATTAAAACCAAAATTACTGCAAAAAAATAGGCAGTGTTTTTTGTTGAATCTCCTTTAAGGCCATATCTTCTAAGATGATAAAAAATAAGCCAGCCAAAAATAAAATAAAACCCGAAAGGAATGAAGACAAATGCTAAAAAATCTACAAAAGAAAAAGGCATAATTTTGTTTAATTTTAAGTATTTATTATAATAATGTATCTTGATTATTTTCAAGATATTTAATGCCTAAGTGGTCATATGCTAGTTTAGTTGCTTTTCTTCCGCGAGAAGTTCTGTGTATAAATCCAAGCTGAAGAAGATATGGTTCATATACATATTCAATTGTATCCTCTTGTTCGCTGAGACTTGCTGCAAGCGTTGAAACTCCAACTGGTCCTCCTTCAAATTTATCTATAATAATTCTAAGAATTCTTCTATCAGTATGTTCTAGTCCGTGACAATCAATTTCTAAATATTTGAAAGTTTCGTCAACTATTTTTTTATTAATAATTCCATTTCCTTTGACCTGGGCAAAATCGCGAACTCTTTTCAAAAGACGATTTGCAATTCTTGGGGTTTGTCTTGAGCTTTGTGCAATTTTTTCTGCTCCATCAGAATCAATTTCAACATTCAAAATTTTACTGGATCGTTTGATGATATGTTCAATTTCTTTGTTGTCATAAAATTCCAGTCTTTGAGAAATCCCAAAGCGGTTCAAGAGAGGGGATGAAATGAGATCTATTCTTGTTGTTGCTCCAATGAGAGTAAATTTTGGAAGGTCTAATCTTATTGTTCTCGCAGAAGGACCTTTTCCTACAATGATATCAAGAGCATAATCTTCCATTGCTGGATATAATATTTCTTCAATCAGCTTGTTTAATCTGTGAATTTCGTCAATAAAAAGTATATCCCCTTCTTCCATATTTGTGAGTATTGCTCCAAGATCTCCAACTTTTTCAATCGCTGGACCTGAAGTTATTTTTATATTCCTTCCAGTTTCATTGGCGATTAGATTTGCCAAAGTTGTTTTTCCAAGCCCACTTGCTCCATGAAATAGAATATGCTCAATTGTTTCATTTCTTTTTTGAGCAGCTTTTATGAGTATTTCAATATTTTTTTTGATTTTTTCCTGACCCATAAAGTCGTTAAGATGCTTTGGTCTTAAGGATAGTTCAAAATTTATATCTTCTTCTTTTCTTTTTGGGTCTGTTGTTTGCATAAGAATATCAATTAATAAAAACAATTTAGTTGGTATTTATAGTTTGTCACTTACTTTATTATACTTGATTTAGGGGTATTGACAAGATTATATTTTTCTGATAGTATATATAGTTGAGTGTAAGCGTTTAACAATTTGTAGACAGTTGGGGGTATTATCATAGATTCGGATAGTTTGGGTTCCTTCTTGGGATTTCTGGTCTATTCCTCGGAAATTTCTCCACCCTTATTCTTTTAGAAGTTAAGGACTTAGCTGTCTACAAATTGTTGAATGCTTTATTTTTTTGTTTCAAATGCTATACTTAAAATTAATAAGTATAATTCAAAATAATTATTGAAAATTAGTATATGAATTTGGAGATAATTTCAAGAATAAAAAATAAACAAAGAAACATTTTAATTTTTTTTGCATTTGTAATGTTAGTATTGTTTTATAATTGGCAACTTTTTACATCAAATAAATATCTGAGCTTAGGAAACGATGTATATATGAATGAAAATTATAACCAATCTCTTAAAAATTATAAATATGCTGTTGTAATAGATGGTGACAGAGATACAGTCTACACGGCGAGAATTAAAAGAGCAGAAATATTTTATGAGTTTGGACAATTTGATGAGGCGGAAAAAGAGATTTACAAGGCTGTTGATGAGAAAAAATTTGATTTCAAGGCATATGAATTATTGGGAGATGTTTTTTATAAAAAAAGAGATGCTGAAAATGCTATAAAATATTATCAGAAAGCTTTTGACTTGAGTGGTCAGAAAAGTATTAAAATGAAATTGGCAAGAAGTTTTATTGCAAAAGGAGAAATTGATAAAGCTAAAAATATTTTTTCAGAACTTTTTTTTGAAGACAGTAATAACATAGAAGCTATATATTATTTGGGTCTTTTTGAACTTTATGAGAAAAGAGAATATGATAACTTTTTTAAGAAGATAGAAGAAAAAGATGATATTTTTTATAATCAGAAAATAGATAAAATAAAAGAGCATATTAAAAAATATGATGATGGTCAAAATATGAATTATAATAATCTCTTAATTAGTGATTTATTTTTGAAAATAAATGAACCATATCTTTCTATTGCAAAAAGCAAACTTATATTAGAAAATAATTGGGAATATAGAGATGCATGGATTATACTTGGTAAGGCTAATTTTATAATAGGGGACTATCAAGAATCTCTTAAAAATTTTAATAATGCTTATGCATTAGACAGTAATAATTCAGAAATATATTTTTGGTTGGGAAGTGTTTATGAAAAAATTGGTGATGATTTAAAGGCAAAAGAATTTCTGGAAAAAATTGATTTATTAGAAATTAGAAACTAAAAAAACCGCGCAATTGCAAGGTTTTTTAAATTTAAAAAAATAAGTAACTATCTTAATTTAGTGTTGCTGAAGATTTCTCCTGTTACTCTTCTGACTTCCTCTAAAGATGTTGTTCCGTCTAATGCCTTCAGGATCCCATCTTCTTGCATAGTAATCATTCCATCTTCTCTAGCTGCTTCGCTTATTTCCGAAGAAGAAGTGTTTGCTAAAATAATCCTTTCAATGTTTATTGTTAATTCAAACATTTCATAAATACCAATTCTTCCTGAGTATCCAATGAAATTACACTTAGAGCAACCACTGCTTCTGTATAAAACTTTTATGTCAGTTGGAATTTCCATTCCGTTATTTCGCGGTATTTTTAAGAGAATTTCTTTAATTTTTTCAACAGTTTCTTTGGCTGGAACATATTCTTCTCTGCAATGTTCACAAAGTTTTCTTACAAGTCTTTGTGCAACAATAGCGTTTATGGCCGGTGCAATCAAGGCTGGATTCACTTTCAAGTGTAGAAGTCTTGGAATCGCTCCTGCAGCATTATTTGTGTGAAGAGTTGAAAGCACCATGTGACCAGTTAAAGCAGCTTGGATTGAAATTTCTGCTGTTTCTGGATCTCTTATTTCTCCAACCATAATAATGTCTGGATCTTGTCTTACAACAGCTTTTAGTCCATCGGAAAAATCAATTCCAGATTCTTCTCCAACTTCAGTTTGTGAAATTCCTTCTACTCTATATTCCACAGGATTTTCAAGAGTTATAATTTTTAAGCTAGGTTGGTTAATTCTTTTTATAAAAGAATATAGAGTAGTTGTTTTTCCGCTTCCAGTTGGTCCAGTAGTTAGAATCATTCCTGTCGGTTTTATAATTTGTTGCTCAATTTTTTCTAAATAATATTGGTTAAATCCTAGTTCATCTAATTTCAATCCTGTTTCTTCGTTGGAAAGGATTCTCATAACTATACTTTCCCCAAAACTACTAGGAAGAATGGAAGATCTTACATTTATAATGACATTTTCTAAATTTATTGTGAAGTGTCCATCTTGTGGGATATTGGTAACATTTAATTTCATTGTAGAAAGCATTTTTACTCTTGAAACAATTGTTCTGTGAACTTTTTTAGGAAGATTAACTATATCTTGAAGGACTCCATCAACTCTATATCTCAGTCTTATATAATCTTCGTTTGGTTCAATATGGATATCACTTGATTTTGTCTTTATGGCTCCTGCTACAATTATATTGAATATTTCAGTAGTATTGATTTCTGCAATTCTTTTTTTTAAATCAATAATATTATGTATCCCTTTTTCAAATTCAGTTAAATCTTCTTTTTTTATTGACAATTTTTGAGTTTCAAATTTTTCAGTAACAGTTCCATGTTCATAACTTGCCCAAGCTTTTTTTAGGCTATCTTCAGAAACTATAACCAAGCTATAATTTATGCTATCTTCTTTTTTTATTTTTTCAAGAAGTTTTTTTGTTTCATATTTTTCGGGATCGTTTATTGCTATTTGATATTTTCTTCCAACTTTATAAATAACAGCTAGTTCAGCCTTGATAGCATCTTCCTTTGGAATTGAGTTTACAGCTTCTGAATTAATCGGAATTAAACTCAAGTCAATATATGGAAGATTATTTTTATTTGCTATAGACGTTGCCCTTTCTTCTTCGCTTTTATGGTAAAGACGTTTTATAGTCTCTTCTTGAATTTTTTCGTCTAACTTTTTTTTCTCATTATCATTTTTTGTATCAATTACGCGCTGCATAATATTAAAATAATTATTTATTCTGTCTTTATCTATATATTACTAAATACAGAGAAAATTGGCAAATTATTTATAATCGCATAAAACAAAAATCTATATCAAAGTGATATAGAAATAGCGATATGACATATTTAATAAATCTTTTAAGTTATATTATTTTTCCATTCTTTTATCTTCTTTAAAATTTCTTTTTCTGCTAATTCAAGCTCAGTTTCAATGGAAGTAAATGTGATTTGATTATTTTCAGCGCTCCCCTTAACATTATTTACAAGACCGCTAACATGCATTTTTTCAGAAAAATTAATTATTCCTTTCACTTCACCATTGTTTTTGTATAAAACAAATATCATATCAAATTCAGGAGAACTATTAGCAAGTTCATGCACAACTAAACTTAGATTTTCTGGATTTGTATTTGTTCGCACAAAATCATCTTTGTTTATAACCGACCAGCCCAATTTATATTGACTATTATATTTCAAATTAGACATTATCGTTCCCATCAACTTCAAAACTGAAATGGATTTTGTCTTGTATAAATATCTGATAATCTCTTCTTTGTTTGCTCCTTTTGAAATCAAAGAAGCAGCAGTTAAGAATGCTTTTGGAGTAGTGTCTTTGTTTTGGAAGCTTTCTGTTTTTGAAATTATTCCAGTTAATAGATTTGTAGCGACTTGTTCTGAAATAAGTTTTTCATCAAGATCAGAAATAATTCCATATACTATTTCTGAGGTTGAAGATACGGCAACATCAATAAGGTTTATTTTTCCGAAATATTCATTTGAAGGATTGTTGTCGATGTTTATAACGGGAGCTTCATAAAAAAGTTCTGGATTATCATCATAAACATTCCCAAGGTTTTCTAAATCTGAAAGTCCTAAAACTATTATCAAATCATACTTAAATTTTGATGATTCAAAGTTTACTTTTTTTTCGTCTAAATCACCGCTTTTTGCTGTTATAAATATTTTCAATTTATTGTCCTTCACTTCATATCTCAATTGTTGAAGTTTTTCTTTTTCAATATCCACAGAAAATATATAATCTCGAGATCCTTCAAGTTTGTGAGTTATCAAATCTGATGAAGGCAAAAAAGAAAATTTTTCCAAAATTGAAGTTGGACTTATAATGTCAGTTTTTTTACCTAATTTTTTTAGGGCCATATAAAAACCCAAGGAAGCGCCTATGGCATCACCGCTCGGATTTTTGGCAATACAAAGTAGAATAGTTTCACTTTTATTTATTTGATCGATTATTTGTTCTTTTGGAGATAGTCCCATATTAAGTGATTTATATTTAGATATTAATATTTAATCAATGTTGATTGTTTAATTTATCATAATTAAAAGTTTTGTCAATACCACCTCTAAATTAATTAAAGAACCCTCTAAAAATGAATAAACCTATTATAGGATGAAATGATATGCACAAGTAATCGTTCGTAAATTAAATAACTTATTTACTAACAAGAGGAGGCTGAGGAGGGTGAAGTATTGCGTAATTATTAGAGATAATAGTAGTGTATTTTGCAACGGCTGTTGCAAAATACACTACTATTTTGGGCTCTTTGTCAAAACTTGTGGTGGCTAACAGCTAACATGACTTTAGATATATAGTTTTGTATTAATGAGAATAGTA
>JARGGI010000011.1 GCA_029210775.1 Patescibacteria group bacterium | reverse complement strand
GTGAATTGTTAATTTATCAATATAATTCTACCACTTCTTTAGTTATCCACCACAGTTATTAGTGTAGAGCCACATTTATTTGATCAGAAGTCATTATTTTGTTAGAATGGAAACAGATATAATATTCAATATCTTGACACAAAGGTTATTATATATTAATATAGACTTGTTGTGTTTATATCTAAAGTCATCAATTTAGGCTTAAAATAAACTAAATATAATCAAAAATATGTCAAAATTAGATCCAATGGCCAGCATGCAGGTAGTGACAAAATGTCCTATGTGTGATTTCAAATATGATAAAAGTAATATAAAAGTTGTTGACAATAAGGATGGGATGATAACTCTCTATTTGAATTGTCCAAAATGTAAAGGTTCTGTGATGATGGTTATTATGGCTGGTTCTTTTGGTATAACATCAGTAAGTATGATTTCTGATATTATTGAAGACGACCTGAATAATATCGAAGGTAATCAAATTGAGTATGATGATGTCTTGGAAATGCACAAATTTTTTAAAAAATAAGTAATAACAAATTATATGGAAACAATAGTAATTTCTGCTCAAACCAGAGAAACAAGAGGAAGAAAAACAAAAAAGATTAGAAAAGAAGGATTAATCCCAGGAGTTGTTTATGGTCATAAAAAGGAAAATAGAATAATTGAAGTTAATGGCAAAGAATTTAAAAAAGCATTTTTAAAAGCAGGGGAAAGCACCTTAATTGATCTTAGTGTAGATGATAAGAACTTAGGAAAGGTTGTTATAAGTGATTATCAAACAGACCCAGTTACTGATAATATTATTCATTTTGATTTGTATCAAGTAAAAATGGATGAAAAAATTATTACTAACGTTCCTGTTAAATTTATTGGAGAATCTCCTGCTGTCAAAAATGAAGGTGGAATTTTAATTAAAAGTCATGATGTTTTTGAAATTAAATGTTTGCCTGGAGATTTAATCCATAATATTGAGGTGAATCTTTCTGAATTGGAACATATTGATGATATAATTAGAGTTAAAGACTTGAAAATTTCTGATAAAATAGAAATCGTTTCAAGTCCGGAAGTGACTGTTATTACAGTCGCTCCACCAAGAACTGAAAAAGAAATTGCAGATCTTAAAGAGAAGGTTGAAGAAAATATTGAAGATGTAGAAGGTGCTGAGGAAAAAGAGATAGAAGAAAAGTCGCCAGAGAACGAGAAGAAAGAAAAGAAAACAGATAAATAGAATTCAGTCATCATTGTATGTTCATTAGATTATTTATCTAAAAATATATAAATCGTATGAATTTATTGAATAAAAATATTTATGTTTTAATAAGCCACAAAACAATTTTGTTATGTGGTTTGTTTATTTTATTTATATTTTTTTCTCAATTATTAGTTGGAACGGTAAGTTCTATGGAAGATAATAATAGTGAGGTAAACATAGAAGATCTTAATAGTAAAGAAGAGGAACTAAGGGAAGAGATAAAAAAAGTACAAGATGAAATTAATAAGTATGATTCTGAAATTAAGGCTCAGCAAAAAAAGGAAAGAACACTAAAAACTGAGATTGGAATATATCAAAACAATATATATAAAAATGAACTTGAAATAAAAGAAACGAGGTTATCAATAGAGAAGGCGGAGTTGGAAATTGAACAAGTTAAGGAAAAAATTGCAAAAGGAGAGGAAAAAATAATCATAGATAGAAATAATTTGAAAAATTTAATAAAGCTTTTGTATACATATGAACAGGATTCAATTCTTGAAATTTTAATGACAAAAGATAATATTTCTGATTTTTTTAATGAAGTTGACGCCTTGGATTCTGTGAAAAATGATATATTTGATTCCATTGTTGAAATAAAAAAAGAGAAAGAACAACTTGATTTGAGAAATGGCGATCTTATAGAACAATTAGATGAAAAAGGAGAATTGATTCAAGTCAGAGCATATCAAAATGAATCTTTGGTTGAGTTGAAAGCTCAAAAGAAAGAACTTTTAGAAGTTACCAAAGAAGAGGAAAAACAATTTCAGCAATTATTGGCAGATAATAAAAACATTTTACCATCGCTAAAAGCTCAGTTACACGATTTGCAAATTTTGGGAAATAAGATTAAGTTTGATGATGCCTTTTCTACAGCAAAACATATAGGCGCAACTATTGGAGTTCGTCCTGCATATTTACTTGGCATTTTAAAAGTTGAGTCAAATTTGGGAAAAAATACTGGAAGTGGTAACTGGGAGGATGATATGTATGGATGTTATATGAGGTTGTCAAATATTTATTCATCAAGAAGAGCACACTATGTAAAAAGAGCTAATACGGAGAAAAATGCATTTTTCTCTATAGTTGAAAGATTAAACATTGATCCATATTCAGTTAAAGTTTCGAAAGAGCCTACATATGGATGTGGTGGCGCTATGGGTCCTGCTCAATTTATTCCATCAACTTGGCTTGCATATGAAGATAGGATTAGTAATATTACAGGACACTATCCTCCAAGTCCATGGGATCTGGCAGATGCAATGGCTGCAATGGCTGTAAAAGTTTCTGATATTCCTGGTGTCATTGGTGGTGATTATAATGCGGAATATGAAGCAGCTGGTAGATATTTAGGAGGGGGAAATTGGAGAAATAAAGGATTATATTTTTATCCCAATAAGGTAATGCTTTATGCCAGTTTATATGAAGAAGAATTAAAATAAAACAACACAACACAATATAACAAAAAAGAGACCAGAATTATTATCGTAGTCTCTTTTTTTATCTAAATGCATTTTATTTTTAAGATAATTTGTTTTATTTTTATGCGTTTTTGAGGTTAATCCTTGTAATTTTATAATTTGAAAAAATTTTATTTTACATATTTTTTGAGATTTGCAAGTGATTTTTCTGATAAATTTTGTGCATTTGAGATTGCTTCGCTTATTAGACTTTCTGAAAAAGTCTCTTGATGTCCAATTTCAATTTTACTATCCCCAGTTCTGTTTTGAATGTAATCTTCTGCATATATTTTTTGTTCTTTTGTTAATTCAGCTCCAGTTTTAGTTTCTGAAATATATTTTTCTAATGCTCTTCTTGATAAATGTGTAATTCCTTCTCCCTTTTCTGCAATTATTGTATAATTTTTTTCGGATTCATTTGAGCTTGAAAGAACTCTACTTTCTTCTATTTTGTTTGTGTTTTCATTTTCATTGATTGATTCATTATTTTGTGCATCTTCTTTTATAGCTTCTTCTTGATCGGTTTTTTCTATTTCGGCTTCTTGATCACTTTCTTCTATATCGCTCATATCGTTTTCATAATCACTTTCGTTTAATTCCTCATCAACAATTGCAACTGAGTTTGAATCATTTTCAGAATTATTATCTTGTTGATTATAATTATAAGCACTTATTCCCACGATAAGAACGATTAATACAACTAAAATAGTTTGCCAATTCTCATAACTCCAGTCTTTTATTTTTTCAAACCAACCCCTATTTTCTATTTCAGTTATGTCAATTTCACTTTCCATTATATTTTCTTCACCCCCTTTCTTTTAAATTAAATTGTTAAAGATCTTACCATAAAATAGTATCATAAATGGCTAATGTTGGCAAATTTGGAGCAAGAAAAGATTTGATATTAATTTACTCCAGTATCAATTATTTTAAATTGTATAATAATAATTATTTGATCAATTGATTACTATTCTAATTATTATATTTATTTTCGAAATATATATTTTGATGTTGGAAGAAATGTTTTATTTATTGTCAGACATAATGATGGCGTTTGTATTTATTTTATTTTGTATATTATTTTGTGATGGTAAATAATTTTATTTAGAACAATAAATATATAATTAATTTTGAAAATAAATATAATATTATTTAAAAAATATTTTTGCAATAACTATTGACAAGCTATTGTAAATTATTATTTTATACTATATAATTAAACTATAAAAAGATTTTAAAATATTTTTGATAAGATTTAAAACAAAAATAAAAAAACACATTTAACTAAAATATAACGCACTAATTTTAGTTGGAATTTAACTATTAAATTTAAAAAGAAAGGAGGTGGAGTATTGTGGTTACAAAAAGAAAACCTGCAAAGAAAAAAGTTGCTAAAAAACCTGCAAAGAAAAAAGTAGCAAAGAAAAAAGTTGCTAAAAAACCTGCAAAGAAAAAAGTAGCAAAAAGAAAAAAGTAATTTTTTACAGATCTAAAACACGGTTAAAGCCCGTGTTTTAGATTGTTCATTTTACTTTATTTTAGTCAAAATAATTCTATTTTTTCCACGTAAATCTTTAACTATTCTAATTTCTGTAGTGTTTAACTTACTCTTTAATAGTAATTTTATTCTTGTGATTTGATCCGGATCAGCTTCAAATAAAATATAACTATCTGGATTAAAATTGTTTTTGATTTCTAATATCAAATTGATTAATAATATAATTAATTCAAGTCCGTTTTCTCCGCCAACAAGAGCATTTTTGGGTTCAAATTTTTTAACATTCATTTGAAGATCTTTATATTCACTTTTTTTTATATATGGAAGGTTTGCAGTTATTATACATTGATTTTGAAAAATAGATTTATTTGTTTTTATAAAAGTTTCAAAAGTTTCGTTAAAAAATATTATCTGTTTTGTTAAATTATATTTTTTTGCATTAAACTGAGAAATTTTGATTGCTTTTGAAGAAATATCATTTGCAAAAGATTTGTGTATAATTTTATTTTTATTATTTTTTTTAAGTTCATTCAAGATACTTATTAAAATACATCCAGAACCAGTTCCAATATCAATTAGGTTAATTTTGTTTTTTTGAATTTTATTTTCATTAATAATTTTTAAAGTCTCTTCAATGATAAATTCAGTTTCAACTCTTGGTATGAGAACATTTTCATCCACATAAAAATCGTAACCAAAAAATTCTTTTCGATTAATAATATATGCAACAGGTTTTTGTTTTTTTCTTTGATTAATAAAATAATTAAATAGTTTTTCTTCTTTTTTGTTTAATTCATAGTTATTATTTGCATAAAGCCAGCTTTTATCTAAATTTCTACTGTCATTGCGAGGAGCATCGCAGATTGACGAGACAGTCTCTCGTTTAAGATTGTTGACATTATTATAGTTATACGGTTTATTCCTATTTAATACTTCCACTAACAAAACTTCCGCATCTAATGAGGCGGAAGGAATGTTGTGAAGTTCTAATATACTTATTGAATTTTGAAGAGTTTGTTTGATATTCATGTAGGTTTTACAGTTATCATAAACTAAATTTAATATGGCATCTGGATGGTTATGATAAATATTATTTTGGAATTACTTTGAATTACGAAATTCAATATATTTGTCACTCTGAGCTTGTCGAAGGGTGGAAAATGCTTCAAATTTATCATAATTCGACAAGCTCACTATGACAAATTTAGCTATTTCGTAACTCAAAGGAATTATATTTATTTTCTTCTTTTTTTAAGAACCTTAATTCTTGCTAAGGACTTCTCAAGAATTGCTGTTGCATCTGCAAAAGCAACATCTGACATTCTGTCTTTTTCTTTTAGCATATCTTCTGCTTTCTTTCGAGCTTCTTTCGCTTTTTCTTCATCAATTTCATGCACTCTTTCAGCAATGTCGGTCATAATTGTAATATTGTTTTTTTTAACTTCAACAAAACCATTACAAACAGCCATGGGAATTTCTTCGTTCCCATTTTTTATACATAATTCGCCATGTTTCATTGTGCTTATAAGAGGAATATGATTAGCGAGAATTGTGATTTCTCCTTCTCTTGTCGGCAAGGTGACTTGGTCAGCTTCGCCTTTATAAGCGACTTTTTCAGGAGTTATAATTTGTAGGTTTATTTTCATAAGACAATGTCTGATTATAATTATTTATTTCCCAATCTCGTCAATACTTCCCTTCATATAGAAATCATTTTCATTTCTCTCGTCATATTTTCCTTCAAGTATTTCTTTAAATCCTTTAATTGTGTCTGCAAGTGTTACATATTTTCCAGCAGTTCCGGTGAAAACTTCAGCAACAAAGAAAGGTTGAGACAGGAATTTTTGGATTTTTCTTGCTCTTGAAACAATAATTTTATCTTCATCTGAAAGTTCTTCCATTCCTAAAATTGCAATTATATCTTGCAAGTCTTTATATCTTTGGAGAATTTTTTGCGTTTCTCTCGCAACATTATAATGGTCTTCTCCTACAATATTTGGATCAAGAACAGTTGAAGTTGATTCAAGTGGATCAACAGCAGGATAAATTCCGAGTTCTACTAAGCCCCTTGAGAGAACAACAGTTGAATCAAGATGAGAAAATGTTGTTGCAGGAGCAGGGTCTGAAAGATCATCTGCTGGAACATATACCGCCTGAACGGATGTAATAGAACCTTTATCGGTTGATGTAATTCTTTCTTGCAGTTCGCCCATTTCTTGTGCAAGGGTTGGTTGATAACCTACTGCAGATGGCATTCGGCCTAAAAGAGCAGATACTTCTGATCCAGCTTGAGTAAATCTAAAAATATTATCAATGAAAAGTAGGACATCTTTTCCCATTTCATCTCGGAAATTTTCAGCAATTGTAAGACCAGAAAGAGCAACTCTTTGTCTCGCTCCAGGAACTTCGTTCATTTGTCCAAACACAAGAGCTGTTTTTTCAAGAACTCCACTGTCTTTCATTTCGTGATAGAGATCATTTCCTTCTCTTGTTCTTTCTCCAACTCCAGCAAAAACGGAATATCCTCCATGTTCTGTTGCGATGTTTCTGATTAATTCTTGAATTAGAACAGTTTTTCCAACTCCTGCACCTCCAAAAAGACCAACTTTTCCTCCTTTTGAAAAGGGAGCAATTAAATCAATTACTTTGATTCCTGTTTCAAAAATTTCTGTTTTTGTTGATTGGCTAGTAAAGTCTGGAGCTTTGCGATGAATCGGTAATCTTTTTTTTACTTCTTTTCCGCCATTGATGCCATCAATTGGGTTTCCAAGAACATCATACATTCTTCCCAAAACTTCTTCTCCAACTGGCACTGAGATAGGGGATTCTGTGTCCTGCACCTCAGTTCCTCTTTGTAATCCATCTGTTGAACTCATTGAAACAGCTCTAACCCTATTTGCTCCAAGGTGTTGAACCGTTTCCATGACAAGCTCTTTTCCATCTGATGTTTTTGTTTTGATCGCATTTAATAAAGCTGGGAGCTGATCTTGAAATTCAATGTCAACTACCGCACCGATTATTTGTACAATTTTTCCTGTGTTCATAAGTTTATTATTTATTTGATTTATTTATTAAATTGAATCTTAAAAAAATAAAAAATAGGAAAACTAGTTTAGTTTATGATTGCCAAATAAGTCAAATGTTATATTAATATTATTATTATTATTATTATTATTATTATTATTATCTGAATTATTTACCCGTATTTCTCCTATTTTTATAAAATGACTATTCAAACTAATATTTATTAATAATACAAATATCTGAATTATGTTGTTTGTATTTTCATTGGTAAATCCTTCTATTTCAATTTTCCCTACAATCCAATTATTACTTGGATTATTTTTTGGGAACTGAATTATTGTATTATCAATTGAATCGATTTGAATCGCATTTCCTTCTTTGGCAAAATTACTTAACCATTTCTCGATTATAATAAAGCAAAATTGCTTGATTGTTTCCAAATTATTATATTTATTATTATTCATAATAACTTCCTCCAGTATTTTTTTTAAAATACTTTTTCAAAACTCAATTTCAAATTTTCAAAGAACGGAATTATGTCATTGCGAGAAGTAAACGGAGCCGCAACGGAGTGAGCGACGAAGCAATCCCGTAATTAAACTCATCGTGCATAGTCACGGGATTGTTTCGGTCATTGTGACTCCTTTGTAATGACGATGTTTTATCCTTCTTGCGCTGCAACTCCTGCTGAAATTTCACTTATTTCTTGTGTAATTTTTTGCTGTCTAATATAATTATATGATAATTTCAAGTCATCAAGAATTTCAAGAGCACTATCAGTTGCATTTTTCATTGCAACCATTCTTGCGCTATGTTCAGAGGCATTTGATTCAAGAATTATATGATAAACTTGTGTCTCAATTAAGTTTGGAAGCAAATCACAAAGCACTTTTTCAGCTGAAGGTTCAAATTTATATTCAATATTATTCGAATTTGTTTCTTCTTTTTCTTGTTTATCTTCAATTTCTTCAATAGTTTCTTCTATGCTTCTTCTTGTTATAGGTAAAAGCTTTTTAACTTTAACCTCTTGTTTGATTGTAGAGATGAAATTTGTGTATATTGCAATGACTTTGTCATATTTTCTGTTTGTAAAATCTTCAATGATAATTTTTGAAATTGGTAATGTTTCTCTAAGCTCTATTGTATCTCCGATTGCGTTAAAAACAGCACAAACTTCATTTTTATTTTTAAAATAATTTTCAGTCTTTTTTCCTATTGCAATTATAGTGATGTTTTTATCTTTCTCTTTTTTGATTATTTTTTTTGCTTCTTTAAGGATATTACTATTTAATCCACCACATAAACCCTTGTCAGAAGTTACAACAAGAAGGCATAGGTTTTTTACTTCTCTTTTTCTGAGCAAAATATGTTTTTTGGGTTCAACAGACTCACTTACACTTTCAAGTATCCCAAGAGCAGCCATTGCATAAGGACGTGCCATAAGAGCTCTTTCTTGACTTTTTTTCATTTTTGAGGCAGCAACCATTTCCATTGCTTTAGTTATTTGCGATGTATTTTTAGTTGATTGTATTTGTCTTCTAATTTGTTGTGTTGATTGCATGAATATTTCTTATGCGAATGTCTTTTTAAATTCTTCAATAACTTGATTTAGATCTTTTTCTGTTTCTTCTGATATTTTTCCTTTTTTTGCAATATCTTCTAATATGTGATTGTTTCTATCTCTTAAATAATCAAGAAGATCTCTTTCAAAGTCTTTAACTTTTTCAACATTGATGTCATCTAAAAATCCATTAATTGTTGCAAATATAATTGCTATTTGTTCTTCTGTCTGCATTGGAACATATTGATCTTGTTTAAGAACTTCCGTAAGTCTTCTTCCTCTTTCAATTCGGTTTTTTGTTTCTTTATCAAGATCACTTGAAAATTGTGCAAATGCAGCAAGTTCTCGAAATTGTGCAAGTTCAAGTCTGAGTTTTCCAGCAACTTTTTTCATTGCTTTTGTTTGAGCATTTGACCCTACACGAGAAACGGAAATACCAGGATTTATAGCAGGTCTAATTCCCTGATAAAATAAATCTGTTTCAAGAAAAATTTGACCGTCTGTGATTGAAATCACATTTGTTGGAATATATGCGCTAACATCTCCAGATTGAGTTTCAATTATGGGTAGTGCAGTAAGCGACCCTCCGCCATATTTTTCATCACGTTTTGCCGCTCTTTCAAGAAGCCTTGAGTGAAGATAGAAAATATCTCCAGGATATGCTTCTCTTCCAGGTGGTCTTCGAAGAATTAGGGATATTTGTCTATACGCCCAAGCATGTTTACTTAAGTCATCATAAACAATTAAAGCATCTTTTCCTTGGTCCATAAAATATTCTCCAATTGCACATCCTGCATAAGGAGCTATATATGACATTGACGCAGGGTCAGACGCTCCAGCAAGAACGATAATTGTGTGTTCCATTGCTCCACTTTCTTCAAGTTTGGCAACAATTCTTGCAATCTTAGATTCTTTTTGTCCAATTGCAACATATATACAAACAACATCTTTACCTTTTTGATTGATAATTGTATCAACCGCTATAGCTGTTTTTCCAGTTTGTCTGTCTCCAATAATTAACTCTCGTTGTCCTCTTCCAATTGGAATCATTGAATCGATTGCTTTTATTCCTGTTTGAAGAGGAGTGTCAACTGATTTTCTTGTAATAACACCAGGTGCAGTTTTTTCTATTGGATAAAATTTGTCAGTTTTAATTTCTCCTTTACCGTCAATTGTTTGTCCGATAGAGTTTACAACTCGTCCAATCATTTCTTTTCCAACTGGAACTTCAAGAATTCTTCCCGTGCTTTTCACAATATTTCCTTCTTTAATTTTAAGATAATCTCCCAAAATCATAGCCCCAATACTATCTTCTTCAAGGTTTAGAGCAACACCGAAAATTTCATTTGGAAATTCAAGCAGTTCACCACTCATAACATCTGTCAGACCGTTTAGAATTGCAACTCCATCAGCAATTTTTACAACTTTACCAACTTTTTCAACTTGAGTTTCAAGTTTTGTTTGTGTTATCTGTTGTTTTAAAGTTTCTATAATATGACTGTTCATTTTATTTAAATTATGAATAATAAAATTAAAAGTTCTATTTAATATTTTTTCTTAAATTTTTCAATTTTCTTTTAACACTCCCATCAATCAGAAGATTGTTATCCATTTTGATAATTATTCCGCCTATCAAAGATTTATCTATTTTTTCTTCAACCTCAATTTGTTTATTAAATTTTTGGATAATCTGATTTAAAGTTTCTGGATTCAGTTTTTTGTGACTTACAATCTCTATTTTTGAAATATTTTTTTCATCTCTATAGTGTCTGTAATATTGTTCAATAATTTTATTGGATAGTGAAAGGTCATTATTTTTTTTTAAAATATCAACAAATTTTTTTATTCTTCTCTCAGCTTGAACTTTATCAACTTTTATTGTTGATTCGTATAGGCTTATAGCATATTGCTTGGGGGTAATTTTCATAAGTCGGTTATTTTAGTTTTGACAACATATTGTTTACCATTTCTCTTTGTTCTTTTTCATTGAAATTATTTCCGATAATTTTACTTGCGATTAAGATGGATATATCTGCTATTTCTTTTTTTGCTTCTTTAATGGATTTTTCTTTTTCGTTGCGTATTTCAATTTTTGCATTTTCTACAATTTCTTGAGTTTTTATTCTAGTTTTTTCAATTGATTCTTCTGATTTTTTTTCTGATAATTCCTGAGCATCTTTTATGATTTTTTGATATTCTTGTTTAGCTTTTTTCATTTCAGATAATTTTGTTTCCTCTGTATTTTTGAGCTCTTCTTCAATTTTTCTCGCTTGTTTTAGGCTTTTATCTATTTTTTCAGTTCGGTCATTAAGCATTTTTAAAACCGGCTTATAGGCAAGTCGTTGCAGAATTACAAGGAGCAAGACAAAATTTACAACTTGTGCGATTAATAATTTGTAGTCTAATCCTAATTGTGCAAATATTTCTGGCATAATATATTAAGTTAAAAGTTTATGAAGTTATAAAGTTGAAAGTAACCTTTGCAAGCTTATCGAAGTATTATTTTAAATTATTTTGCAGAACAAATTTTAAATATTTTATTTTATAACGAGTTAACAAACATACTCCAAAAGAGAGGTGACTCTCTTTTGACTGAATGATTGTTAAACGAATTTGATAATCAGAGCAACAACCAAGGCATAAATAGCGATTGCTTCAGCAAAAGCGATTGCCAAAATCATAGCTCCTTTAATCTTGTCTGCTGCTTCAGGATTTCTTCCCATTGCTTCCATTGCTTTTCCACCAAGCATTCCGATAGCAATTGCTGGCGCAATTGCACCAATTCCCATAGTAAAAGCTACTGCAAGAAGTTGGATTGATTCTGTTTCTAATACCATATTTTTATTATTTAATTATTTATTATTTAAAGTGCTATTCTAATGTTAATATTTTATTCCTGGAGTTCAAATTTTAATCTGTAAGAAAATTAAGTTTTTATTTTCTACGATTTTACAGACTAAAGTCTGAACTCCGAATATTTTTAAAATAGCAAAATGATTTTAATGTTCTTCGTGAGCCGTTACAGCCACTTTGAGGAATACTAAAGTAAGCATGGCAAATACAAGAGCTTGGATGAAACCGACAAAAAGCTCAAGTCCGAAAAAGGGGATTGGAGCAATAAAAGGAGCAAGTGTCATTATAACAACCAAAAGAACTTCTCCAGCAAATACATTTCCAAAAAGTCTGAAAGAAAAGGAAATCATTTTGGCAAGTTCTCCAATGAGTTCCAAAATTCCTACAAAGAAACTTATCGGAGAGCTAAAATTTATAAATTTCTTGCTATATTTTAAAACTCCCAGTGCCATAATTCCAAAAACTTGAGTTGCCATTACGGATATAACAGCTAGTGCAAGTGTTGTATTGAGGTCACTATTAGCAGATCTGAAAAAAGAAACAAAAACAGCATGCTCTTCTCCATGCATACCTTGTGTAGTTTCATAAAAACCAATAGATCCAAAACCTGGAAGAAGACCGAGCCAATTGGAAACGATGATAAAAATAAAGATGGTTGCTACAAGTGGAAAAAATTGATACGACTGTTTTCGATCTCCTGTCACATTTTCAACCATATCAAAAAGTGATTCTATAATCATTTCAAATAGATTTTGTAATCCTCGTGGAACTTCCTTTATATTTCTTGTAGCGAAATAAGCTATTATTATAAGCGTTATACTTGCAATAACTGAGGCTATAAGAGTATTAGTTATTGGAATTCCAAATATGGTTGTTATGACCTCTGCAGTAATTGAGACATGCATTCTTTGTTTGCCTTAAAACTTAAAGATTGACCCGTAAATTCTTCTATAACAGGGCAATTCTATCCTATTTTTTTATAAATGTCAATAGTTTGAAATTTTAGGATTGTTTATTAAAATCATAGAAATATGACATCACTTAATTTTTATAAATCAGAAAATTATAAAATTAAAATATATTCGTATTTTATAATTAATAAAATAGGTATAATAATTTCTTTGACTATTCTCATTTAATCATTGTATAATATTAATATAGACATTTTTATAAAATAAATTAAAAATATGTCTCAAGATGTTATAAATGAGCATACAGATGAGAAAATAAAGGATTATTTGTCTGAAGAAAATATAGGTAATTCAGAACAGCTAAAAAATGCAGATTTTGGGGAAGTTGATGGAAAAAAGAAATACAAAAGTAAAAAAGTCGTTTTTGCAATTTTATTTTTGATTATTGTAATTTTTTTATCACTTTCATATTATATGCGTCTAAAAGGCAAGCAGTCTTTTGATGATGAAAATGTTAAAATTAGTATTGAAGTTCCGAGTGACATTACAAGTGGAAAAGAAGAATTTTTTGATATAAAATATGAAAATAAAACTAATGTTGCTTTGAGTGGAGTGAAGATAAGCCTTTTCGTTCCAAAAGAATTTCTATTTATTTCAAGCGACAGTAAAGAAGAGGCTAAAAAAGAAGAAACAGTTATCACTTGGAATTTAACAAAAATTTCGGCTGGAGAAATGGGGAGCATAAAAGTGCGTGGGAAAATTATAGGAGAAAAAGACAAGGAATATAATTTAAATTCTAAAATTTCCTATACACCTGAAAATTTCAATTATGAATTTGAATCTTCAGACAGTTTAAGTAGAGCAACAGCAAAAATAATGTTTGTTCCTTTTGAGTTGTTGATTCAAGCTCCAGAAGAAATAATTAATGGAAGTGAAATTGAATTTACAATAAATTATAAAAACATTAGTAAGCGTGAATTTGATCTTATAAATATAAAAGCTCAATTGCCGAGCGAATTTGAATATAAATCTTCTATCCCTGAAATAATTGAGAAAAAAGAAGATTCATTGAGTTGGAATATTGAAAACATAGAGCCAAATTCAGATGGTAAACTTGTTGTCAAAGGAAATATTAATGCAGGAGAGGACAAGGAGAAGGAAATCAAGGCAACATTAAACGCTTCTGAAAAAAATAGTCGAATGCTTGAATATGTAAATAAAAGCATTTCCGTAGCAATTATAGAAATTCCAATAAATATAAAACAAATGGTTAATGGACAGGAAGAATATTCAACCATTAAAGGAGAAGAATTAGAATATAAAATAAAATTTAAAAATCAAGGCGAAGAAAATATTAAAGGCTTAGTAATTAACAGTAAGATTGAAGGACTTGTTGATTTTAACTCCCTTGATGTTATTAATGGTTCTTATAACAAAGAAGATAACAAAATTGTTTGGAGCGCTTTTAATGTTCCAAAATTAGCTTTACTTGAAGTTGGAGAAGAAGGCGAAGTTAGCTTCAAAATAAAAGTGAATGAATATATAGAAGTTAAAAAAGCAGATGATAAAAATTTTACAATTAACAATAAAGTTACAATAAGCAGTTTCAACTTTGATTCTGGCTCTGTTAGTGTTGAAAAAATAATTGCTTCAAATGAAAATATCGTAAAACTTAAGTCATCCTTGTTTGTAAAAGCTAAGGGATATTTCAACGATGATGGCAGAATAAAAAATAAAGGCGTTATTCCTCCTGAAGTAGACAAGGAAACAACATATCTGATACACTGGAATCTTAATAGCTTGTTGGGAGATATAGATAATATAAGTATTGTTACAACACTTCCAGAAGGTGTGAAATGGACTGGAAATTATATAAAATCAGATGGAAAAGTATCATTAGGAGATGAAACAAACGGAGCATTTACTCCTGAAGAAAAAAATGACTCTGGTGATTTAGTGATTGAAGATATTTCAATAGCTCTTGAAGTAGAAAATAATAAAGAAGAAGGTGAAGAAGTTGATGAGAATAAAATAAAAGAAGAAAATTTTTTCTATAACACGAAATCAAGAGAAGTAGTTTGGGAGTTACCGCTATTAGAAGCAAACACTGGAATTATTTCTCCTGCAAAGGAAGTTGTTTTTCAAGTAAGTATTAGACCAACGGAATCTGACATTGGAAAAATCCTGACAATTATGAATGAAGTGAAAGCAACTAGTAACGACAAGTTTACGAATGAAGAAATTAATACTTATGAAAGTGAGCTTACAACTGAACTCCCAGATGATTATAGCATTGGGATAGAAGAGGGAATAGTGGTTGAAAATTCTGAAAACTAAATAAACATTTATTTATGGGTTTTAAGTTAATAAAAAAATTAAAAAATTCTTTAGCACGAACAGGAGAAATCAAAACAAGACACGGGATCGTCAAGACCCCGTGTTTTATGCCGATTGCAACATGTGCAAGCGTGAAATCCATTGATAGCGTTCAGATGGAAAAATCTAAAGCACAAATTATTTTGGGTAACACCTATCATTTATACCTCAGACCAACAGATAAGCTCATAAAAAAATTTGGCGGACTTCATAAATTTATGAATTGGAATGGTCCGATTTTAACTGACAGTGGAGGATATCAAGTTTTTTCTTTGGCAAAGATGAGAAAAATTTCTGAAAAAGGCGCAGAGTTTAAGTCTCATATTGATGGCTCAAATCATATGCTCACTCCAGAAAAATCAATTGAAATTCAAAATAATTTAGGAAGTGACATTATAATGGTTCTTGATGAATGCGCTCCATATCCTGCGACGAAAAAATATATTGACGAATCTTTGGAATTGACTACAAGATGGGCACAAAGATGTAAAAAACATTTTGATAAAAAAAACGTGAAGTTGAGAAAAAATGACAGAGCGCTTCTTTTTGGAATTGTTCAAGGAGGAACATATAAAGATTTGCGAGAAAAGTCCGCTAAACAATTATTACAAATAGATTTTGACGGATTTGCAATTGGGGGAGTTTCAGTGGGGGAACCGAGTGAAAAAATGTTTCAAGCCGTTGATTGGACAGCTCCTCTTTTGCCGGAAGAAAAACCTCGATATTTAATGGGAGTTGGCAAGCCGGAAGAGGTTGTCGGCGCCGTGGCGCGAGGGATTGATATGTTTGATTGTGTTATTCCAACCAGAAACGCGAGGCATGGAACGCTTTATAAATTTATAAAAAAAAGTGATAAGATTAAAGTGAGTAAAAGTCCAGGAAAGTTTTATGAAATAATGCATATTACAAATGAGAAATTTAAATCCGACAAAAAATCAATTGACAAAAATTGTGGATGTTTCACTTGTCAGAACTATTCACGAGCCTATTTGAGGCACTTGTTTAGCGCCAAAGAACTTCTTGCTTTGCGTTTAGCAAGTATTCACAATATACATTTTTATTTGGAATTAATGAAAAGAATTAGAAATTCTGTTTAGTTTGTTTTGTTGTATATTATCGAGGTTGAACCTCGATAAGGACTGTCATTGTAAGGAATTTCCTGTTTATGTAAAACAGGAAATAACGTGGCAATTTTGTGATTTAATTCTTTGCGAGTAGTTATTATTGTTTCGTCGTTATTCCTTGCAATGACAGTGACATTTAAGTTTTTAATGATTAATGTTTAAATAAATAATTTTTAAACAACAAAAAAACAGGTCAAAATGCCAGTTTGAAGATTAAGTAGTAGACTGACATTTGTCATTTAAAGCTTAATTACTATCTACAGACTTTTCTGCTCCGTTAGCTCCTCAAATAAGAGGAGTGGTTCGTTAAAATGTTATTTTTATAAAAATTGGATCATCTTCGATGCGTGTGGCAGGTACCTTTTATAAGACTGTAAGATTGTAAAGGTGGAATAGAAATGTCCTACTTTGGATTATTTAGAAATGTTCTATTTGGACATTTTGATTAACTTTATTAAAATATTGGAACTTTTAACAATGGTGGTTTGTAGCGAGTTTTTTAATTTAACGAGGATGCTCTGTATCTTGCTGATCGTCTATTTTGGATTCGCACTTTTGCGTTATAAAGACGCCCTGCAAAACTCTTTATATCCTCAAAACAAAGAGTATAACAATCTTTTAATTATAGTAATATACTTATCATCCATGGTGATATATGTTTAGTATAGTAACCTTAAATTATGAAATTCAATATATTTGTCACTCTGAGCTTGTTGAAGGATGAAAAATGCTCTAAACTTTAATCATAGTTTGATAAGCTCTCTATGACAAATTTAGTTATTTCGTAATTCAAAGTAGTTAATTAAACAACTATATATTTTATCACATAATTCTTATAGCTTTCTTAAAATATATTCTAAATGTTTTTATAAAGATTTTTTAATAATATAAAATTACTTATACACTTTACAATAAACGCAGAAGTATTAAAATAAATATGTTATAATAAAAAAATTTATGGTTGAATCAGAAACAATATTTGAAATTATAGGAGGGTTAGCTATTTTGCTTTATGGAATTCATCTCTCAGGTGTTAGTTTACAGAAAATCATGGGATTTAAAATGGAAGAGATGCTCAAAAAAGTAGAAGGTAATCCAATAAAAGGATTAGCAATTGGAACAGGAATTACGGGTATAATTCAAAGTAGTGGCACGACTATTATAATGTTAATTGGTTTTATTAGCGCAGGACTTATCAGTATTGGTGGGGCAGTTCCTGCTATGCTTGGAGCTAATATTGGAAGCACAATCACAACTCAACTTGCATCTTTTCGGGTAGGAATATATGCACTGCCTGTTTTGACTGTTGGAGTTTTAATTCACATCTTTGCAATTCGTAGAATCAGAAAAAATATTGGGGAAGCTATAATTGGATTTAGCTTTCTTTTTTTGGGAATGAATTTTATATATAACGGAATGTATGTTATTTCTCAAAACGAGGCCGCGGTTAATTTTATTAATCATTATAGTTTAAATAATTTTTCTTATATATTTATTTTAGCTTTTCTTACCTTGTTATTGCGAAGCAGTAGCGCAACTTCTGTTCTTGTTGTTACGCTTGGAGCGACACAAATTATAGATCTTAATACAGCCCTTTTTATGATTTTAGGTGTTAATCTTGGTTCAAGTATGAAGGTTGTTTATGTGGCAATGAGAAGAAGAGATTTTTTAAGCAATATCGCAATAATGCATTTATTTTTTAATGTATTTGGAATTATTGTTTTCTTGTTGTTATTTAAATATTTTAATTATTTGGTAATTATGACTTCAAATGATATGGGAAGACAAATTGCAAACGGACATACTTTGTATAATATTATAACTGCTTTGATAATAATTCCTTTTCTTCCAAAAATTATAAAAATCACAAATAAATATATTTCTAAAAATAAAAAAGAAAATTCTAAATTGTCATATTTGAGCAGAAAACTTCTTTACACTCCCTCTGTTGCTTTGGGACAATCTAATCGCGCAGTTGTGGAAATGGCAAAAGAGGTTAATGATATGCTTGAAAAGTCAAGGTTAATATTTTTTGAAAATAAAATTGAACTATTTGATGAAGTTGAAAAAAGTGAAGACGATATTGATAAGATGACGGGAACAATATCCGAATATGTATCTCAAATTTCACAGCAAAATTTGAGTAAAAAAGATTCAATGAAGCTTTATAGTCTAATGCACATTTTGACGGACCTAGAGCATCTTTCAGATCACATATTGACAGTGTCGGAACTATTTATAGAAATAAAGCAAGAAAAAATTGAATTTTCAGAAAAAGCAAATCATGAGTTAACAGCAATCTATGGAAAACTAAAAATTATGCAGAATCTTGTTATTAAATCTCTAGAAGAAGATAATGTAGATCTTGCTCATGAAATTATAAAACATGAAAACAAGGTTGATGAAATTGTGAAGAAAGCACATAGCAATCATCTTGAGAGACTCAGTGGAGGTAAATGTTCTACTGAAAATGGTAAATATTTTACTGAATTATTAACAAACTTAGAGAGAATTGGAGATCATTCTGATAATATTGCTTATGCTGTCGTAGATAGGTTTAGATAATAATAAATATATAAAAAATAAAGCTATTCAGACTTTGTTTTTTTTGTGATAAAATAAGGTTATAAGCATTAAATCAAAAAATGATAGGAAATTGGATTGACCTAATAATAATATTTTACTTAGTGGTTCATTTTGCAGATGGGGTTAAAAGGGGATTTTATTCTATTTTAGTTAATATGGGGAGTTTTATAATTTCACTATTTTTTGCTTATTTTACTTATTCATTTACAGCTCAATTTTTTTGTATAAATTTTGGTTTGGAAACAGTATATGGCAATATCATAGGTTTTTTCTTGAATATGTTTACTGTTAAATTTTTGATTTTAGTTGTTTCTCGTGTTAAACTTCCAGATTCTCTGTTTATAATTAATAAATCAATAAAAAGAAGAGTTGCAAGCGGACTTGCTTCATTTTTTTATAGCACAATTGTTATTTTTCTTTTAATGTCTATAACTTTTGCATTCTCTCTTCCAACTTTTTTCAGGAGTGAATTAAATTCATCTACTTTTGGGAGTTTTGTAGCTATAGACCCATTAAAAATTAATAATGGTCTGAAAAAAATATTTGGAGATGCAATTAGTGTGACGATGGATAAATTTGATTTTTTGACAATCGGCACCGAAGACAAAGAAAGAAAAATTCTCAATTTTACTGTTTCTGATCCTGTGATTGATGAAAAAGCGGAAATACAAATGCTGGAACTAATAAACAATGAAAGAATTTCAAGAAATCTCAAGCCTCTTGTTATTGACGAAAAGGCTCGTGAGAGTGCTAGAAAGCATGGGATTGATATGTTTAAAAAGGGATATTTTTCTCATATCAATCTTGAAGGAGAAAGTGCTTCCGAGCGTATGAAAAAAGAAGAGGTTGAATTTTTAATATCAGGAGAAAATCTTGCTCTTAGTAAAGATGTTCAATCGGCACATGAAGGTCTTATGAAAAGTTTTGGACACAGAGAAAATATATTGCGCAAATTCTTTTTTAGAGTTGGAATTGGAGTTATTGACGGTGGAGAACGCGGAATGATTTTTGTACAAAATTTTGCAGATTAACTCAAAACTATGAAAAAATATTCATCTAAAAAATGCACTAAGGGCAAAACTGGCTTTAGGACACCGAGCGTTTTTAAAATTACTTCTGATAGAAAAAATAAGTTCAATAAAATAAAAAGCAAAAAAAGAAAATAATGATTAAAAAATAATATTTACTCTTGTGGATAAAAAAATATTAAGATATATTCATTTATAATCTTATGTTTATAAGGTTTGAAATTTAAGAGATTAGTAAAATAAATTAAAATTTATATAATTAGTTATCACATTGTTAGTAGTAGCTTTTTTAATTGTCATTTGGATAATTTTAGGATAATATAAATATATAACAATAAAAACAAGATTTGTGAAGAAAAAAAAAGATTTGAAATTAAGTTTTTTATATCAAATAATTGTCGCGTTTTTATTGACCGCTACACTATCTATTGCGGTGACAAATAGTATGATAACTGGTGATGTTTTCTATGTTTCAGATCCAGTAAAATCTGTCTATGTTCTACCACAACCACAACTAGAAATTATTTCTCCAGAAATAAAGCCAGAATACAGGCTTGCTCAAATTGATGTTTTTCAATTTGTCATTTCCTTTTTCATTGCGACAGCGTTAATGTTTTTTTTCTTGAAGAAATTCAAGGGTAAATTTTTCTTTGAATTCTTTTTTTCTGGAGCGATAATTTTTGGAGCTCAAGGTCCATTTGGACTTTTTCTTCCTCAACTTTATGCTTTTTTTGTGGCCGTTGCACTGGTGATTTTTAGATTCATATATCCGAGAATATGGACGCAAAATATCATCATAATAATAGGAATTTCAGGTGTTGCTGCAAGTTTAGGTGTTAATATGAATCCAATTTTTGTTATCATAATTTTGATTTTGCTTTCATTTTATGACATTATTGCAGTTTATAAAACCCGTCATATGGTTAATCTTTTTAAAGGTATGGCGGAAAAAGGAGCCGTGCTTGCGCTTATTATTCCCCAAAATATATTGTTATGGAAAGATAAATTTAACATAATTAAAAATAAGAATAGAAATGAATTTATTTTTCTTGGAACGGGGGACATTGCACTACCTTTATTTTTTGCAGCTTCTGCTTTTTCATCTGGGCTTAATGTATCTGTCGCTATAATTTTGGGAGCGGTTATTGGTCTTGTCGTTGATCATATTTTTTTTGTAACTCAAAAAGAAAAAAAAGCAATGCCAGCACTTCCTGCTATAGCATTTTTTGCGATAGCGGGATATGTTGTAAGTTTTTATTTATAAATTATTAAAATCAAAATGTCAGAAAAAAGAGAAAAATTATCAAAAGTTTTTATAAGAAGGTCGGTTATCTTTTTCAAATTATTATTAAGTGGGACTAAGATATTCTTTTCAAATTCATTTTGGAAAGATAGGTTAATTGTTAATTTGGTTGGACTAAGCATTTTATTAAATTTATCTCTTTGGATTTATTTTATTCAAAATACAAAAGAAAGTATCTATCCGATAATTTTGCATTATAATTTGATTTTTGGTGTAGATTACTTAGGTGATTATGAAAAAATTTATCTGATATCTTTTACAGGATTAGTTTTAATATTGTTTAATTCAGTTCTTGGTTATATTCTATATAAAAAAGAAAAATTAGCATCATATTTTCTTGTATCTGGAAATCTTTTGGTTCAGTTTTTTTTAATAATGTCTGGATATTTGATTATACAAATCAATTCATAAATAATGGATATAAATTTAATATTATTTTTCCAATAGCTGATTTTTTATTGGGATTTTTTATTTAGACAAAATAATAAAAGTAGACTAAAATTATAAAACGGTATATATAAAATGTTTATATGAAAAAGATAATAATCAAGGGAGCAAGAGAGCATAATTTGAAAAATATAAACCTTGAACTTCCTCGTGATAAATTTATTGTTTTTACAGGAATATCGGGATCTGGAAAATCTACGCTTGCTTTTGATACAATTTTTGCTGAAGGGCAAAGAAGATATCTCGAAAGTCTTTCAAGCTATGCAAGGCAGTTTCTTGGTCAAATGGAAAAACCAGATGTGGATCACATTGAAGGACTTTCTCCAACAATATCAATAAGTCAAAAAGCAGCTTCTCATAATCCTCGCTCAACTGTTGGAACAATAACAGAAATATATGATTATATGCGATTATTTTTTGCGAAAATTGGAATTCCTCACTGCACAAATTGTGGCAAGGAGATTACGGTTCTTACAGTTGAACAAATGGTTGAAAAAATATTAGAACTTGGTAAGAGTAATAAAATCAAAATTTTCTCTCCAATAGTTAGGGGTAAAAAGGGAGAATATCTTCAACTTCTTAATGACATTTATAAAAAAGGATATACAAAGGCAAAAATTGATGGAAAAATGGTTGGGATAGATGAAAAAATAAACCTGTCCAGATATAAGATGCATAGCATTGATATTTTTATTGATGAAGTTGAAATTAAGGACCAAAATTTGAGCAGAATATTTGAAGACATTGAACAGGCAGTAAAACTATCCGACGGACTTGTTTTAATTGTTTTTGGAAAAAATGAGATAAGAATGAATAGAGATCTTTCTTGTGTTGATTGTGGAATAGGATTTCCTGAAATTGAGCCGAGACTTTTTTCATTCAATAGTCCTTATGGAGCGTGTCCAGATTGTAATGGACTTGGAAATCGAATGGTAATTGATCAAAAACTTGTGCTTCCAGATCATAACAAAACAATAATGGAAGGTGGATTTTTGCCGTGGAGTTATAAGCCTAATAATTATTATGGTTCACTTTTAAATTCAATTGCCCAACAATTTCGAATCCCGCTTAACATAAGAATCAAAGATATATCAAAGGACAAAATCAATCTTATACTTTTTGGAGGAGAATTAGAAGAGCAGTTAACAGTCAGATATTACACGAAACATGGTTCAAATGTTTTTAATATGAAATTTAATGGACTGGTAAATGATCTTGAAAAGAGATATTTTAAAACAGAATCGCCAGCTGTAAGAAAAGAAATGGAAAAATATATGAGTTCAAATCCATGCAGAACTTGCAGTGGGTTGAGATTGAGAAAAGAGTCTCTTTTGGTGAAAGTTCATGGAAAAAATATCGCAGAAATATCATCAATGTCTATAAATAATTCCTTCGAATATTTTAAAAATTTAAAGTTAAATAAAAGAGAAGAAATGACAGTTGGAAAGGTTGTTATGGAAATAAAAAATCGTCTTGGTTTTTTGGTTGATGTCGGATTAAACTATCTTACACTTGATAGGTCAGGAACAACTCTTGCTGGAGGAGAAGCACAAAGAATTCGTCTTGCTTCCCAAATTGGCAGTGCTCTTGTCGGAGTTCTTTATATCCTTGATGAGCCTTCAATTGGACTTCATTACAGGGATAATAAAAAACTTCTTGAAACATTGAAGCATTTGCGTAATCTTGGAAACACTTTGATTGTAATTGAGCATGATGAAGAGACAATGAGAGACGCAGATTTTCTTGTTGATATTGGTCCAGGTGCTGGAGCGCATGGTGGAAAGATTGTATATACTGGAACATACTCGGGAATTTTAAAAGAAAAAAAATCAATTACAGGACAATATCTTTCTGGAGAAAAAAATATTCAAATTCCAAGCCAAAGAAGAAGGGTTGGAAAAAATTTCATAACGATTTATAAGGCGAGAGAGAATAATCTAAAAAGTATTGATGTGAGTTTTCCCCTAAGGGCATTTGTTTGTGTAACTGGAGTTTCTGGATCTGGAAAATCAAGTTTAGTAAATGAAATTCTATATAAAACTCTTGCAAGAAAACTACATTACTCAATGCAGAAACCGGGAGGTCATCAGAAAGTTGAAGGAATAGAGAATATAGACAAAGTTATTCAAATTGATCAATCTCCAATTGGAAGGACGCCAAGAAGTAATCCTGCGACATATACTGGGGTTTTTACACATATAAGACAAATATTTTCTTTGACAAAAGATGCAAAAATGAAAGGTTATCAATTAGGGAGATTTAGCTTTAATGTATCTGGAGGAAGATGTGATGTTTGTCATGGAGATGGTTTGATTAGAGTTGAGATGCAATTTTTGCCAGATGTATATCTTCCTTGTGAAGTTTGTGATGGAAAAAGATATAATAAAGAAACTTTAAAAATAAAATATAAAGGAAAAAATATCGCGGAAGTTTTGGAAATGACTGTTGACGAGGGGTTAGATTTTTTCAAAGATATTCCGCAGATATTTGATGTGATGAAAGTCCTAAGTGAAGTTGGATTGGGATATATTCATCTTGGACAATCAGCAACAACTCTTTCGGGCGGTGAGGCTCAAAGAATTAAACTTGCTACTGAACTTTCTAAAAGAGCAACAGGCAGAACTTTATACATTCTTGATGAACCAACCACGGGACTTCATTTTGATGATATAAAAAAATTATTAGATGTTCTCAATCGTCTTGTTGATTCTGGAAACACAGTTGTTGTAATTGAACATAATCTTGATGTTGTTAAATCTGCAGATTATATTATTGATCTTGGTCCCGAAGGAGGGGATGAAGGCGGAAAAGTTGTAGCAAGCGGAACTCCAGAAGAAGTGGCAAAACACAAGGAATCGTTTACGGGTATTGCCCTCAAAGAATTGTTTGAAAAATAAAAAAAACAGCACAAGTGCGTTTTAAAATTGGGGCGGGATAGGGGGTTATGAATTACCTCTCTTCGTTTTTTTCACTCTCACTCACTTAATCGTGATTAACTTCAATATATATAAAGTAATATAAAAAACAAATTTTTTATCCACAGTATTTCTGTCAAAGATTGGTTTCAGCTTCTTGTTTCTTTTTTTGATCAGCTTGTCTGAGTGAGTCAATAATATCATTAATATTTCCTTCTAAAATATTTTCAATTTCGTGCCAACTTTTTTTAATTCTGTGATCGGTGATTCGATCCTGTGGAAAGTTATATGTTCTGATTTTTTCACTTCGATCTCCTGTGCCAATTTGGCTTTTTCTTGTTCCAGATTCTTCTTTTGCTTTTTTTTCTTCTTCTGTGGCAAGTAATCTTGATCGCAATATTTGCATGGCTTTGGCTTTGTTTTTGAGTTGTGATTTTTCATCTTGACATGAAACAACAACTCCAGTTGGAATATGTGTAATTCTCACAGCAGAATCTGTTGTGTTGACACTTTGTCCTCCTGGACCAGATGATCTGAAAACATCAATTTTTATATCCTCGTTTTTAATTTCTATGTCTGTTTCTTCTGCTTGTGGTAGGACTGCAACTGTGATAGTTGAAGTGTGAACGCGTCCTTGTTTTTCTGTTTCGGGGACTCTTTGAACTCGGTGTACTCCACTTTCATATTTCATTTTTGAATATACATTTTGTCCATTAATTTCAAAAATAATTTCCTTAAATCCGCCGATTGATGTTCTGTTTGAATTTAAGATAATTGTTTTCAAATTATTATTTTCGGCGTATTTTGCATACATTCTGAATAATTCAGAGGCAAAAAGACCCGCTTCATCTCCTCCAGCGCCTGCTCTGATTTCAACTAATACATCTTTTTCGTCTTTTGGATCTTTTGGGATTATCAGAAGCTCAATTTCTTCTTCAAGCTTTTTCTCTTTACTTGATAGTTTTTCGTTTTCTTCAACAGTCATCTGAATCAATTCGTCGTCAGTTTCTTTTTTAATTATGACAGCATTTTCTTTTATAATTCTTTTTAAATTTGATAGCTCATCATATTTATCAACAATTTCCCCAAGTTCACTTTGTCTTTTTTTGAGATTCTTAAATATTTTCATATCAGAAATAATCTCAGTTTCACTAAGCTTTTTTGTGATTTGGTCATATTCTTTTTTCAGCGAATCAAGTTTGTTTTTCATAAAAATATATTATTTACAAATTAACCCCTTTTTTATATTCAAACAAAAATATAAATAAAGGGGTAATTATAATAAATATGTTATTTTGTTTTCTTGTCCTTATCATCTGAGCTACTAACTAGATTTTCAAAACTGTTTGTAGCTTCAATCTTTTTTCTTGATTTCTCTGCTCTTTTTTCTGTTTTAGTTCTTTTTTCTGGCTTTCCTTTCTTGCTACTAATCATTTTTTGAAATCTTTCAACTCTTCCTGTGGAATCTAAAACCTTTTGCTTGCCAGTAAAAACAGGATGACAACCGCCACAAACCTCAACATTGATATTTTTTAAGATTGATTTTGTTGTAAATTTGTTTCCGCAAACACATTGCACTTCACATTCGATATAATTTGGATGTATGTCTTTTTTCATATATTTATTAAGAATTGAACAAAAAACCGCACTTGATTAAATGCAAATTGATTCTATCAGAAATAATTTGTTTTGGCAAATTTTTGTAAAATTTTGTGATTATTCCTTTTCTATTGCAATATTTTATATCTATGTTATACTGCTATCTAGCATTAAGGTTAATCAAGACCTTAACGTTTTTAATTAATTTTTTTTGTCAAAAAATTGACAAAATTGGCATGACAATCAAAAAGGCGAAAGCTTTGTTCAAATTCTTGAATTAATTTGAATCGATAAATGTCAAATAAAAGAAAGGAAAAAAAATGGATAGTAATAAAAGTGAAGAACTAAGCATGATGAATATGCTAAAAGCAGGAGTTCATTTTGGACATAAAAAGGCGAAAAAACATCCAAAAATGGACCAATATGTTTTTACAACGAGAAATGGTGTAAACATCTTAGACTTAGGTAAAACTAAAACAAAGTTAACTGAAGCTCTTGAATTTATAAAAGATACTTCATCTAAAGATGGAATAATTCTTTTTGTCGGTACAAAAAGACAGGCAAAAAAGATTGTAAAAGTGGCTGCAGAAAAATGTGATATGCCTTATGTAACAGAAAGATGGCTTGGTGGAACTTTTACAAATTTTGAAAAGATTGCAACCAGTATAAAAAGACTTGAAACTATGATTGAACAAAAAGAAAGCGGAGAATTTGAAAAGAAATATAATAAAAAAGAAAGATTAGAGTTAGACAGAGAAATTGTAAGGCTTGAAAAAAAATTTGGAGGTATAAAGAAAATGAAAAAACTTCCAGAAGCAGTTTTTATAGTTGATATAAAAGAAGAAGAAACAGCCGTAATTGAATCTAATTTTAAGAACATTCCAATTGTTGCTCTCGTGGATACGAATAATGACCCAAATTTAGTTGATTTTGTAATTCCTTCTAACGATGATGCAGTTGGGGCTATTGAATTAATAACAGGGGCAGTTGCTGATGTCATACTTAAAACCAAAAAATAATTATAATTTATAAATTTATATAAAAATATGATTACAGCCCAAGAAGTTAAAAATCTAAGAGATCGTACTGGAGCAAGTATGATGCAGTGCAAAAAGGCACTCGAAGAAAGTTCTGGCGATATTGATGGGGCAATAAAAATATTACAAAAAAGTGGATCAAAAGTAGCAGATAAGAAATGTGGAAGAGGTACTGGAGAAGGTTATATTGGGTCATATATACATAGCAATGGAAAGGTGGGGGTTTTAATTGAAGTTAATTGTGAAACTGATTTCGTTGCTAAAAACGAAGAATTCAAAGAACTTGCTCATGATTTAGCAATGCATGTTGCTGCAGCTAATCCAAAATATGTTGATCGCAGAGAGATAGATCCCGAAGAAATTAAAACTAAAAAAGAAGAACTTATTGAAGAAGTGAAAAAAGAAAATAAACCAGAAAACATAGCTGAAAAAATTGTTGAAGGAAAAGTGAAAAAACATTTTGACGAGATTTGTTTATTGAATCAACCTTTTGTTAAAAATCCTGATCTTACAGTTGAACAATTAATCACAGAAAAAATTGCAAAACTTGGAGAGAATATAAAGATTAACAGATTTGTGAGATTTGAAATATAATATTTGTTTTTTCAGAGACGAATTAAATAAGACATTGAAATTAAAGTATGAAAATAAATGTGAAAATATTTCCTTGGGATGATTTGTGCGTATTTGATTCCGGAAGTTGGAATTTGGAAGTTGGAGATGTGGTTATTGTTAATACTGATTCAGGAGCAGAAAGCGCAGTGGTCAAAGAAATAAATGTTAAAAATGATGATGAAAAAATTTCACTCATAACAAGAAAAGCCACATCAATTGATTTAGAAATCGTTGACAGGAATAGAAAAAAATGTAAAGAAGCCGTGGAGGCTTGTCGAAATTTGGCTTCAGAAAAAGAGCTACAAATGAAAATTGTTGGTGCTCATTTTAGTTTTGATGGAGGAAAAATTGTTTTTGCTTTTATTGCAGAAAAAAGAATTGATTTTCGTGATTTAGTAAAAAATCTTTCGAAAAAATTTCAAAAATCCATAAGGTTACAACAAATTGGTTCAAGAGATGAAGCAAGGGGAAAAGGCGGATTTGGTGGATGTGGCAGAGAATTATGTTGTATAAAATTTTCTGGAAGTTTAAAAAGTGTTACAATAGAAGATGCAAGAGCACAACAAATGGGGCAAAGAGGAAGCGAGAGGCTTTCGGGACTTTGCGGAAGGTTGAAATGTTGCTTGGGGTTTGAAGCAGAACAATATAGAGAAAATTTGAAAAAGATGCCCGAAATGAAAGCGAGTGTCAAAGTAGATGGAAAACAGTGTATAGTAATTGAAAGAGATATAATCAAATGTGAAGTAGTTGTTAAATTTGAAGACAAGAGTGAAAAAAGAATTGGTGTTAATAAAATAAAATAGAAATGCAAAAATTTATATTTTAATTATTCATTTCTTTTAATATAAAAAAACAAAAATATGGCGTTTAGTTTTGTTCCACAACTTATAATAATATTTTCAATAGGCGTTATCGTTGTTATCTTGGGCAAAAACATTTCTAAGGCTAGAAGTTTGAGCGATGATGAGCATATAGTTATCGAGAAAAAAGCAGTTAGAAAAGAAAAAGAAAAATTTATATATTTATACAGAAGGCTTAAAAAGAGAATAACCAAAGAAGAATATAATAATAAAATTGATTTATTATGGGTTTGGCTTGAAAAAAAATTGCGAAAAATTAGAATCAATTTTTTGAAAATTGATAATAAAATTGTTTCTATTCTTGATAAAGTAAGAGAGAAAAATACGGAAATAGAAGTTGACAAACCTAAACAAATTGATAATATAAGAGAATATGAAAATATATACAAAGAAGAGATTAAAGATGTTAATGAATACAAAAATAAGGATCCCTTCTTGATTACAAAGATACAAGAAAAAAAAGAAGAAGAATTTATTCCCATTTCACAAGAGAAAAGAGATAAATATGAAGCAGACAGAAAAGAAGTTTTTAGCAATGAAAATATTGAAGAAGTAGAAATAGGTGACCAAAAAAGTGAAGGTGACAAAATTGAACGGATAAACATTGAAAGGGAACCAATTATCTCAGAAACTATTGAAGAAAGTGAAACAATAGAAAAAAAAGATAAAAGAGAGAAAAATGTGAAAAGGGAAGAAAAAGAAAAAAAATATATAGAAATGATTCTAAAAAATCCGATTGATATAAAATCATATTGGAATTTGGGAATTATCTATTCACGAAAAAAAAATTATAAAGATGCAATTTCATGTTTTAAGCAAATTACAAAAATAGATCCGACATATACGAAAGCTAAAACGAAAATATCCGATTTGATGAAAAAGATGAAAGAAAAAAAGGAAACAAAAGATAAAAAAAAGGAAGAGAAGAAGAAAATAAAGAAAGAAGAGAAGGAAAAGATAGCTGTTGAACAAAAAGAAATGAAAGAAAACGACAATAAGGAATAGTTACAAACTATTATTTATGGATTATTATTGTGAGTTTCGCCGACTTAGCTCAGTGGTAGAGCAGCTGTTTTGTAAACAGCAGGTCGTCAGTTCGAATCTGACAGTCGGCTCCAGTTGGCCCATAACTTTTTAGTTATGGGTTATATAATATCTATGCCGTTGTAGCTCAGTTGGTAGAGCAATTCCTTGGTAGGGAATAGGTCTGCGGTTCAAATCCGCACAACGGCTCCAAAACAATATAAATCTTCTAAATTATTTCAAAATTTAGCTGGTATGAAAAACACAACAATTAATTTTGAGGTGTTTTTTTACTTTTCAAAATATTTTCTTGACAGTGAACAAATGTTCACCTATACTATATTTATGTTATCAAGATATAAGGAAAAAATAAATAAATTTTATCACAGAAATAAGAGAATGCCTTCATATAGTGAGGCAATGGATTTGTTGAATTTTAAATCGAAAAATTCTGTTTTCAAACTTGTTGCCAAGCTTGAAAAAGAAGGTTTTCTTGCAAAAGATGAAAAAGGAAAATTGATTCCGAAAAATATGTTTTTTAATTTGAAAATTCTTGGTTCTGTTGAAGCTGGATTTCCAAGTCCTGCCGAAGAGGAACTTTCTGACACAATAACTCTTGATGAATATTTAATTGAGAACAAGGAAGCAACATTTATTTTAAAAGTGAGTGGAGATTCAATGAAGAATGCTGGAATTATTCAGGGTGATATGGTAATTGTTGAAAGAAAAACTAATCCAAAAAATGGAGACATTGTCATTGCAGAAGTTGATAATGAATGGACAATCAAATATTTTCGAAAAATTGGAAACAAAGTCTTTCTTGAGCCAGCTAACAAAAAATATAAATCAATTTATCCAAAAGAAGAACTAAAAATCACAGCCATAGTAAAGGCTGTTGTAAGAAAATATTAAAAATAATTTGTCATTGTAAATGACAAGCGTACTTTTCAGAGGTTTTTTAATCATTTTGTGTCATTTTGGAGTGAAACGAAGCAGAGGAATTGCTCATAATTTTTTGTTTTTTTCTGATAAAGTTTAATGTGATCAAGAGAGATCTCTCGGCTCCTCTCGTCAATCGGGATGACATTTAAGAATAATCAGTTGCTAATAAATCAAAGATCCTGAAATCATGTCTTTAGTAGATTTGTATAAGTCGGACAAGTTCAGGATGACAGGAAAATTTATAATAATAACCATTGTATTTTGTAACTAAAAAGTATTTTTTGGTTTAAAAATTATTACTTTTATTATTTTGTATTTTAAATTAGATGCAACCAATTAATTTATTTGATTTTCCACGAGCAATTGTTCATATAGATGGGGACAGTTTTTTTGCGTCATGTGAAGTAGCCAAAAATCCAAAACTAAAAGGAAAGCCAGTTGTTACAGGCCTTGAAAGGGGAATTGTTTCTGCTTTGTCATATGAGGCAAAAGCAATGGGAGTGAAGCGCGCAATGAGGATTAGTGAGGTAAAAAAAATATGTCCAGAAGCGATTTTTCTTCCTTCTGATTATGAAACTTATAGTTTGTTTTCAATGAGAATGTATAATATTGTTCGAAGATATACTCCCGAAGTTGAGGAATATAGCATTGATGAGTGTTTTGCTGACTTGACTGGACTTCGCAGACCTCTTGGAATGTCTTATGAAGCTATAGCCTTTAAGATAAAAAAGGAACTTGATTTTGAGCTTGGTATAACTTTTTCACTTGGTCTTGCTCCGACGAAAGTTCTGGCAAAAATTGGTTCAAAATACAAAAAGCCATCTGGACTCACAATTATAAAAGGAAGAGATATACATTTATATCTAAGCAAAACAGAAGTTGGTAAAGTTTGGGGAATCGGTCCTCAGACAAGTTCATTTCTAAATAAATTTGGAATAAACTCAGCTCTTCAATTTGTTTTGAAGGACGAGCAGTGGATAAAAGAAAAATTGACAAAGCCACACTATGAGATTTGGCAGGAGTTAAGGGGCGAAAGTGTATATAAGATAGAATTAGGAAAGAAAAATAATTATAAATCGATTAGCAAGACAAAAACATTTACTCCTGCTTCAAATGACAAAGAATTTGTTTTTTCTCAGCTTTCAAAAAATGTTGAAAATGCATGTATAAAAATAAGAAGACATAAACTTTCTGCAAAAAAGATATTTTTCTTCTTGAAAACTCAGGACTATAAACACTATGGAGTTGAAATTAAACTCAGCGATGCAACCTTTTCGCCTAACTGTATATTAAATGTAATAAGAAATCATTTTGAAAAAATATTTAACAAAAGAGAGTTGTTCAGAGCAACAGGCATAATATTAAGTGATTTGAATTCTTGTGAAATAAAACAGCCTGATCTTTTTGGAAAAATTGAACAAGAGGAGAAATTTGCAAAAATATTCAAAGGAATAGATGAAATTTCAAAAAAATATGGAAAACATTCAGTTTTTTTAGGGACAAGTTTTCAGGCAATGAACAATGTTCAACATCAAAATAAAAGAGGTATTCAATCTGAAAGAAAATTAAATCTGTTCAGAGGTGAGACAAAAAGAAAAAAACTTTATTTACCAATGTTGGGAGAGGTGAAATAGAAATAATTTACACTTTACAAATAAATTTTTTAAGTAAGGTAATTTCTAAACGGAGGACAATTTTTATGTCAATTCCATCTGGTTTTATTTTAATTTAAGGGAGGATTATAATAATTATTTTGAATTACGAAATGTCTCCTTTTGTCATTTCGAAATGAGCGATAGCGATTAAGAAATCCCTTAAACAATGTAAACTGCGATAATAATATTGA
>JARGGI010000010.1 GCA_029210775.1 Patescibacteria group bacterium | reverse complement strand
ATAGATTTCTTTTTCTGCTTCGTTCTCAAACACACTTCAATTATTTCCCTTTCAAAAAAGGTTATTTCTCTTCTTTTGGGCATAGATATATAATGTTATTTGCTTAACACTATATGATACCACAAAAAGGGGCTTCGGGGTTTGAATTCAGGTCTTGTACAATTATATTTCTTAATTATTGTTTATAGGTTATAATTATATAATTAAATAATAATTCTAACAATGTCTATTCTTTATATCTTTATTTTTATTCTCGGTCTTGTTGCTGGCAGTTTTTTGAATGTGGTTATTTATCGTTTGGAAACTGAAGAAAAAATTGTAAATGACAGATCAAGATGCCCAAAATGTAAACATGTTTTGTCGTGGCTTGATTTGTTTCCTGTTTTTAGTTTTTTGTTATTGAAAGGAAAATGCAGATATTGTTTGAAAAAAATTTCTTGGCAATATCCTCTTGTTGAAATTGGAACTGGAATTTTGTTTGTTTTGGTCGCTTTTTATTTCCCATATTTTTCTTTTCAGTTATTAAGCACCAAGTTGTTCTATTTGTTATTAATTATTTCTGCCCTAATTGTAGTTTCTGTTTTTGACATCAGACATTACATTATTCCTGATAAAATTATATTTCCTGCAATTGCTGTTTCGTTGGTTTATAATTTTGTAGTTGATTTTGTTTTGAATGATTATATGAGACTTGATTATGTTTTTTCAGGAAATGGTTTGATTTCGGTATTATTTCTTCTTCTTTTTGCTTCTCAATTTTTTAATACTTTAGTTGCAGCATTTTCCGCTTTTGGTTTTTTTCTGATAATTTTTTTATTAACTAAAGGTAATGGAATGGGGGGTGGTGATGTGAAGCTTGCTTTTTTGATGGGATTAATTTTGGGTTGGCCACTGATTTTACTTGCTGTTTTTTTGTCATTTATCTTTGGTTCTATTTTTGGATTAGCTCTTATTTTTGCAGGCAAAAAAAAGATGAAAAGTATGGTTCCATTTGGTCCATTTTTAGTCGCTGGTACTTTTGTTTCTTTGTTTTGGGGAGAAATAATTATTAAGTGGTATTTCAATCTGTTTATTTTTTAATTATTTTAAATTACGAAATTCAATATACTTGTCACTTGAGCTTGTTGAAGGGTGGAAAACGCACTAAATTTATCATAGTTTAACAAGTCTGTATGTATAAAGAAAGACCTACTATGACAAATTTAGTTATTTCTTAATTTGAAGTAATTGTATATTTTTTATCATTATGCCTAATATTTTAATCAATTGAAATTTCTCTTTATTTCAAACTATATTATAAAAGTATAACTTTTCTCACGGCCGTGAGAAAAGTTATACTTATTTTATAAATGGGTGTATAATAAAGTTAGTAGAATTTTAGAGATAATTTTTAATTTAAAATTTAGCGAAAATTATTATGAAATTGCAGATCACTGAAAGTTTTTTATTAGATTTGTATAATTATATTGAAAAATTTGATAGCACTTTTGATATATTTGCTCCTCGGACAATGAAGGAAGTTTGTTGTCCTGCTCTCTATGAATTAAAGCAACAACACAAGAAAAGAAAAACAAAACAGCAATTTAGTCATTTGGTAAGCTATTTAAAAAGGAATGGTTATATTAAAATAAAGAACCTAAAACAAAACAAAGGAATTGTTTTGACAAAAAAAGGGGCTGAAAAAGTTTTAAGAGTAAAATTTAAAATAAAAGGTGGACAAAAAAGGCGAGACGGGAAGTGGCAGATGATAGTTTTTGATATTCCAGAGAAAAAAAGATGGTTGAGGGATTTGTTACGTGATAATTTACGAATTTTGAATTATAAATTACTTCAACAGAGTATTTGGGTTTGTCCATATGATGTTCAAAAGGAAACAGAATTTATTTTAAAAAAACATTCTCTTGATCCATATGTAAAATTATTTTTAATTGAAGAAATAGAATTATAAGATATAAAATGTATAACATTTCTCACGGCCGTGAGAAATGTTATACATTTAATTATATAAAGTTTGTTGATTTTTATCTGTTTTTATAAAACAACATTGAATTATTAAAATCTAAATGAAAATTTAACGAATTTAAACCATTTTATTAAATTCTTCTTTCTCTAATTAAAGAGGAAAAATAATTGGAGAAAATAAGTAAATCCTATATAGTGTAAATTTTGGTAGATTAATATAAAATAGTTAATAAAAGTAAAAATGAAGAGGCAAGAAATAAAAACAAGAATAGAAAAGTTAAAAAAAGAGATTAATCATCATCGCTATTTGTATCATGTTTTAGATAGGCAGGAAATTTCTGATGCTGCATTAGACTCGCTTAAACATGAACTCTATGAATTGGAACAGAAGTATCCAGAATTTATAACAACTGATTCTCCAACACAGAGAATTGGTGGCAAGCCTCTTGATAAATTTAAAAAAATTAGACACAAAGTCCCACAGTGGTCTTTTAATGATGCTTTTGAGAAAAAAGAAATTATGGATTTTGATAAGAGGTTAAAAAAAATATTAAAATCTGAAAATACTGGTGATGTGAATATAGATTATAATTGTGAGCTTAAAATTGATGGATTGCATATTGTTTTGACATACGAAAATGGTGTCTTGATTTCTGGAGCAACAAGAGGGGATGGAAAAGTTGGTGAAGATGTAACTCAAAATATAAAAACGATAGAAAGTATTCCACTTAAAATTAAACAAGATATAAACATTGTTGTTGAGGGAGAAATTTTTATGTCTAAAACTGTTTTTGAAAAATTGAACAAACAAAGAGAAAAAAGTGGAGAATCAAAATTTGCAAATCCGAGAAATGCTGCTGCTGGTGCCATAAGACAGCTTGATCCGAAAATTATGGAGGAAAGAAAGTTGGATTGTTTTTTATATGACCTTTCATATTCTGAAAATTTGGATTTTATAGAAAATCAAAGCGATGAATTAGAATTTCTTAAAGAGTTAGGTTTCAAAGTTAATAATCATTATAAGAAGTGTAAGAATATTGATGAAATATATAAATTTTGGGAATATTGGATGAAAAACAAGGAGAAGGAAGATTATTGGATAGATGGAGTTGTTATAAAAGTTGATAGTCGAGAATTTCAAGATAGAATTGGTTATACTGGAAAAGCACCGAGGTGGGCGATTGCATATAAATTTCCCGCAGAACAAACAACTACAATTATTGAAGATATTCAAGTGCAAATTGGTAGAACTGGCGCACTTACACCTGTTGCACATTTAAGGCCTGTAAATGTTGCTGGATCAACAGTATCAAGAGCAACACTTCATAATCAAGATGAGATAGAGCGACTTGATGTAAGAATTGGTGATACTGTAGTTATTCAAAAGGCTGGTGATATTATTCCTGAGATTATTTCTGTCGTTAAAGGTCTTCGGAAAGGTGATGAAAAAAAATATTCAATTCCAAACACTTGTCCATATTGCAAAACTGAAGTATTCAGACCTGAGGGAGAAGTTGCTTATTATTGTCCGAATAAAAATTGTTTTCAAATGGAACTTAGAAAATTAAGTCATTTTGTAAGTAAAAAAGCTTTTAATATTGAGGGGTTTGGACCGAATAAAATCAAGCAATTGGTTGACGAAGGGCTAATATCAAATTTTGCAGATATTTTTGAATTAAAAAGAGGTGATCTTGAACCTTTGGACAGGTTTGCCCAAAAAGCTGCTGATAATCTTGTTGAAGCTATTGAAAAAAGTAAAAACATAACATTAGGAAGGTTTATTTACGCATTGGGAATAAGGCATGTTGGCGAAGAGATGGCACTTGAATTAAGCAGACAATTAGAATCAATTGAAAAATTTAAAAATATTTCAAAAGAAGAATTAGAACATATTGAGGGCATCGGTTCAAAAGTTGCTGAAAGTATTTTTGAATATTTTCATAATAGTGAAAATTTGCTCATAATTAAAGAATTGTTTAATAGGGGGATAAAAATCAAGAAAGAAATTAAGATTAAAAAGAAATTAGGTGGACGATCTTTTGTTATAACGGGTAGTTTAAAATCAATGAGTCGGGATGTCGCAAAAGAGAAAATACGATATCTTGGTGGAGATATTCATTCTTCAATATCAAAGAATACAGATTATTTAATAGCTGGTAAGAAAGCTGGAAGCAAGCTTCAAAAAGCGGAAAAATTGGGAATTAAAGTTATTGCCGAGGATGAATTTTTGGGGATGATAGAATAGTTTGGAAAATACTATTTTAGTGGTATAATTAAATCAGATTAATAGATAATTAATATATAAAATGACAGAGAAAAAAATACTTTCAATAGAGGAGGTAGAGCACATTGCAGACCTGGCAAGAATTGAGCTTACAAAAGATGAAAAAGAAAAGTTTTCTATTGAGCTTTCTGCTGTTCTGGGATATATTGAGCAGTTGAAAGAAGTTGATACAAAGAATGTTAAACCAGTTTCTCAAGTTACTGGACTTGAGAATGTTTTTAGGGAAGATATTATTGAAGGTTGTGATGATGAGACAAGAAAAAGAATTATTGATAATTTCCCTGATCGAGATGATGATTATATTAAAGTAAAACAAGTAATGTAATTAGTATTAAGTGGTAGGTATTAAGTATAAACTGTAAAAAGGGGAAGAAGATGTTTCATTATTTTAGGGTTGGTTAAGAAAAGGATGCTAAGCAATTATCTAAAAAATAATAGATGGGTTAATTCTTGGATTTAAAGAACATTAGATTAAATATATATAAAAAAATAAACTATGGAATTAGATAAATTAACTATAACAAAGGCCAGTGAAGGTTTAAGAAAAAAAGAATTTTCATCAGTTGAATTAACAAAGGCGTATCTTTCCTATATAAAAAAGACAGATGATAAAATTAAGTCTTTTATCACAGTAACAGAAGATGAGGCAATTGAGCAGGCAGGAGAAGCGGACAGAAAAATAAATAAAGGAGAAGCTAATAATAATTTTTTATTAGGAATTCCATGTTCAATTAAGGATATAATAAATACTAAAGGAGTTTTAACAACTGCGTCATCAAATATTTTGAAAAATTATATTCCAGCTTATGATGCCACTTTGATTTCAAGACTTAAAAAAGAGGGAATGGTAATGCTTGGAAAAGTGAATTGTGATGCATTTGCACACGGTGCATCAACTGAAAATTCTGATTTTTTTACAAGTCATAATCCTTGGGATCAAGAGAGAGTTCCTGGAGGATCGTCTGGTGGAAGCGCATCTTCAGTGGCAGCAGACCAATGTATCTATTCAATTGGGAGTGACACAGGAGGATCAATTAGACAACCTGCGGCGTTTTGTAACTTGGTAGGATTAAAACCAACCTATGGCAGGGTTTCTCGTTTTGGTTTGATTTCGATGACATCTTCAACAGATTGTCCGAGCATTATGGCAAAAAATGTTATAGATGCTGCCATAATTCTTGAAAAAATTGCGGGAGTTGATCAGAAAGATTCAACAACATCAAGTAATGAAGTTGATAACTACAAAGAATATCTAAAAGATGATAACATTAAAGGCTTGAAAATTGGCATTCCCAGTGAATATTTCCTCGATGAATTAAATGTTAACATAAAAGAAGCGATTGAAGAAGCTATAAAAAAAATTGAAAGCTTGGGTGCTTTAGTGGTTGAAATTCGTCTTTTACATACAAAATATGCAGTTCCAACTTATTACATTATTACACCTTCTGAAGTGAGTTCAAATTTAGCAAGATTTGACGGAATTCGTTTTGGATATTCCGCGACAAATGATGATAGTGTTCAAGCAAAAAATTTAATTGAAATATATTGCAAGTCAAAAGGAAAAGGTTTTGGTAGCGAGGCAAAAAGAAGAATAATGCTTGGCACATATGCACTTAGTAGCGGATATTATGATGCATATTATTTGAAAGCACAAAAAGTTCGATCATTGATAAAAAAAGATTTTGATGAAGCTTTTAAAAAAGTTGATATTATGATTACACCAACTACTCCAAATGTTGCTTTCAAAATTGGCGAGCATAGTGGTAATCCCTTGGAAATGTATATGGAAGATATCTTCTTGAGTGCTGTCAGTCTTGCGGGATTGCCAGCTGTTTCTGTTCCTTGTGGATTTTCTGAACCAAAAGATGGGAAAAATGAGATGCCAATTGGAATGCAAATAATCGGCAAAGCATTTGATGAAAAAAATGTTTTAAAACTTGCAAATGTATATGAAAAAAATACTAATTGGCATCTTAAAAAACCGAGAATCTAATTTTTAATTATGATAGGATTTTTTATTCAATCAGTTCAAGCAGCAGAAACCTTGAAATTAGGTGGATTGGTTATTTATATTGGATGGTGGTCGTTTCTTTTTGCTTTAATTAAATATCTATTTATTTTTGTGACAATTTTGTTTATTGTGGCGATAATTTTGATTGTATTCAGAGTAGAGGGCAGTTTCAAAGTTAGATTAAAAGAAATGATAGAAGAGGCAATGGAGGCAGGAAGACTTCCAAAAACAAAAGTTCAAAAAGAATGGGAATTAATTGTAGCTAATTTAGAGTCTGATAGTTCTGAAAATCAAAAAAAAGCTGTTGTTGGCGCAGAAGAATTGTTTAATAAGGTTCTAAAAATAGCTAATTTTTCTGGAAGTAACATTGAAGAAAGATTAAGAAAGATTCCTGATAGCCAGTTGGAATTTAAAGAAGATATAGTTTGGGCATATAAACTTAAAAAGAAGATCAAGGAAAATGAGAATTTTGATGTTGAAACCGAAGAAGTAAAAAGAGCCGTCTATATATTTGAAAGAGCATTAAAAGAAATGAATATTATTTAAATTTTTTCGATATTTCCTTGTATGTGGTATAATATAAAGTGTTTTATTATATGTTAAAATTTTTATGTCTTCTATAAATTTACTTCCAACAAGTATAAAAATAAAGAGTAGTTTGAAAAAACAAAGAAGGGATATATTTTTGATTTCCTTTTTTATGATATTTATTTCAACCGTTCTTTTTATTGGGTTCTATTATGAAAAAGCAATGGCTCAAAAAAAGATTGAAGATATTGATTTGAAATTAGATAAATTAGATGTTGAGATAAAAGATGAAATAGATAAAAAAAAATCTCCACTTGCAGAGAATAAAATCAATGAATCCTCCAATATATTACAAAAGCACTATTATTATTCTCGAGCTTTAAAATTTATTCAAAAAATAATAAACAAAGATGTCTACTTATTGGATGGAGCATTTCAAGAAAATGAAGATTCCATAATTTTTGATTTTAGTGCAGTTGCAGAAAATTATAGTGCTGCTGTAAACCAAATTGCTGTTTTTAAAAATTATTATTTAGTAAATAAAGTTGTAATAAATGGAATTAACATCAATAGTAATCAGGAAGCAGAATTTGACGGTCAATTAAAATTAAAAAAGGATACAATTTTATATCATAGGAATTATTGGGATTTTGGTTTATCAATGCTTTCTTTTAAGACAGATAGGTATATAAAAATAAATAATTTTTCTGCAAATATGAAAGAAATCCCTGAAAAGGGAGAAATATTAGAAGTAGAATTTGATGGAATAGCATATGATTTGGAAAAAATAGCATCTCTTGAAGGTGATTTTCAGAGAGAATTTAAAACTATTATAAATGAAGTTTTTATTTGCTGTGAAGTATGTTTTATGGAAGAAAATTCTGAGAAAGAAAAATATTGTGGTAAAGAAAAATATTTAAATGAAAAGGAATATAAGGGTTTTGTGGAGTTTAATGGTTTGATGAGGATTAAATATTAATATTTTAACGATTACTTTAGTTTGAATTACTTTTTTAACAATGACTAATAATATTAATGTAAATTATAATAAGAAAAAAATTCCACAAGACTTTGTGATATTATTTTTAATTTTGGTTATTGCTTCTTTTTGTATATATTTTATTATCATGCCTTTGCATCAAGAAGCTGAAATTAAGAAGTTGGAAATAAATATAAAAGAACAAAACATAAAATCTCGAGAATTTCAGCTTAAAAGAATACAAAGTATTGAAGATATAGAAAGCAAAGAAAATTATCTAAGAAATATGGATAAAATTAAAAATTTAATTTCAGATAGAGATAATTATGAAGATTATTTAGCTCATATTGAAAAACTTGCCAAAGACAGAAACATTAATATAGAGTCTTTATCCGTTTTTGACAAAAAGAACATTTTTAAAAATAAAGAGGTAGAAAATAATGTAAAAAGTAAAGGTATTAGTTTTTCGGCTTCTGGTAGTTTCGAGAATTTTATTGATTTTTTAGAAAATATTGAAAGAAGTATTCCTTTTGTGCAAGTTGATTCTGTGTCAATGAAGACGGCTATGGGTATATCAGAAGAAAATGAAAGTGAATTATTGCCAGTCACAATTTTAAATTATAATATTGAAATTAGTTTTTTCTATTATTAAAATTATATGGAAGAAAAAAGAGGTTTTGTGAAAATAATAATAAAGAAAATAAAAAGTAAAAAAAATTTTGCTATTAATTTTTTAGTCCTAATTGTTTTTATTTCTGTGGCTATATATTCTTTTGTAATAGTAAGTCCTGTTGAACAAGATATACCTGGTTATAATGAATTAATTGAGAATAATATCAGTGTCTATGATAACAGGATAAACAAAAATAGAAATACTATAGAGCGTCTTTTAGAAAATAGTCAAGTCGATGAGATAGTAATATATAGAAATTTAATTAAAGAAAATATATATAAAAAAAGAGAAAAAGATCCTTTTACTAAATCATATTAATAATTTTAAAATTATGAACAAAACAAAAACAAAAAAAGTTAATTTTCCAGCTGTTTTAATGAAGCTCACAATAATCATTTTGGGTTTATTGTTATTTTATACTGTTGGGGGATTAATTCAGCTTAAAGATGTAATAGATGTTGATAATAATATGTATCCTGAAAAAAATAATGTTCAAGAAAATTATTTTTCAAAATATTTTCCAGGATGCGATTTACTGGAAGGAAATTGCGTAAGTTCAGATTGTGATAAATATTTTCTTTGTAATGACAAGAAATATTCTGTATGTGAAATTTATGATTGTAGGGGGGATTTTGGGGTTGGCACAATTGATGCAGATGGAAAAACAGCGATTAGCAAAAAAAATAAAGCTGTCAGAGATGAAATAAAAAAAATAATTGAAAAATGTCAAGGAAGTTTTGAAGTTTTGAGTAGTGATTGTGTTAACAATAAGCTTAAGATGAGGGTGCAGGTTTCAACTGAGGGTGATTGCGAAGTGTTGGGGTTTTTAGCCATATATGGTAATGATGGAAATCAGGATGAACAGCAAGTGAAGTCTGCAATATTTTTAGATTTAAAAAATAACACTTATGCAGTTAGTTTTGATACTTGCAAAGATATAATAAGCTTGATTGCCACTGGAGAAAGTGGCGTAGGTATAAAGCAAAAGAAATAATAAATTTTTAATTATTTTAAAGATTAACAAAATGAAACGTAATAATATAAAAAACAAAATTATTAAGAAAAATATTATAATGTTTTTCTCAATTCTTTTCACTTTGTTTCTCTCTGGAATTTTTAGTATTTCACAAGCTGCAACTTGTAAGGGTCCTGCTGATGTAATATTGACATTGGATTATTCTGCAAGTATGACTGCATCAGAATTTGATTTTATAAAGCAAGCAAGTAAAGATTTTATATATAAAAATGAAAGTGGGATTGAATCGGGTCTGTTTTCTACAAATCCTACTGCTATTAATCCTTCAAACAGACATCATCAAGTTGGACTTTTGGTTTATAATTATAATACGTCTAGTTGGTCATTGACTCAAACTTATAGTATTATTCAAAATGTATTAAGTGCAGATCCTGGTCCTTTGTCGGACTTTCCTTCTGGTGGACGTTATTTGTCAGGAGCTATTTTGAAATCTCGAACTGCTTTAACAAGTACTACGAATGACGAAGCTACAAAAACTATGATTATTATTTTTGGTGGACCTACGACTGAATCTAATGCTTCATTAGCAGAAAACGAGCTTCAAATTGCTCATAGTCTTGGAATTAGGATCATTGCCATTGGAGTGGGATTAGATGAATTAATAGGATCAAATAAAACTAATGCTGAAAATTTCATTAGAAGACCTGAAATTTTACCTTCTGATTGTTATTATATTCCAGCAGACGCTTCATCGCCTCCGCTTGCAAACTGTAATTCTATATCCTCTTCTCAGTTGGATATTGAGTTACAAAAAATATATGAAAGCATAACGGCTTCTGTTTGTGATGAAAGTCCTCCGACGATAAGTATTACAAGAAGTCCATCTGGTACGCTATATGCCACTGATAAATTTAAAATTAAATCTACTGCAGTAGATGATATTGGTTTTAAGAAACATAACATTTCATGGACAGTTGATGCTGTTTCAGATAGCAAGACTGATTGTAATTTGTTTGGTCAAACTATCGTTTGTGAAACTGATTTTTTGGGATCTTTTGTTTCTGGAACTGCTATAAGTTACGCTTCTAGTGCTTTTGATTTAAATGATAATCATGTGAAAATTGATCCTGAAGAAACTGTTATTGTTGCAACAGCTTCTTTCTATAATCCTTCTCCATTATTTCGAAATGTTGAAGAAAATATACAAATAAATGTTATAGATCCTTCTGGACAAGCCTTTGGAGATGATTTTTATATAAGAGTTGATAATATTGATAGTTCAACTGGAATTAAAAAAGAAAGAGTTATAAATGAGAATAATATAAGTTCAAAGATGAACGATATTTGTTCAGGAACTGGATCTAATCGAATTTGTGGAATTGATTTTGTTGCAGGTTGTGATATAGAAGGTGTTTATCCTTATGATACTGTGGATGTTTATGTTTATGCGAAAAGTGGAGGTGTATTTCATTCTTTGCCAATCGCAAGTAGTCTTGGAAATATTCTTGCGCCATCACCAGGAGAAGGAGTGCTTTGGCCTGGAACCTGTAGTAATGGAATTGATGATGATTGTGATGGGATGATTGATGGCACTGAAGCGTCATCTTGTGATGGGAGCGGTCCAACTGTTTCACTTTCAAGAACAAGTCCAATTGAAACGGATGAATTCTATGATGATGATGTTTCTATGACCTTAAAATCTGTAGCTTCTGATTCAAACGGAATTTTGAAAAATTATATATATTACAGAGTTGGAGACACTAGTCCATGGTCAACTTATTATTGCAATGATGTGGATGCAAATGGATTTTGTGATGAGCATCCGGGTGTAAGTAGTGCTAACATTTTATTGGATATTAATTCTTTTCCAACTTCTCCCGGAACTGTGGTTGAATATTATTCAAAAGTAACAGATTTTAGTGAAAATGAAAATGTTACGACAACTCCGACTAAGTTTTTCATTGTCAAAAGTCGCGAATGTGATGCAGTTAGTAATGGTGATAATTGCTTAGTAAGCACAGGAAAATGTTGTGATTTGGTTTGTAATATTTCTTCTGTAAATACGGGAAGTCCCGATCCCTATGATAGCAATTGTGCAAAGGAAGTATGTAATGGAACGATTTTAGAAAAAATAGTTGACCCTGCGAAAAACAATTTACCTTGTATGGATGAAGAATCTGGTGAGTCAAGTGGATGTTTCTCATTTACACCAAGTGTACTTCAATCCCCATTAAATATTCCAACAACATCTCCTTATGATGTAAGTCCATACAGTCCTCTTGGATGCGAAAAAAGAGACTATAACTGTTTTGGAGGATATTGTAATTATGGTGTTGCAGAGAACGATAGAAAACTTGATGGATGTGACATTCTTGCGACTCCAAGAGTGTTTAGAGATTTTGAATGTAATGCTTCAAATGAATGTATGCAAAAAGGAGAGTGGTCTGATATTCGCTGTGATAACACATTAACCTATTCTAAATTAACGGTTGCTGATGGAACAAATACGAATATGACAGGAGCTCCAGAAGTGCTTGATAGTAAAACAAATATGATTAAAATCTCTGCCCACGTTGCAGATCCGAATGGAATAGCAGAATATAAGATTTTTTGGCGAGTAAATGGAGGTGTTTGGCAGGAGAAAAATTGTGGCAGTTGTCCAAGCGGGGTTAATGTTATTTGTGATTGTACTCAGGAAGTTGGTCCTTTCAATCACGGTGATTTTGTAAATTATTATATGTGGGCTAAGGATGCAAGTCCAAATTCAAATGAAAAGTATGTGGGACTTGAGGGAGGATTAAATTATGATTATTATACACATAGTTATATTGGAACTGATAGAAAAGGAACATATAAAGGAAGCGATATTGATATAAGTCTTGACCATACATGGGGTTCTACTATTCAGATAAATGCGGATAATGTTTGGGAAGATCAAAATGATGCGGCTATGACATGGGAAGGTTTTATAACGCCGGATGTTATAGGGGAATATAAAATTTACGCACAAAGTGATGATGGAATAAAGGTTTATATTAATGGAGAAGAAGTTATTAGTTATTGGGGATATTTATATCCTGCGCATACGGGAACTCATACATTTAATTCATTGGATTATGTTCCAATAAAAATAATATGGTTTGATGGTGGTAGGACTGGGAGAATGCGTTTGGGTTGGCTTCCTCCGGGCGAAACAACTGAAATTTATCCAATTCCCGCCACGAATTTAATTGCTCCGTATGCTCTTGCTGTCAGAGATAGTGAATGTTATGACATTCCAATTAATTATTCTCCCATTGGTGCTGGTTCTGATAAGGTAAATTTAGAATTATGTGATTTTGCAAATGGAAGATGTTGTGGGGGTTATTGCGACTCTTCAAAAAGCAATACATATTTATATGATGACGAATGCGCTGTTGATGCTTGTTCAGTTTCTAATCCTGATTCTTGGATTACAATTCCAGCAAATGCAGGAATTCCTTGCGGAACGCCTGGATGTTTTGATTATTATAATGGTTGCTTTGGTCAAGGAAATCTTTGTTCATCAGGATATTGTGAAATTGACCCTGGTGGTATTAAGACAGACAAATGTGTGGGAAATATTCTTGATGAAAATAACGGATGTTCTGCTGGTACTTGTGGCTTTATAGATGGAGGAACTGATTGTTCTAGTTCAATTGATAGCGATGGTGATGGAATTGCTTGTGCTTGTGATTGCGGAGGATATGACATTGAAGAAAAGGTTTATTCTTCAATGAAATTTGATGGAATAAATGATAGCGTATATGTCGGAACGGATTTGATAAGTGATGATATGAGCATAGAATTTTGGCTTAAGCCAGATTTGATTGGAGATTCAAGTCAGCGTATTATTCATAATGGAAATGGAGCTGGCCGGGGCCCTGGACCTGAAATTAATATATTTGTCGCCCCTTCTGGTTATTTATATTTTAGAGGTGCCAGTTCTTATGCGACAAGCGATATTTTTACATCAACAACAATTTCATCAGAATGGACTCATATCGTCGGGGTATTAGATAGTTCAAATGGAAAGGCAAAATTATATAAAAATGGTAATCAAACTCCTGTTTATGTTGATAGTTGGAGTGGAACATTTGTAAAAGTAGATACTCTTAACGGAATTGATTTGAATGATTTTAAAAATTTTAGCATCAGCGGAAGGGCTGGAAGAAGATATGCTGGATTGCTTGATGAACTTCGAGTTTACAATCGCGCGCTTTATCCAGAAGAAATTGAAGATCATTATAACGGAATTTTTGCGGATAATACTGGTCTTGTAAGCTATTGGGATTTTGATGAGGGGACAGGGGAAATTGTAGGGGATAGTTCTGGAAATGGGAATGATGGGAGTTTAAGTAATGTTGATGGGACATTATATAATATGGATGAAAGCGACTGGGTGAACGGGAAATATGGCTATGGACTTGATTTTGACGGAATTAATGATTATGTAAAAACAAATAGTTTTTCAATCCCGAATACAAATAATGTGATTACGTTTAGCGGATGGATTAATAATAGCAAAAAAACCGCTCATCAAACTTTGATAGCTGATGCGACTCAATCTGGGTCAACGGGATTTCTATTTTTATATCGACAATATGACAATGATTATTTAATATGGCAATTCGCATTTGGAACATCGTATTCTTATTTTTATTCCAGTAGTAACTTTTTTACCGGCTATGATAATCAATGGGTATATGTTACTGCTGTTGTAGATTATGCAAATAAAACAGCAAAGTTTTACAGAAATGGTGAGCTTATCAATACTGCCACAACAACATTAAATATGTTATTTCCAAATTTAAGTAGATCAAAATATATAGGTTCTTATAATTCGTCAGCGCACAGGTTTGACGGTCTCATGGATGATGTTCGTATTTACAATCGCGCGCTTTCTGATGCGGAAGTTGAAGAGCATTATAAAGGAGTTTTTACAGATAACTCTGGGCTTGTTGGTTATTGGAATTTCAATGAAGGAACAGGAACGGTTGTAAATGAGATTTCTGGAAATGGTCCACAATGGGTGAATTATGGAAATGGGGATGACAAAGATAGTGCTGGTAATCCTATTGGAATTCTGAATAGAAATGTTCCCGTTCCGTGGCAAGTTTGCACGGACACCAAAGACAATGACTGTGACTTAATTTCTGATGAAAATGTAGTTAATAATTCTTATTGTGACGGTGAAGTGGAAACTGTTTCAATTAAAGCAACTTCAAAAAAGAGTGGTGTTGTTCAGGGAAATGCGACTGCCGTTATTGATACTATTAGTGGAAAAGTGATTTCAGTTACGGTGGTTGACGGGGGTTCAGGATATGTTTCTGATCCAAAGGTGGAAATTTCTGGTGGCGGAGCATCTACGGCTGCAAGTATTAGCGCAATTTTGACAGGCGATATAATTACTGATTTTTTCGTTATTGACGGAGGTTCTGGTTATACATCTGTTCCAATAGTAACAATTAGTGGTGGCGATATATTATCAATTTCGCAACCGTTTGCATCAGTTTATAACAATAGTATAGATTCAGTTAATGATGATTTTACATTGACGGCTATGGCAAGTGATTCTTTAGGTATAAGTCAAATACTCATTGAATGGACAAATGATAATTGGAAGACAACAGGAAGTGTATCTTGTAATAATGTTACTATTTGTAGTGCTTGTGTTTTTGGAGGTTCTTGCGCAAATCCTCAGATAGATCCAGTCTTACTTAAAGCTGATTCAGTTTTTAAATATAGGGCCATTGCCGTTGACAACAGCAGTAATAATAATATAAAGAAAACTAGTGAGCAGGGGTTTGTGGTTTTGCATTCAAATATATCTCCTTATCTAACTAATCTTATAATTACGGAACCTGATTTTTGTAAAGAAGGGTTAAAATATAAATTATATTGGGCATTTAATGATGCTGATCTTGATATACAAGATTATTATGAAATTCAAGTAAAAGAGGGGAACGATGATTTTAGTGTTGGACCTTTTGTAGTTAATATAAAAAAGGTTGCTGTAGATGGATATCATCAAATCAACAAGGGAGAAAATATGGTTTCAGGATTAACTGTGACTGGAGTTGCAAATAATTATATTGAAAATGGTGGGGCTTTATGGATTACTGATGAATGGAAAGGAGGGATTGTTAAAATTACTTCAGGAACTGGCATTGGACAAGAAAGAGTCGTTCTTTCAAATGATATAAATAGGATTTATATGACTTCAAATTGGACCACTAATCCAGCTATTGGAGACACTTTTGAAGTTACGAGTATGAATCTTGAATATGGAAGTAAGTCTTATTATTGGAGAGTTCGAGTAACTGATAATCATGATGTATATCCAAGAACATCTGATTGGGTCGTTTATGATGATCTAAAAAATCCTGATGGAGATGGAAACTCAAAAACCTTTACAACTCCTCAAAATCCTTATCCAGTTGTTGATTTTGTTGCTCATCCATTTGATAATTCTGTTAATCCTCCTGTTGAAAACTTGAATAAGGAATGTGCTTATGAAACTTATGAAGACACAACGAGTGTGGATAAGTGTTTGTTTGGAGAAGATATAATTTTTCACAAAACAATTGGGTGTGCAAGTTCAGATAGTAATATGTGTTTGTCACTTGAAAAATCAAGGTGTGATGATGTATATTGTGTTGAGTGTACGGATAATTCAACTTGTAATAAATTTAACGGAGCTACTAATTATGTATGTAACAGTGGTGTTTGTCAAACGGCTTCTAATGTTTGTAATAATGATAGCGATTGTAAATCAACAAATTACGCGAAATGTGAAGTATCTGAATGTGTTCAATGCGATGCTGACTCGCAGTGTACAAAATTTGGATTGAATTATTTGTGTAATGGTGGCAAATGTGAATATTTTAAAAAACTGGAATGGGATTTTTTTGGAGATCTGTCGGTTGATAGTACCGATTCTGATCCTATTAATAATTATGTTGAATCTGTTTTTGATGTCCATGATGTGAGTCTAAAAGCAACAGACATAGAAGGTAAATTTTGTATAAAAACTAAAAAAATTCCTTTTGGAGGAGACAAATATCCAAAATGGAATGAGGTTCATTCATCTAATTAATAATTATGAAATTTAGATATAAAGCAATATCACTAAGCGGAGCAGAGCAACTTGGTAAAATTGAAGCAAATAGCAAGGAAAGAGCAATAGAACTTCTTCAAAAGCATAAACTTATTGTTGTTTCAATTAGTCAAATTAAAGAATTTGTTTTAATAAAAAATGTTTTATCTTCTTTGCATCGAGTTAGTTATAAAAAAATAGTAATCTTTTCTAAGGAACTGTCAATTTTACTTACATCTGGTGTTCCTTTGTCTGAGTCTCTTAGAATACAATATGGTCAAGAAGAAAGTGTTTATTTTAAGGAACATATTTTCAAAGTTTCAAATATGGTTGAAGATGGAGTTCCATTTTCAACTGCATTGTCAAAATTTCCAAATATATTTTCAGATTTTTATGTAAATATTGTTAAGTCTGGAGAAGTGTCTGGAAATTTACAGGAATCACTTCTTCATTTAGCAGATTATATTGAGAAACAATATCTTTTGAAAAGTAAAGTGAAAGGAGCATTAATGTATCCTGCGATTGTGATGGGCGGTTTCATTTTTATTGGAATTGGAATGATGGCCTTTGTTGTTCCGCAACTTGTTAGTATGTTTGAAGACAGTGGACAAGAATTACCTCTTCCAACAAAAATTGTAATTTTTGTAAGTGATTTGATGCAGAATAATTTCGTTATAATAATGTTGATGATAATTGGTTTTTTTTACATTGGAGGAAAATATGTTGAATCTCCGCAAGGAAAAACATTAACAGATAAGCTTATATTAAAGATACCTTCTTTTGGTCCTATATTTAAGAAATTTTACGTTGCACGTTTTGCAGAAAATCTTTCAATGCTTGTTACGAGTGGGATTCCAATTATTCGAGCACTTCAAATTACAGGCGATGTAGTTGGTAATGAGGTGTTTAAAAAAGTAATTTATAATAGCGTTGATGAAGTTAGAATTGGAGGTTCAATCGCATATGCATTTGAAAGAAGTGAACAATTACCTCCTTTGGTGTCAAAAATGATAAGAGTAGGAGAAAGAACTGGAAGATTAGATGTTGTTTTGAAGGATGTAGCTGATTTTTATACCAAAGAAGTTGATATTGCGGTTGATGGGTTAACTTCAATTATTGAGCCAATTATGATATTTGCACTTGGTGGAGCTGTTGCTATTCTTGTTGGGGCGATTCTTATGCCTATATATCAAATGACATCAGCAATATAAACATATAAATATTATGAATAATAAAGGTTTTTCTTTTCTTGAAGTGATGGTTGTTGTGTCCATAATTGGCATAATGTCTGTTATAATGATTCCGTCGTATAAAAAGTCTATGAATAATAAGGCTTTATTGTTGGGAAACAAATTAATTATGAGTGACATTAGAATGGTGCAAGGTTATTCATATTCTGTTCAAGAGTTTGGCGGAGTGTTTCCAGAAGGTGGTTATGGAATTCATTTTGTTTCAGGACTAAATAGTTATATTATTTTTGCAGATCTATCACCTGCAAATAAAACATATGACGGATTAGCTGAAAAGGTTAAGGAGGTATCATTAACAAAAAATGTTAAAGTTAACTCAACAACAATAAATGCGATAGTTATAGATCCTATAGATATAATTTTTCAACCACCTTATGGAGGTATTTTTATTAATACAGTAAAAAACACTGATCAAATTATGAAAGTTGAAATTATCAATGGTGAAGGAAATACGAGTATAATAACTATAAATGGTGCTGGTGCAATTGATTAGTTTTTCATTTTACATATTGATTTTTAATTTAAAGTAAATGAATCATGACATTTTTAATATTTTAAAGATAAAAAAACTATTTTCTTTTCGAAAAAAAAGTGAAGATGGTTTTGGTATGATGGAGATAATAATTTCTATAGGCATAATTGTTGTTGGTACTGTTTCGATTACATCTCTTTTTGTTTTAAATATAAGAAATGAGATTAGAAATAGAAATAAATTAATCGCAATATATTTAGCACAAGAGCAGATAGAAGTGATCAGGAAAATAAGAGACGACGAGTGGTTTAGAGGTTCTACAGATCCTGCGCTTGATGCAATTGATGAAGTAAACACAACAATTGTTTTAAATAATAAAGATGATCCTATGGAAGGTTGGCGTTTGTTTAATGCAGTAGGATTTGGACAAGCAAAAAAGGTTTATATAAATAGAGCTAATGGATATTATGGTCAATCTTCTGGTCAATCTCCTGATGTTGATCTTTCAACTATTCCTCTTGAATGGGAAAAAACAATATTTCAAAGAAGCGTTAAACTTGACAAGAATGAAGGAGATTGTGATGTTTTAAGTTGTATGAGAATTATTTCAACGGTTAATTTTAATAATTATGAAGTAAAGATTTTGGCTTATATTTATGGAGAATGGTATAAATAGTATATTATTTAAGATTTTAAAAATGAATAAATATGATGAAAAAGTAGGCGGTTTTACTTTGATTGAGATGCTTGTAGCGTTGGGGTTGTTTTCTATGGTTATTACTACTGCAATTGGAATATTTGTAAGTGGAAGTAGTGCTCAGAAAAAGGCAATGGATCTTTTTGAAGTTCAAAGGGAAGCTAATTATATAATGGAAACAATTTCCAGGGAATTGCGTATGGCTAAAGATATAAATATTGATCAATCTAATAATAATGATTCAAATCTAACTTTTACAAATCATAATGGTGATTTGATCACATATTGTATATCTGATGTTGATGGTGTTTGTGGTAGTGGCGTTGGATATGAATATTTTTCAATAGATTTTGATAATGATGGGACCGGTACGAGAGTTAGTTCTACTGATGTGATTTTGAAAAATTTGAAATTTTATACGAATGATTTTTCAAGTGGGAACAAACAATCTTTTGTAACTATTTTAATGGATGTAAAATCGAGAAAAAGGGATGATACTAACATAAAATTACAAACAAGTATATCTATGAGAATATATAAATAAGATTATGAAATATATATATAATAAAATATTAAAAAATCAGAATGGGCAGGCTGCTTTTTTAATTGTTTTTTTTGTAATGTCAATATTGTTTGTTATAAGTATGTTTTTAGCTGAAATTTCAATTAAACAATCAAAGAGTACAAGAGATGCCCAAGAATCAATTCAAGCTTATTATATGGCAGATATGGGCACTGAACGTGTTATATACGGAGTGAGAAAGATAGCATCGGATCCTAATAAAATAAATATTAATGATTATAATATCGGAGATATAATACTTCCTGAAAGTGGATTATATCAAGTTGTTGCTGATGCAGGATCATTTACGGTAAAGAGAGTTAATGTTTCACTTCCTGCTACTTTGGGAATAAAAATAACAGGTTACGATCAGAACAAAAGAGTTTCAAGATCTATTGAACTTTTATGGAATTAGAAATAAATTAATTGCGAGTTTATATAAAAAACAATCTTTTAAAAAAGATTGTTTTTTTGGCGGGGACGGCCGGACTTGAACCGGTGGCCTACTGCGTGACAGGCAGTCGCTCTAACCAACTGAGCTACGCCCCCCAAATTCAACTTATAACATATAACTTATAAGTTGTAAATATATATAATAAGAAGTTTTTATTTGAAAAATAATATAACAGTATGTACCAGGAGTGGGGGTCGAACCCACGACCTCGAGCTTATGAGTCTCGCGCTCTAACCAACTGAGCTATCCTGGCGAAAGTTTTCTATAAATAAATAACTTATAACATTTTCCATTTCTGTTACTTGTTATAAGTTAAATTACTGCGAGGGTTTCAATTTCAAATGGGATGTCTTTTTTAAGATCTATAATGTTGAGACGAGCTGTCCTACATTTCCATTATTTGTTGCGGGGGCAGGATTCGAACCTGCGTCCTCGAGGTTATGGGCCTCGCGAGCTGCCGCTGCTCTACCCCGCTGTATTGTTTTATATTATATCTGAAGATATTCTTTATTACAAGTCAACATGGTTTAGTATAAATTATAAAATCAAATTGCGCAAGAGTTAGTACTATTTACTTTATGTATTGTAATATTGTAATTTTAGTCTAAATAAGGTATTATTTAAACATACAATTTATAATTTAATAATTTATTTTATGACCCTCAGAACATGCATTTTAGGAATGGTAATTAGTACTTTTTTATGTTTTGTTTCACTGATTCTCATTCTTATATATATTGATCCAGAAACAGCGGGTTTTATTGCAGTAATATTATTTTTTCTGGTTCTATTTTTGTTTCTATCTGGTTTTTTTGCAGTTTTCGGTTTTTATCTAAGAATAAAACTATTAAAAAATAAAACTGGATTTCATCAAATTGGAGTCGCCTTTCGTCAAGGAATTTTTTTATCTTTGATTTTTACTGGAATGTTGGTTTTGCAGAGTTTTGAAATGCTTTATTTCTGGAGCGTCGCGTTGTTTATAATAAGTATTGGTTTATTAGAGCTTTATTCTATGAGTAAAAATTAAATGAGCATTAAATCACGAAAAAAAGATCATATCAAGATTTGTTTGAATGAAAATGTGAAATTTCAAAAATCAAACGGATTTGAGAAATATGAACTAAAACATAATGCATTAGTTAATTTTAATTTTGATGATATAAATTTAGAAACAGAATTTTTAGGTCTTAAACTAAGCTTTCCAATAATAATCTCTTCAATAACTGGCGGATGCGATGAGGCGGTTAAAATAAACAAAAATTTAGCTACAGTTGCACAAAAAATAGGGATTGCAATGAGTTGCGGGTCGCAAAAAGCGATGATTAAAGATGGAAGATTGACTCATTCCTATCAAATCAGAGACATTGCGCCTGATATTTTATATGTTGGTAATATTGGTTTGGATTATTTGAAGTATCGGGTAAATTTTGATAAAATTAGATTGGCAGTTAGAGAAATCGAAGCTGATGGAATTTTTGTTCATTTAAATTTAGCCCAAGAACTTGCGCAAAAAGAAGGTGAACGAGATTTTGTTAATTCAGTTGAAAATTTGAGTGATTTTATAAAATTTATAGATTTACCAGTTTTAGTGAAAGAAGTTGGGTTTGGAATTTCTGGTAAAATTGCTTTAAAACTTGAAAGATGCGGAGTTAAGACTATTGATATTGCAGGAGCAGGAGGAATAAGTTGGACAAAAGTGGAAAAATTCAGGCAAGAAGATAATGCCTTGGCGGAAAGATTTTCTGAATGGGGAATACCTTCTGCTGAAAGTTTAGTTGAATGTCAGTCTACTGTAAGATTGCCTTTAATTGCAAGTGGAGGAATATATGACGGAATATCGGCTTGTAAGGCGATTGCTTTGGGGGCAGATTTGGTTGGAATTGCAGGTCCGCTTTTGATTGAAGCGAATAAAAGCTCTGAAGCAGTGGAAAAATATTTGGAGAATTATATTATAGAATTGAAAACTGCAATGATGTTGGTGGGAGTTAAAAATTTAAAAGAGTTAAAAAATAATAGACAAGCTATAAAATTAATTTAAATTTATGTCGGTAAAAAGAACAAAAATAATTGAATATTTGAATAATTATTTAAGAATAGATGATTTAGAGGATGGTTGTGTAAACGGCCTTCAAATTGAAGGAAAAGAAAAGATTTCCAAAATAGTGACTGGTGTGAGCTTAAGTCAAAGATTGATAAGCGAAGCGATTTCAAAAAAGGCAGAGATGTTGATTGTTCATCATGGTTTTTTTGTAAACGCAGTTCCATCACCTTTGCAAATAAATGGTTTTTGGAAAAATCGAATCAAAATGATTTTGGAAAATGATTTGAATTTGGCAGGCTATCATCTTCCGCTTGATGCTCATCCTTTAATTGGGAACAATATTAGTTTGGCAAAATTATTCGGAGCCAAAAATTGTCAGCCATTTGATGTGGGTTTTGTGGGAGAACTTGATAAAGAAATGGATTTTAAGAAGTTTGTTGTTTTGGTTGAGAAGGAATTGGGTGTGAAAAGCTTCGTTTTACCATATGGAAAAAAGAAAATCAAAAAAGTGGCCGTAATTTCAGGAGGAGCTTCGCCTTATTATATACAAGCGATTGAAATGGGAGCAGATGTTTTTGTGACGGGGGATATGCGAGAAAATGTTGTCAGAGAGGTTGAGGAAAGCGGGATTAATGTTATTAATGCTGGACACTATAATACGGAAAAACTAGGAATTCAAAATCTTGGAAAATTGTTGGAAAAGAAGTTTAAAGTTAAGGTGGAGTTTGTGGATGTGTCGTGTGAAGTATGATTAGCTTTTTAATTTTACTGTCATTCTGGAGCGAAGTGAGTGATAGCGAACGAAGTGATAGAATCTCTAAATTATACACTAAAAACTGTAATATAAAATATTGAAAATTAATTCTGAGATCCTATCGGTCGTTCTGCGGAACTTCATATAGGACGACAGATAAAAAAACAATTAAATAATTTAAATTAAATGAAAAATCAAATAAGCAAAATTCAAAAGATAGCTATAAAGGAAATTGGAAAAGTAAAAAGTCTTGAGGATTTAGAAAAATTGAAAGTAAAATATTTGGGTCGAAAAAGTGTGTTGACTGATGTTTTAAGAAGTTTGAAAGATTTAAATCCAGAAGAAAAAAAAGCGATAGGAGAGGAGTCAAATAAAACAAAACAAGCGATTGATTTAAAATTGAAAGAAAAGGAGATAGAAATTAGAAACAAAGAACTAAAGAATATAGATGAAAAAGAAAGAATTGACATAACATATCCTTGTGGACAGACCAAGAGAGGTCATCTTCATCCTTTAACACGAGTGCGATATGAGATTGAAGAAATTTTTAAATCAATGGGGTTTTTAGTGGTTGATGGTCGAGATGTTGAAGATGAATTCCATAATTTTGATGCTTTAAATATGCCTAAAAATCATCCTGCCAGAGATATGCAGGACACTTTTTGGTTGAAGGATGGAGCCGTGCCAAGAACACAAACATCTTCTGTGCAGATAAGATTTATGGAAAAAAATAAACCACCTTTTAGAATAGTTTCAATAGGAACGGTTTACAGAAATGAAAATTCTGATGCAACACATGAATTTAATTTTCATCAGATTGAATGTCTTATGGTTGACAAAAGTGGAAAAATTACAGTTGCGAATTTCAAGTCGGTTATGTCTGAATTTATGAAAGGTTTGTTTGGAAAAGAAACTCAAACAAGATTAAGACCGAGCTATTTTCCATTTGTTGAACCAGGATTTGAGTTTGATGCGAGTTGTCCATATTGCAAAGGATCAGGCTGTAAAATTTGCAAAAAAACCGGATGGATTGAACTTGGCGGAGCGGGAATTGTGAATCAGAATGTTTTTACTTCCGTTGGTTTTAAGGAAGATGAATATGAAGGATTTGCTTTTGGTTTTGGAATTGAAAGATTAGCAATGATTAAATATGGTATTGATGATATTCGTTTATTTCACTCTGGTGATTTGAGATTTTTAGAACAGTTTTAAATGTTGTCATTTTGAAATGAAGCGATAGAATCCCAAAGCTTTGCATTATAAGTTGTAATATAAAGTATTGCGAAATAAATTCTGAGATTTTTTAAAAATTTATTGAGAAAAAAGAAATTAGAACTTATTGAAAAAATAAATATAGAGTGGAAAGATTTGACTGAAGGGATGTAAAATTATTATTGATATATTGTATTACACTGTCATTGCGAGGAGCTTGTGAACAAAGTGAACGAAAAAGCGACGAAGCAATCTCAAGTCTAAGCTTCCTGCGTGTAATTACGAAATTGCTTCGTCTTTTCACTTCGCTATTATTCCGTTACGATACTCGCAATGACAATGTGATTTGCTTGTTGTTTTGTTCTATTTCACTTAACTTCACAATAAAAGATTAACAAAATAATAAAATTAATTATAATCTTATATACAATGCAAAAGAAGAGAAAAGAAAATATTTATATAAGAATTCTTAAATATGCAAATGAAAAAGGAGAGTTTGTAGAAAATGAATTGCTAAATGATTTAGATTTAAATTTAAATCAAAATGAGAAAGATTTTGTGATTAATAAAATATTTAGAAAAAGTGATTTACTTTGTAATATTGGAAGAACAAAAATAACGGAGAGTGGATCGGAAAGCATATGGATAGTTTCAGAAGAAGGTACTTTTAAATTATTAAAATACAAAGAACTGGAGGAAGCAAGAGAATCATCTAAACAAGCAATGAGATTTGCAATTTTTGCATTACTTATTTCATCTGTTCTTGCTTTGTCATCAATTATAATACAAATATTCTATCCCATATTATTGAATATAGAACAATTTAATAAACTTATTGAAATAATAACAATAAAATGAAAATATCTTATAATTGGCTCAAGGGGTATGTTGATATAAATGAAACGCCCGAGAAGTTGGCGGAACTTTTGACGATGCATTCTTTTGAAGTGGAAAATATTATTTATCAAGGAAAAGGATTGGATGGTGTTGTGGTGGGTGAAGTTATTGAAAAAGAAAAACATTCTGATGCAGATAAATTAAGTATTGTAAAAATTAACATAGGGGATTTTAGAGACTCGGTCTCCACACTGGAGACTAAATCTCTAAAACCTGTGATTTTAAATATTGTTTGTGGTGCGCCGAACATTGAAGTTGGTCAAAAGGTTGCTGTTGCACTCCTGGGGACAGAACTTCCATCTGGCTTGAAAATTAAAAAAAGAAAAGTTCGAGGGGTTGAATCTTGTGGCATGGTGTGTTCAGAAGATGAACTTGAAATCGGGACAAATCATGATGGCATAATGGTTTTAGATAAAGATTTAATAATTGGAACTCCAATTCAGGAAGCTCTTAGTCTTGATGATGTGATTTTTGAAATTGATATTTTGCCAAATAGAGCTCATGATTGCTTGAATCATTTGGGTGTGGCAAGAGAAGTAGCGGTATTGTTAAACAAAAAACTAAAAATTAATTGTCATTCTGAGCGACCGCAGGAAGCAAAAAATCCCGTAATTATGAATGAGGAATTTAAAAAAGGGATTGACGCATCGTCATGTGGAACTCCCTGCAATGACAGGGAGTTAAAAGTAAAAATTGAAAACAAGGAATTATGTCGGAGATATACAGCTACTTTTATAAATGATATTGTAATTAATAAATCTCCAATTTGGCTCAAGAGAAAGCTCGAAAGTTGTGATGTGCGGTCAATAAATAATATTGTTGATATTACAAATTATGTGATGCTTTCTTTGGGTCAGCCGATGCATGCGTTTAATGCTGACAAACTAAATGGAAAAATATTTGTGAGAAATGCAAGGAGAGGTGAAAAAATTATAGCTCTTGATAATAATATATATGAATTAAATGAAGATGATTTAGTTATTGCTGATGAAACTAAGCCGATTGCAATTGCGGGTGTTATGGGAGGAGCTGAAACAGCAGTTAATGAGAATACAAAAAATATTATTTTTGAATCCGCAAATTTTAATGGAGCTACAATTAGGAAAACTTCACAGAGATTAAAATTAGCATCAGAGTCTTCTTATAGATTTGAACGAGAAATTGATCCAGAATTGACTGTGAATGCGATTTCAGAAGCAGTCTGTATGGTAGAAAGTTTGGCGGGGGGGCAGATGGAAGAAAAAATATTTGACATCTATCCAAATCGAATAAATGCGAGAGAAATCAATTTTGGATTTAATCGCATTGAAAATTTACTCGGAATCAAGATCGAAAAAGAAAAGGTGATTGAAATTTTGAATTCTCTTGAGTTTAAAGTTGTTGATCAGGGAAATAATTTGAATATTAAGATACCTACTTTCAGAATAGATATTGAAAAAGTTAACGACATCATTGAAGAAATTGGAAGAATTTATGGTTATGAGAATATTATGGAAACCCCATCATTAGTTGAAATGAAAGCCGTTGAACAAGAAAAGTCTTTAATTTTTGAAGAAGATGCGAGAAAAGTTTTTGAAGGACTTGGATATTGTGAAACTTATAATTATTCTTTTGTGGGAGAAAAGGATATAGAAAATATAGAATTTGAAAATATTGAACATCTTGAACTTAGAAATCCAATAAGCAAAGATTATCAGTTTATGAGAAATAGTTTATTACCTGGCTTGTTGAAGAATGTTAGTTTGAATTTAAAATATAAAGATAAATTTAGATTGTTTGAAATTGGAAAAGTATATATAAAAATAGAAGACAAGTTGCCTCAAGAGAAAAAAATTATTTCTGGAGTGGTATTTGATGTAAATAAAAAAGAAAGTCTTTTTTATCAAGTAAAAAATGAGATTGAAGTTTTTTTAACTGGATTTGGAATAAATACGACATACAGGAAAATGAAAGAAGCTGAATCATTTTGGCATAAAGGAAGATCATCAGAAATATTTTTTAAAGATAAATTAATTGGAAAAATTGGTGAAGTTCATCCAACCGTGTCTAATGCCTTTGAAATTGAATCAAGAGTTTTATATTTTGAATTATATGAAGAAAGTTTAATTGATTTTTCTGAAAAAAGAAGGACATATGAACAGATAAATAAATATCCAAGAGTTGAATTAGACCTTTCGGTGATTTTTGATGAAAACATAAGTTGGGAAGAGATTAAAAATAATGTGTTAAGTGTTGATAGTGCATTAATTAAAAACATTGAACCATTTGATATTTATCGTGGCAAGAATTTGGGTGAAAACAAAAAAAGCATTGCTTTCCGCATTTCCTATCAAGCGGAGGATAGGACATTAAAAGATGAGGAAGTTGAAGTAGTGCAGGGTAAAATTATTAAAGCGATGGAGAAATTGGGAGGGAAAGTGAGGAAGTAGTTTTATTTATTTTAGTTTTTTTTAAGTAGATGCAAACTCCCGCTCGTGCCTATAGAATATTTACCTTGAATTACGAAATAGCTAAATTTGTTATAGTGAGTTTGTCAAACTATGATAAATTTGACGCATTTTCCATCCTTTGACAAGCTCAGGGTGACAAATATATTGAATTTTGTAATTCAAGGTATTTAATAAACATAATGCATAAAAACTTGCCAAAATTCAATGACTCAAATTATGTTCATTTTATTACTACCAAAATTTATAAAAACAAACCTTATTTCAAAATGAAAAATGCTGTTTGATCCTATTGGAAGAGTTAAATTTTTATCGCAAAAAATTGGGATTTAAAATATTAGGTTTTGTTATTATGCCGGATCATTTGCATTGTTTGATATTTTGGAAGGTTGATGAAAATCTAAAATTGACAATTAGTGAAATTGTTTAAAGTTTTAAATTACACTGTGTAAAAGAGATCTTAAATTATTTGATAACAGATGAACGAAATTCTTCGTTTTCTCCTTATTTAATGAGCACGAGCGAGGGCTCGCATCTACCCAAATTAACGAAAGAAAGCGTGCTATTTCGGGATTAAAAAATACATTGCCATACTGCTAAATTTTTAAAATTTTCAAATAAAAATTTTAAATAAGGTAGAATAAACAGATTATTATGAAAGGCAAAATAACAATTATCGTTGGAGGGCAATTCGGCTCCGAAGCAAAGGGAAAGGTTATCTCATTTCTCGCTAGCGAGTTTGATATTGCCGTAAGAACTGGCGCGCCAAACGCTGGACATACGGTTTTTAAAGATTCTGAAATCTACAAGCTATAACAAATACCGGCGACTTTTGTAAATCCGAATTGCGTTCTATGCATCGGCGCGGGTGCGCTTATCAATCCGGGAATATTAAGAAAAGAAGTTGAGCGAACAAAGACGAAGAAGCGATTATTTATTGATCCGCAAGCGGGCATTATTGAAGAAAAACATCTTTTGCAAGAGAGCAGACTAATCAAAAAAATTGGGAGCACTGGAAAAGGTTGTGGCGCGGCTCTTGCGGATAGAATTTGGAGAAAAGATTTTAAATTTGCCAAAGATGTTTTAAAAGATTTTCAAATTAGGGATGTTGCTGAAATTATTAACAATGAAATTGATGATGGTAAAAATGTTTTAGTTGAAGGCACGCAAGGTTTTGGATTGTCTATTTATCATGGCATTTATCCTTTTGTTACTTCGCGCGATACTACCGCTTCTAATTTTTTAGCGGAAACAGGAATTTCTTTGTGCTTGGCAACGGACATCGTTCTTGTTATTCGAACTTATCCCATTAGAGTTGCCGGAAACTCTGGCCCTTTGCCGAATGAAATTACTTGGGAGGAGATTTCTCGTCGCGTGGGAAAGAAAGTGCAAGAAACTACTTCAGTGACGGGGAAAATCAGGCGAGTAGCGGAATTTGATATTAAGATCGTGAAAAAGGCGATTTTACTCAATCGTCCCACCCAAATTGCTCTTCAATTTCTCAATTATCTCTATCCGCAAGACGAAAATAAAAATAATTGGGAATCTTTAAGCGGGGAAGCGAAGAAATATATTATTGCACTTGAAAAAAAATTAGATACGCCGATAACTTTAATAGGAACGGGTCAATCAAATGAAGCGATGATTGATCGCAGAAACAAAAGATGAAGAAAATTAACAACTCTTATTGGATTATAAAAAAGCGGAATTTCACTTGAAATATCTGCTTTTTTAGTGTATACTGTTAGAGTAGTAATAAACAGTAACTTATAGAAATTTATGGTTAAAACAAGCAAAAGTGAGCCTGTAAAAAAGAGTGAATATGGCGCGAAGCAGATTCAGGTTTTAGAAGGATTGGCGCCGGTGCGAAAAAGGCCAGGAATGTATATCGGAGGAACGGGATTGGAAGGGCTTCACCATTTGATTTGGGAAGTTGTTGATAATTCAATTGATGAAGCAATGGCGGGATATTGCAATTCAATTGAAATTGAACTTCTGCCTGATAATTTTGTCAGAGTAACTGACAATGGTCGAGGAATTCCAGTTGAAAAACATGCTCAGACAAAAAAATCAACCTTGGAAACGGTTTTGACTGTGTTACATGCCGGAGGAAAGTTTGGTGGAGAAGGATATAAGGTTTCAGGAGGTCTTCATGGAGTGGGAATTAGCGTTGTGAATGCACTTAGTATTTATGTAAAAGCTGAAATTAAAAGAGACGGAAAAATTTGGATGCAAGAATATAAACAAGGAAAACCGAAATCTTCAGTCAAGCCAATGGGAAAAACAAAAGATACTGGGACACAAATTACTTTTCAACCAGACGGTGAAATATTTGCTGAAATAAAATTTGATTGGGATAAAATTGTTTCAAGAATGAGACAACAAGCATATCTTACTAAAGGCGTGAAAATAAAAATAATAGATTCAAGAAATAGAGATAAGGGGAAATCATATACATTTTATTTTGATGGTGGTGTTGTCTCATATGTAAAGCATTTAAATAGGGGCAAAGAAATCAAAAACAAAGTTCCATTTTATGTCGAAAAAGAAAAAGAAGATGTTTTTACAGAAATTGCAATGCAATATAATGATGGGTATAAAGAGCATATTTTTGCTTTTGCAAATAATATTCATACCATGGATGGGGGGACTCATGTTGTTGGATTTCGCTCGGCGCTTACTAGAACTTTTAATTCATTCGCTAGAAAAAAAGGATATTTAAAAGAAAAAGATGAAAACTTGACGGGTGAAGATATTATGGAGGGTTTGACTACGGTTATAAATATCAAACTTAAAGATCCTCAGTTTGAAGGGCAGACAAAAGCAAAGCTTGGAAATTCGAATGTGAAATCTATTGTTGCAAGTGTAATATCATTTGCCTTAGAAGAGTATCTTGAAGAAAATCCAAATGATGCCAGAGAAATTCTCAGCAAGTGTATTTTGACAGCTAAGGCGAGAGTTGCGGCTCGAGCGGCTCGAGATACGATTATCAGAAAAGGAGCACTTGAAGGAATGACGCTTCCTGGAAAATTGGCAGATTGTTCTGATCGAAAATCTGAAAATTGTGAAATTTATATCGTTGAGGGAGACAGTGCAGGGGGAAGCGCAAAGCAAGGTAGAGATAGGTCTTTTCAGGCAATCTTACCTCTTCGTGGAAAAATTTTAAATGTGGAAAGAGCTCGATTAGACAGAATGCTTTCTTCAAATGAAATCAAAACCTTGGTAATTGCCATGGGGACAAGCGTGGGAGAATCATTTGATATTACAAAACTCAGATATAATAGAATTATAATTATGACCGATGCTGATGTTGACGGTGCGCATATTAGGACTTTACTTTTAACTTTGTTTTATAGATATTTTGAAAGTCTTATAACTGAAGGACATATTTATATTGCTCAACCTCCGCTTTATAGAATTCAAGCGGGAAAATCGTTTAAATATGTTTTTTCAGAAGAAGAAAAGGATGGAGTTGTAAAAGAATTCAGAACTATGCTTGATCAAAAAAAAGTAAAAGGAAAAAAGGAAAAAGTTGAGGAAATAGAGATTGAAGGCGACGAGGAAACAGCTGAAGACGAAATAGAAACGGAAGATGTAAATTCAGATGGAGAAATGAAGGGCATCGTCATTCAGCGATATAAAGGTCTTGGAGAAATGAATCCGACTCAGCTTTGGGAAACAACAATGAATCCAGAAACAAGAATTATGAAAAAAGTGTCAATTGAAGACGCTGAAGCAGCTGATATTGTGTTTGAAACATTAATGGGAAATGAAGTTGAACCACGAAAGAAATTCATTCAAACTCATGCAAAGAAAGTAAAAAATTTAGATGTATAATTAGCTTAAATTATATAAAAAAATCAGGCTTGTTGCCTGGTTTTTTTGTTTGTTATAAAGTATGGATGATATTTTGCTCTTAAATTATATTTCAAATTGTGCTATATTATAAGTGATGTTAAAAAAATATAGGTAGCATCAAAGAAAGTAACATACTTATTGCGATTAAGCTAATTGCGATAAATTTAATCGTTTCTTTAATCTTTTTTGTTTTCATATATGTTATTAATTGTAATTTAAGTGAAAATAAAAAATTTATTATGATATTTAGATTATAGCACTTGTTTTATAAATAGTCTATGGGATAATGTTGTTGTGATTGAATTTTTAAATTTATTAAAAACACGATGATAAAGAAAAGAAATAAAAGTCTAATTGGAAAAATATTCTCTTTTAAAATGTTTATTTTAATAAGTATTTTTTGTATTGTTTTTTTGGGGACTGGTTTAGCTAAAGAATATTATAGAGATTATCAAATTCAAAAAGAAATTAATTTTCTACAAAAAGAAATAGATTCTTTTGAAGTTAATAATTATAAACTTTCTCAACTAGTTGAATATTATAAGACAGATGAATATAAAGAAGCAGAAGCAAGAAAAAGATTAAATGTAATGAAAGAAGGGGAAAAAGTGGTAATAATAAAACCTAATTCCGAGAATTTGAATAGCCTTTTCGTTGAGGAGGCAAATGGAAATGAAAATATTCCAAATTACATTAGGTGGTGGAATTATTTTTTTGCAAGAAAATAGTAATTTTTTTGCGGGTATGGTATAGCGGTATTATGTGACCTTCCCAAGGTTAAGAGACGGGTTCGACTCCCGTTACCCGCTCAAGAAAAGAGTAAGAATTTACAAAATAAGAGTAAAATAAAAAAAACAATAAAAGTTATAAGGTGATTTGTTTAAATAGTGAAAAAGAAAATCATAATGATATATTTGCTGAATTTTTAAAAAAGATTTGGAATTTGGAAGATAAAATTACTTTGCAAATAATTAAAGAAAAAGAAAGAAAACATAAAAAGAGTTAACTCTCTTTTTATTTGTGTGTTTTTTTATTAAGAGTTGACCTTTTAATAGTTAGTAATGTATTATGGATATGCGAAGAATTTTTTAGTAATGCCATCTTAGCTCAGTTGGTAGAGCAACGCACTCGTAACGCGTAGGTCGTCGGTTCGACTCCGACAGATGGCTCAAACATCATGTAAACATATAAATATTTAAATTACCTACCTTTATACCCATTGCGAGCAAAGCACGGTAATTCTAAATTAGTTTTATAAAGTTATAATATATTGTTTTGTGAATTTAGACTCGAAATTGTTTCGTCGCTTTTTTATTCGCTATGTTCGTTAAGGCATCTCTCAATAATAGTGAATGTGACACTTTTTAAAAAATCTGTTATAATGATGTTATGAAAGAAACAGTTGAAAAAATTGAAGATTTAAAAAAGAGGACCCTCTTGGTGAGGGACTGTCTTTGACTTAAATCGTAAAAAAGCGGAAATTGTCGGATTAGAGAAAGAGGTAAATGAAACTGGTTTTTGGAATGATACGCGGAAAGCGAAACAGGTTATGCAAAAATTAGATAATTATAAAGACGCAGTAAATTTTTGGGAGGACATTGAAAAAAGAATAGATGATTTGGCAGAAATAATAAAAATAATAGACGAGAAAAAAGACAAAGATATTTTACAAGAAACGAAAGAAAGGTTGGAGAAGTTGGGAAAAGAATTTATTGAACATGAGTTTGAAGCTTTAATGAGCGGAAAATACGATGAAGCAAACGCAATTATGGCGATTCACAGCGGGGCAGGTGGAGTTGATGCGCAGGATTGGTCAGAGATGGTTCTTCGGATGTATTTACGATATGCAGAAGATCATAAGTATAAAACAGAGATTGTAAATATGTCAAAAGGGGAAGAGGCGGGAATTAAAAGTGTGACATTTGTTGTATCTGGATCGTATGCTTATGGGCATCTTAAGAATGAAGCGGGAGTTCATCGGCTTGTGAGACTTTCACCTTTTAATTCTGATAATCTTCGTCAGACATCATTTGCTCTCGTGGAGGTGCTTCCGGAAATTGAATCCGATGATGAAGTGAAAATTAAAGACGATGATTTGAAAATTGATACATTCAGAGCAAGTGGAGCAGGAGGTCAACATGTCAACAAAACTGATTCAGCCGTGAGAATTACTCATTTTCCGACAAAAACTGTAGTGGAATGTCAGAATGAAAGAAGTCAATCGCAAAACAAAGAAACGGCAATGAAAATTTTGAAAGCAATGTTATACAAAATTCAACAGGAGAAAGAAGATGCCGAAAAGAAAGAACTGCGCGGTGAATATACTTCAGCAGAATGGGGGAATCAAATCAGATCTTATGTTCTTCATCCGTATAAATTAGTTAAAGATCATCGCACGGGAATTGAAACAACTGATCCAGAAAAAGTTTTAGACGGGGTTATTGATGGATTTATTGAAGCGAGATTAAAAGGGGTGGTGTGGAGGGGAGATAGGAAATAGAATTATTAAAAATTAACTTTAAATATATGACAAAAGCAAAAAAAATAACAAAAAAGAAAGTTGAAAATGAAGTGAAAAAGAACTTGCCACAAGATCCTTTTTACACCAATTCGTCCCAACTTCCGGTTGGGCATACGGATGATTTGTTTGAAGCGGTGGAATTGCAGGATAAATTGCAAACCAAATATACCGGCGGAACTGTGATGCATGCTTTTTTGGGAGAAAGACTTCCAAGTGGAAAAGAGGCTAAAACACTTGTGAAAAAGATTTTTGAAAAATCTGAAATGCCATATCTTTCTATCACTCCGACTTTCAGCGTTTGTCCGAATCATGGATATCTATCAGGAGAGCATTTTATGTGTCCAAAATGTTTAATAGAACAGCCGTGCGAGGTTTATTCAAGGGTTGTTGGATATCTTAGGCCAGTTCAACAGTGGAATAAGGGAAAAGTTTCAGAATATGCAAGAAGAAAAGTTTTCAAAATTAATGAGAAATAGATTTAGATTTTGAAAAATGAATATTTATATATTTTGATATAATATTCACATAATAAATTATTAAAATGAATTCCATAATGATAGCTTTTGAAAAAGTTTCAAAAATATATGGCGAAAATAGCTTTGCCTTAAAAAACATTAACTTCAAGATAAAAAAGGGGGAGTTTGTTTCTATTGTTGGACAAAGCGGAGCAGGAAAGTCAACTCTTTTAAAGTTGGTTTTTGCAGAAGAAAAACCAACAGAAGGTAGTATTTTCATCAAGGAAAGGGATATAAGTAAAATTAAAAGTAGTAAACTTCCTATACTTCGAAGACATATTGGGGTTGTTTTTCAAGATTTTAAACTATTAGATACTAGATAGGAAATAGAATTATTAAAAATTAACTTTAAATATATGACAAAAGCAAAAAAAATAACAAAAAAGAAAGTTGAAAATGAAGTGAAAAAGAACTTGCCACAAGATCCTTTTTACACCAATTCGTCCCAACTTCCGGTTGGGCATACGGATGATTTGTTTGAAGCGGTGGAATTGCAGGATAAATTGCAAACCAAATATACCGGCGGAACTGTGATGCATGCTTTTTTGGGAGAAAGACTTCCAAGTGGAAAAGAGGCTAAAACACTTGTGAAAAAGATTTTTGAAAAATCTGAAATGCCATATCTTTCTATCACTCCGACTTTCAGCGTTTGTCCGAATCATGGATATCTATCAGGAGAGCATTTTATGTGTCCAAAATGTTTAATAGAACAGCCGTGCGAGGTTTATTCAAGGGTTGTTGGATATCTTAGGCCAGTTCAACAGTGGAATAAGGGAAAAGTTTCAGAATATGCAAGAAGAAAAGTTTTCAAAATTAATGAGAAATAGATTTAGATTTTGAAAAATGAATATTTATATATTTTGATATAATATTCACATAATAAATTATTAAAATGAATTCCATAATGATAGCTTTTGAAAAAGTTTCAAAAATATATGGCGAAAATAGCTTTGCCTTAAAAAACATTAACTTCAAGATAAAAAAGGGGGAGTTTGTTTCTATTGTTGGACAAAGCGGAGCAGGAAAGTCAACTCTTTTAAAGTTGGTTTTTGCAGAAGAAAAACCAACAGAAGGTAGTATTTTCATCAAGGAAAGGGATATAAGTAAAATTAAAAGTAGTAAACTTCCTATACTTCGAAGACATATTGGGGTTGTTTTTCAAGATTTTAAACTATTAGATACTAGAACTGTTTTTGAAAATGTTGCTTTTGCAATGGAAGTTTCGGGGAAAGCAGACTCTGAAATCAAAGAAGATGTTCCTCAGGTTTTGGAAATAGTTGGACTTACAAATAAAATTAATAGTTATATAAATGAACTATCAGGAGGAGAAAAGCAAAGAGTTTCAATTGCAAGGGCGTTGGTTCATAGACCTGATATAATAATTGCAGATGAACCTACAGGAAATTTAGATCTCGTAAATACTTGGGATATTGTTCAGCTTTTAATGAAGATCAATCAATATGGAACGACCGTTGTTTTAGCTACTCACAACAGAGAAATAGTGAACTTAATTAACAAAAGAGTTATCACAATTGATAAGGGTAAAATTTCCAGAGATCAATTGGAAAATGGAAAATATCTAATATAAAATTAAAATCAACTTTAATGTTTGTAAACAAATCAAAAAGACTTGTAATTTCTGCGTTAAGAGATTTATCAAGGAATTTATGGTTAAATATGGCAACGATTATTATTACTGTCATATCACTTTTTACGATAACAACAATGCTTGCAATTGATGCTGTGGGAAGTCATGCTCTTGTTGCATTGCAAGAAAAAATTGATATTTCAATTCAATTTAAAGATGACGCTGATGAGGCTAAAATATTGGATTTGAAAGGTGACTTAGAAAAAATTGAAGAAGTGAAAGGTGTTGAATATATTTCCAAAGATCAAGCCCTGATTAATTTTAAGGAAACTCACAAAGATAATGAATATGTAAATGAGTCCATTGATGAACTTGGAGAAAATCCTCTTTTTGCTGTTTTGAATGTAAAGGCAAATGACATAACTAAATATAACTCTATTAATGAATATATAATCAATAATGACAACTACAAAGATATTATAGAGAAAGTAAATTTTAAAGAAAATGAAAGAGCAATAGAAAATCTTTCAAATATTCTTGCAACCATAAAAGACGGCATATTCGGATTGACTATTCTGTTTGTTTTTATCAGTGTTTTAGTTGCTTTTAACACAATTCGTTTGGCGATGTATTCGCATAAGATTGAAATTGAGATTATGCAACTTGTTGGAGCAAGCAGGTGGTATATAAGAATGCCGTTCATCATAGAAGGAGCAATTTTAGGAGTAGTGGGTGCTGTGATAACTTTGGCAATAATATCTCCGGCTGCTGTCTATATATCTTCTAGAATCACACAGTTCCTTCCTGGTTTTGATTTGTATATGTATTTTATGGATAATTTTCTAAGTGTTTCTGTTTTGTTGATTTTGATTGGAGTTTTTATGGGAGTGTTTAGTAGCTTCATTGCAATTAGAAGATATCTAAATGTGTAATTATTTTTTGAATTTTTGATAAATCCGCATTGATTTGGTGGATTTTTTTTAAAATGTTGATTAATTGCAAATTATATGCTATAAGTTATATATTATTACTTGAAATTACGAAAATTAATATATTTGCTATATTGAGTCTGCTTGTTGGCGACAGGTCTAACGGTAGGACAGCAGGTGGCGTCTATCCTGTTGAATAACGGGAGTTCTGCTAATAACCGAGCTTTGTCAATTTTAATGTAGTAAATTACGGGATAATAGTAAATATGTAATGCTAAAAACTTAGTTTTATGTAATACTATAGCCATAAACAACTAATAATTTAGAGTATGGTTATAAAAAAACAAGAGATTTTGTCCAAAATGCAATTCTTATCACACCAAGAAATATGGTCATGCTCGAAATAAACAGAGATATTTTTGCAAAGATTGTGGATTTCAATTTTTAGCAAAATCTAGAAAAATATTTTTACAAAAAGTTCTTTGGAAAAAATATATTTGAAATAGACAGACAATCAAACAACTATCAAGGGAATATCGTCGAAGTGAAAGTTGGATTAGAAAACAACTGGATCTATTTTTAATAGAGAAACAATTCATTCAACCTCAAGATGTTGTTATTGTCTCTGATATGACTTTTA